>NZ_JBSGCE010000034.1:0-115833 GCF_053601695.1 Nonomuraea sp. NPDC004702
CGCGGGACCCCCGTGCGCACCGGCGATCGGTAACCCGGCTGACCCGATGGGGAATACGTGTGACGTGCGTTGCGTGCCGAGTTGTGCTCAGGGCGGCCGCCCCGGCCAGCACGGCCCAGGCCAGGCGGGTGCCCATGCGCCGGTTCATCGCGCGCTCCCCTCGGGAAGGGAGACCGCGCTCTGCGGCTCCCGGTGACCGTCGCCGTCCGGGTGGGCCGGGGGCCGGTCGCGGGTGGTGTCGGCGACGACGCGGCCCTCGTGCACCCGCACGATCCGGTCGGCGAGGTCGATCATCGCGGGCCGGTGGGCGACGATGACGGCGGTGCGCCCCCGCGCCAGCTGCGCGGTGGCGGCCACGACGGCGGCCTCGCTGCGGCCGTCGAGGCGGGCGGTGGGCTCGTCGAGCAGCAGCGCCGTGGCGTCCGGGCGGCAGAAGCCGCGGGCCAGCGCCACGCGCTGCCGCTGGCCGGCCGACAGGTTCGCGCCGCGCTCGCCGACCACGGTGTCGAAACCCTGGGGCAGGCCGTCCACGAAGTCGGCGTGCGCGGCGGCGGCCGCCCGCCGGACCTCCTCCAGGGTGGCGCCGGGTGCGCCCAGCCGGATGTTGTCGGCCACGGAGGTGGTGAACAGGTGGGGCCGCTGCGGCACGTACGCCAGGGCCGCCCGCCAGCTGTCCAGGTCCAGCTCGCGCAGGTCGGCGCCGTCGACCAGGACGCGTCCCTCGGACGGGCGCAGGAAGCCCAGGACCAGGTGGAGCAGGGTGCTCTTGCCGCCGCCGCTCTCGCCGACCAGCGCCACCCGCTCGCCGGGCGCGATGGTGAGCGTCACGTTCTCCAGGGCGGGCTCGTCCCTGCCGGGGTAGCGGACGGTCACGTTCTCCAGGCGGATCTCCGGCGCGCCGTGCCCGTCGTACGGGCGGGCCGGGCCGGACGGGTCGCCGGCGGCCTCGTCCAGGACGGCGAAGGCCGCGTCGGCGGCGGCCACCCCCTCCATGGAGGCGTGGAACCGGGTCCCCATGGCCCGCAGCGGCAGGTACGCCTCCGGCGCCAGCAGCAGCACCAGCAGCGCCGTCGTCAGGTCCAGCGAGCCGCCGAGCAGCCGCAGCCCGATCGGCACCGCCACCAGCGCCAGCGACAGCGACGCGCACAGCTCCAGCACCAGCGACGACAGGAACGCCACCCGCAAGGTGCGCATGGTCGCGCTGCGGTGGGCGTCGGCGACCTGCCGGATGACCGTGGCCTGGTAGCGGGCCCGCCCGAAGGCGCGCAGCGTGGGCAGCCCGCGCACCACGTCGAGGAAGTGCCCGCCGAGCCGCGACAGGGCGTGGAACTGCCGCTCGGTGACGGCCTTGGTCGTCATGCCCACCAGCGCGCCGAAGACGGGGATCAGCGGCAGCGTCACCAGGACGATCACCGCGCTGCCCAGGTCGGCGGCGAACAGCCGGACCAGCACGGCCACCGGCACCACGGCCGCCACCGCGATCGAGGGCAGGTAGCCGGTCAGGTAGGCGTCGAGGCCGTCCAGGCCGCGGCCGGTCAGCGTGACCAGCTCGCCCGACCGGTGACCGGTCAGCCTGGACGGCCCCAGCTCGCCCAGGCGGGCCAGCAGCCGGTGGCGCAGCGCGGACTTCACGCCCGTCGCGGTGCGCCCGGCGAAGACGCCCTGCGTCCAGGCCAGCAGCGCCCGGACGCCCACGACGGCGGCGAGCGCCCCCAGCGCGGCGGCGGTGAACCGGCCCGACAGCACGCCGGCCAGCAGCTCGGCCTGCGCGAGCACGAGCAGCCCGGCGAGCACGGCCGCGACCATGGTGACGGTCAGGTGGCGGCGCACCGAGCGCTCGGCCCGCATGAGCCGCAGAAGATCCTTATGCACGTGGCCTTCAGAAGAACGAGGGGAGCGGGACGGCGCCCTTACCTGGCCGGAAAGTCCGCCATACCCATACTTGCGCGCCCAGCATGATCGGCGCGAACGGCAACGCCATGACACTGAGCACATTCAACGTAGCCGCCGGCGCGCTGTGCTCCAGCAAGTACGGCATGGCCCCCGCCAGCAGGCCGATCGCGGGCAGCGCGGCCACCAGCCCGGACAGCAGCAGCGCCCGCCCCGACCGCACGGCCCCGAACGCGCCCGGCTCCCGCCAGGCCAGGAACGTCCACCCGTGGAAGGCGAACAGCAGCGTCACCAGCACGCCCAGCAGCACCCCGACCGGATTCACCGGCGAGGAGGCGAACCCGGTCGCGGCGGCGTGCAGCGCCATGCCCCACCCGAAGGACAACCCCAGCGACCCGAACGCGATCATCGCGTCCCAGAAGCCGCGCCACCTCGCGCCGTCCAGCCGCCGCCGGAACCACAGCCCGGCGTCGCGCACGATCCAGCTCAGCAGCATGGCCACCACCAGCGGGTAGAGCCCGAACAGCACCTCGCCCTCCAGACGCGGGTACACCCCGAACAGCGTCCCGGCCACCGCCACCAGCCACACCTCGTTGGCCAGCACGAACGGCGCCATCGCGGCCACCATCCGGTCGCGGTTGCCGCGCGTCCTGCCCAGCACCGGCAGCAGCAGGCCGACGCCGAGGTCGAAGCCCTCCAGGGCGAAGTACCCGGCCAGCAGCACCGCGAAGAACAGGAACCAGATCACTTCCATGTCAGCACTCCTAGTAGCTCAGCGCCGGGGCGGGCTCGGCGCCGGCCGGGACGGCCCCGAGGTCGAGGTCGCGCGGGCCGCGCCGGACGACCCGGGCGATGAGGACGTAGTCGACGACCGCCAGCAGCCCCAGCACGCCGGCGAACCCGATCAGCGAGGCCGTGACCATGCCCGAGGTCAGGCCGGGCGTCAGGGCGTCGGCCACGGTGAGCTTGTGCCAGACCATCCACGGCTGGCGGCCGATCTCCCTGGCCATCCAGCCCAGGATGGCCAGCGCGAACGGCACCGGGGTCATCACGATCAGCACGAGGTGCGTCCACCGCCAGCGCGGCAGCCAGTAGATGAGCGGCAGGAGCACGAACAGCAGCACGAACGCCAGGAGCTGGCCGATCTCGATCATGAGCCCGAGCGGCACCCCGGCGCCCGCATCGCCGTCGAACTTGCCCTCCTGGACGCCGCCGAACTGCGCGTACCCGAAGCCCAGGGCCAGGAAGGCGCCGACCGCCGCCACGCCGACCCCCGTGCGCAGCGACTTGGTGAAGAACAGCGTCTCGCGGGTGCGCCGCCGCAGCTGGTAGGCGCTGGCCCCGGCCAGCACCAGGCCGCCGGTCAGCAGCCCCGCGCCGATGACGTGGGGGAAGGAGAAGACCAGCGTCTTGTTGGTGAGCAGGGCGCCGAAGTCGACCAGCTCCAGCCGGCCGTTCCTGACCACCGAACCGGCCGGGTTCTGCAGGAAGGAGTTGGCGACCATGATGAAGAACGCGCTGGCGTACGCGGTCAGCGTCACCAGCCAGATGCAGGCCAGGTGCAGCCACTTGGGCAGCCGCCCCCACCCGAAGATCCACAGACCCAGGAACGTGGACTCCAGGAAGAAGGCCACCAGCGTCTCCATGGCCAGCGGCGCGCCGAACACGTCTCCGGCGTAGTGGGACAGCCCGCTCCACGACAGCCCGAACTGGAACTCCATCACCAGGCCGGTGACGATGCCCAGGGCGTAGTTGATGACGTAGATCTGCCCCCAGAACCGCGTCATGCCGCCGTGCAGCGCGCTGCCGGAGAGCACGTGGCGGGTGTGCATGAGCGCCACGACCGGCGCCAGCCCGAGCGTGAGCACGACGAACAGGAAGTGCAGGCTTCCCGTCACGGCGAACTGCGTGCGGGCGAGTTCGAGTACGTCCATTCGATCGACTCCGTTGTTGTGTCTACCTACATATAGGCAGCCTACATGTAGACTGGCTACATGGCGAACGGTTGTCTAGGATCAGGAGCATGAATCCAGACGCGCTGCGCGGGCACATGGACGCGTTGCTGCTCTCGGTGCTGGAGCGGGAGCCGCTGCACGGCTACGCGATCATCGAGGCGCTCCAGGAGCGCAGCGGGGGTGCGCTGAGCGTGCCCACCGGCACCGTCTATCCGGCGCTGCGGCGGCTGGAGCGGGTCGGCTACCTGGCCAGCGAGTGGGCCACGGTGGGCGGGCGCAAGCGGCGCACGTACCGGCTGACCGACCCGGGCAGGAAGCAGCTAGAAGGGGAGCGGTCGGCCTGGCGGGAGTTCACCAGCGTGATCGGCGGCGTGCTCCAGGCCGACACCCGGGCCGACGTACGGGCCGACGCGCGGGCCTCAGGCTGACGGGGCGGCGGCGGTCCGGCGGGTGCGGCTGACCCGCAGGCAGCGCGTGGCGCCGTAGATCTGCAGGCCCCAGAACGCGGTCGTGACCAGGTTCGCCAGGAACGCGGGCAGGTAGCCGGTCATCGTGCCCGGCCCGGGGGCGCTGTAGGACAGCACGAGGCTCATGGCGCCGCCGAGCGGCAGCATGCCCCACACGACGATGCCCAGCGACCTGGTCACCAGGTGCGGACGGCGGATCCAGCGCGCTCCCCGGCCCAGCGCCAGCAGGGCGAGGCCGCCGTACAGGCCGGTGGCGAGCTGGCAGATGTCGAGCAGCTTCGAGATCAGGTGGTACCAGGCCGGACGGCCCACCCACAGCGCCGGGTCGGCGGGGTAGGTGCGCCACACCATCGACCACATGAGCGCGGTCAGCGGGACGCTGATGAACAGCAGCAGACCCAGCCGCCGCCCGGCCACGGCGGTCAGCTCGCTCTGGTAGCCGGGGGCGATCTCGGTGACCGGGCCGAACTCGGCGACCGCCAGCCGCTCGGCCTCGGCGCGGTCGAGGCCGTCGGCCTCCAGGGCGTCGGCGGTGTCGGACAGGCTGTCGCGGGCCTCGACGACCAGGTCGCGCTTCGCGCCGGACGGGCCGGAGAGCGCGCGATCGAGGTCGGCCACGTAGTCGTCGATCCGCATGATCCCAGTTTACGGAGTGAGCCGCCGATGGCCTATCAGGGAAGTCCCCGATATTTCGCGCCGCGACTTGATATGTCGGAAAAATCCTACGTATAGTGTCCGACATGCTGATTTCCGGGATCCTCACCGTCACCGTGCCCGTCGCCGACCAGGCGCGGGCGCTCGACTTCTACACCGGCGTGCTCGACTTCGAGGTGCGCACCGACAACCCGTTCCCCATGGGCCGCTGGCTCACCGTCGCCCCCAAGGGTGCGGCGACCACACTCCTGCTGGCCTCCTGGTTCCCCGACATGGCCCCCGTCGGCGGGCTCGTGGTGGCCGCGCCCGACCTCGACGCCCTCGCCGCCCGGCTCGCCGCGCACGACGTCGCCTTCGAGGGGCCGAGCGAGCAGGCGTGGGGACGCCAGCTCCTCTTCCAGGACCCCTTCGGCAACGGGTTCGTGGTCAGCCAGGCATGACCGCCGACCACGTCTTCACCGCGCTGGCCAGCCCGGCCCGGCGCGAACTGCTGCGCCTGCTGCTCCAGGAGGGCCCCCAGCCCGCCGGACGGCTGGCCGAGCGCTTCGACATGAGCCGGCCCAGCGTCTCGGAGCATCTCAAGGTGCTCAAGGACGCCGGGCTCGTGGCCGAGGCCCGCAAGGGGCGCGAACGGCATTACCAGCTGGAGGCCGAGCCGCTCATGGAGATCCGCGACTGGCTCACCCCGTACGAGAGGTTCTGGCGCGAGAAGCTGACCGGCCTGTCCGCGCTGCTCGACGAGATGGAGGAAGAGGATGGCTGAGGACCGGACCGCGATCGGGCTGGACGAGTTCCTCAAGCACCCGCCGGCCAAGGTGTGGCGGGCGCTGACCGATCCCGAGCTGATGGCCCGCTGGCTGATGCCCAACGACTTCCGGCTGGAGGTGGGCCACCGGTTCACGTTCACCACCCAGCCCAGGAAGGCGGTGGGGTTCGACGGCACGGTCCACTGCCAGGTGCTGGAGTTCGAGGCGGAGAAGCTGCTGCGGATCAGCTGGAGCGACCGCAAGCAGGCCGACTGGACGGTCACCTGGCGGCTGGTGCCGGAGGGCCGGGGCACCCGGCTGTTCCTCGACCACGAGGGCTTCGACCCCGACGACCCCACCCAGCAGCTCTCCCGCCGGATCATGGGCGGCGGCTGGCCGCGGCACTTCGCCGTCATCGAAGACCTGGCCGCCACCCTCTGAGCCGGGCCCCTACATGGGCGGGAGCTCGCGGGTCAGGCGCGAGCTCCACGGGCACCAGTGGCCGCCCGGCAGGAACGCGCCGCCCGCCTCGTCGAGGTGGTCCTCCACGTACGTCATGCTCGCGTCGCAGACCTCGATGGCCACGTCGAAGAAGCCGATCGTCTCGGGCTGCAGGTGGTAGCTCCACCGGGCGTTGTAGGCGACGGGCCGCTTGACGATGCGGCCGTGCACGTGCGGCCGCTCGTCGGTGGCCCCGGCCAGCAGGTCGCGGGCGTGCTGGATGGACGCGGGGTCGGTGAGCTGCATGACGAACCCTGACCGGCCGTCGGTGTCGGTGAACTCGAAGTAGGCCTCTCCGGCCGCCTGGGCCGGGACGGCTCCCGCCGCGGCGAGCAGGACGACGGACGCCAGCACAGCGCTGATCTTGGTGACGATGCGGGGCACGGGGGACACCTCCGAAACTGTCGGCCGCACTCTGCGGCTCGTCACCCAAAGTAATCGACCGAATGCGCAAAGTCACTAGGGCGGAAGCCGGAGATGGGCCATGACCTGCGCGGCCACCTCCTGCGGCGGCCGGCCGTCGGTGTCCAGGCGCACGTCGCCCGCCCCCGCCCGGTCGAGGGCGGCGGCCTCCCGCGCCGCCCGCCCGGCCACGGCCCGCAGCGCGTCCGGGCCGAGCCCCCGCAGCTCGTCGCCGGGCATCGCCGGGCCGCCTCCCCGGCCGCGCAGCAGCACGCGATCCAGCAGCGTGGCGGGGGAGGCGTGCAGCCGGAACACGGTCGGGGTCAGGCCGGGAAGCAGGCGGGTGCAGGCGCGGACGGTCTCGTCGGAGTCGGCCCCGCCGGAGACGACCAGGCAGCCGGCCCCGGCCGCCCGGTACCCGTCCCACAGCGCGGCCAGGCCGCGTGCCCTGAGCCGGCGGCCCTCCTCCTCGGTGGACGGGCGCAGCGCGGAGATCTGCCGCAGATCGACGTAGGCGGCCCGTACGCCCGACCGGTGGACGCGGCTGAAGACCTCGTAGCCGACCGTCGACTTCCCGGCCGCCGTCGCCCCCGAGAACCACACCAGGGGAACCGGCACGCCGGAACCGGCACCGTGGCCCTGCGTGTCCGGAAAGGCCGAGGCTGGGCGGATGTCCGCGACGGGCGGCGGCCAGCCGCCCAGCCGGTCGAGCACCAGCCGGGCCGTCTCGGCCACCGTCCGGCCGCCGGTGTCCACGCACAGGTCGGCGTACCGGCTGCGGTCCTGCTCGACGGCCTCGGCCACGGCCGCCTCCACCAGGTCCGGACGCCAGCCCCGCCCCAGGAACCGTTCCCGCAGCTCCGCGTGCGGCACCCGCAACCGGCACACGGTGAACGCCGCGCCGGGCAGCAGCGCGGTGTACTGGCCGACCTCCTCGGGCGTGTCCACGAACCCGGCCAGCACCAGGCAGCGCATGCCCGCGCGCCGGAACCCGGGCCACAGGGCCGCCAGGTTGCGCGCCCGCAGGCGATGCGTGCCGCCCTCCGGCGCCGGATGGCACAGGGCGATCTGGTCGGCGTCGAGGAACGCCGCCTTGACGCCGCCGCGGCCCAGATGGTCGAAGATCTCCCACCCGGCCGAGGACTTCCCGGCGCCCGTGGGGCCCGTCAACCAGAGCAGCGGCAGCGGATCGGTACTCACCGGCGCGACCCTAGCGAGCCCGGTCCGCCGCCTGCCACCGCATTTCGGCCCGCCCGCCGGTGGCTGACCGGTGGTGGACGGCTCGGCCCGGCTACTGGTGGAGGACCGGGTTGTGGTGGACCGCCTGGCGGGCCGCGTGCGAGGTGGAGCTCCACAACACCGCCGCCGCCGTCAGCGCCGCGAGCAGCGTGCACCAGGCCACCGCGCGTCCGAGCCGCATGCCGTACCCCCACAGCAGCCACGACAGCGACAGCCACCAGTGCTCACCGGCCTGGCGGCGCATCTCCATGGCGGCGAACGCGAAGTCCGCCGAGGTGTCGCGGTCCTCGATCCGGCCGCGCAGCTCGGCGTACAGGGCGGCCAGCAGGTCGGGGGTGGTGGGCGAGCCGCCGGAGGCGTCCCAGCCGCGCAGGGCGTGCTCGTCGGCCAGCGCGCTGCGCCGCGAGATCCAGCGCAGCATCGGGCGGCGCAGGCTGACCCGCACGCCGCGCGGCGTGAGCGCGAACGTGCAGTTCCTGACCCGCACCCCGGCCGGGTGCGTGAGCCCGGCGAACCCGCATCCCGACAGGTCGAGGCCGGTCAGCGTGAGGCTGGCGGCGTCCACCTGGCGCAGCGAGCTCAGCATCGACAGGCCCTTTCCGGTCACCGAGGCGGGCCCGTGCAGCACGGCGCCCTCCAGGTCGGCGCTGGAGTCGGTCAGCCGCACGGTGGCGGCCCCGAAGACCTCGGCCCGCCGCAGGTCCACCCCGCAGCGTGCGACCGTCACGTCGAGCAGGCCGTCGGCGCGGGCGCGCGCGGCCGAGAGCCTGCCGGAGGCCGACAGGTAGGCGTCCCCGGCGAAGTGGGCGTAGTCGAACCCCGCCTGCCCGCGCACCTTGCGGAAGGAGAGCGTCCGGCCGAACCTGGCCCCGCGGAACGTGGCGCCGGTGCCCAGGCGGGCGTCGTCGAAGGTGGCGTACCCGTCGAACCGGGCGCCCTCGCAGGAGAGCCCGTGCTCGAAGACGGCCTGGCCGAACAGCGCGTCGCGGGACATCACGGCCCGGTCGAGCGAGACGTGCCCCCGGACGCGTACGCCGTGGAAGGACAGCTCGCGCGTGAACCTGGCCGCCGCCAGCGACACGTTGCCCTCGAAACGGGCCCCGAAGAAGGAGGCGAGCCGCTCGAACCTGGCTCCGTCGAGCGACACGTCCCCGGCGAAGGTCACGCCCGACAGCCTGACGTCGCCGGTGAACCTGGCCCGGTCGAGCCGGGCGCGGCCCGGTCTGCAACTCGTCGCCTCCAGGACCCGCGACAGCAGGTCGCCGTTGACGGTGGTGCCGCGGAGGTCGAGCAGCCTGCCGGGGGACAACCGGGCGAGGACGGCGGGCAGGTCCTCGGCCGGCAGATGCGCCAGGCACAGGCCGGACGGCTGTTGGGCGATTCCGGGGCAGGCAGCAGAAAACGCGCAGGTGACCCAGTCCATGCACTGGTCATACCCGCGTGCCGCCGATGTCAAGGTTCGATGATTTAATGTTCTATCCACTTTTGTGTGGAAATATGCGGTCAATAATCCCTCTAAAGTGCCGGTCATGCGCGTTTTATCCCGAGCAGCACTCGCTGCCCTCGTGGCGGGCGCCCTGACCGCCACGCCGGCCCTCGCCGACACGGCGGCGGCGCCCTGTGACACCCCGGCCGACCGCCGCGTCGCCGAGGTGCAGGGCAGCGGCGACACCGGCCCCCTGACCGGCCAGACCGTACGGGTCGAAGGCATCGTGACCGGCGACTTCCAGCGGACCGACCAGCTCAGCGGCTTCTTCCTCCAGGACCCGCGGCCGGACGCCGACCCCAGGACCTCCGAGGGCCTGTTCGTCTTCGCCCGCGAGTCGTTCAAGGACGTCAAGACCGGCGACCGCGTCCTGGTCACCGGCAAGGCCACCGAGTTCAACGGCTGGACCGAGCTGTCCCCGGTCACCGCCGTGGACGTCTGCGGCACCGGGAGCGTGGCGGCGCAGCCGTACACGCTGCCCCCGGCCGCGGACGGCCTGGAGGCCGTCGAGAACATGCTGCTCACCTTCCCGCAGCCGCTCACCGTGGACGACAACTACAACCTGGGCCGCTTCGGCGAGGTCACGGTGTCGGCGCACGGCCGGCTGTACCAGCCCACCGACCGGCCCGGCGTGGACCCCGCCGCCGACACGCGCCGCTCGCTGCTCATCGACGACGGCTCCAACCGGGAGAACCCGGCGACGCTGCCGCCCGTCACGCGGGCGGGCGCTGTGGCCGCCGGCGTCACCGGCGTGCTCGGGTACGGCTTCGGCGAGTACCGCCTCCAGCCCACCCAGCCGATCGCCTACCTGGACGCCAACCCGCGCACGCCGCGCCCCTTCCCGGTGGTGGGCAACGTGAAGGTGGCCTCGTTCAACACCCTCAACTGGTTCACCACCATCGGCTCGCGCGGCGCGAGCAACGCCGGCGAGCAGCAGCGGCAGCTCGCCAAGCTGGTGGCCGCGCTGAAGGGCCTGGACGCCGACGCGGTCGCCCTCATGGAGGTCGAGAACAACGGCCAGACCGCGCTGCAGGCGCTCGTGGACGCCGTCAACGCCGAGGTCGGCGCCGGCACGTACGCGGCCCTCAGCCACCCCTACCCCGGCACGGACCTCATCCAGGTCGGGCTGATCTACAAGCCGGGCAAGCTCACCCCGGTCGGCGAGACCAAGGCCTCCCAGGACCCGGTCTTCAGCCGTCCGCCGCTGATCCAGACCTTCCGCAGGAAGGGCGGCGGCCAGCCGTTCACCATGATCGTCAACCACCTCAAGTCCAAGGGCAGCTGCCCGGCCGGCGGCCCCGACGCCGACCAGGGCGACGGCCAGAGCTGCTGGAACCCCACCCGCGTCAAGCAGGCGCAGGCGCTGCTCGGCATCATCGGCGACCAGGACCTGCCCAACCCGCTGGTGCTCGGCGACCTCAACGCCTACGGCGAGGAGGACCCGATCGACACGCTGGAGGCCGGCGGCCTGACCAGCCTCACCAAGCGGTTCGTGCCGCAGGCGCAGCGCTACAGCTACCTGTTCGACGGCCTGGCCGGCGAGCTCGACCACGCCTTCGCCGGCAAGCAGCTGCTCAAGCGGGTGACCAGCACCACGATCTGGCACATCAACTCCGACGAGCCGCGCATCCGCGACTACAACACCGAGTTCAACCCGCCCGGCCTCTACCAGCCGGACGCCTACCGCTCCTCCGACCACGACCCCCTGGTGATCGGCCTGACCCTGCCCGGCGGCCACTGACCCGTGAGGAAGGCGCGGCCCGCGGGCCGCGCCTTCCGGCGTTCCGGAACGCCCGCCGCAGCGGGGTTGCGGGCCCCCAGGGCATGGAATGCTGGTGGGGGGTACGTGGTTGACACGGTTGCAATTTCACCGAGGAGCGAGGAGCCACTTGTGGCGACCATCGAAGTAACAGAGAAGAACTTCAACGACATCGCCGACAAGGGCATCGTGCTGCTCGACTTCTGGGCGACGTGGTGCCCGCCGTGCAAGAAGTTCGGGCCGATCTTCGAGGCGGCCTCCGACAAGCACGACGACATCACCTTCGGCAAGATCGACACCGACGCCGAGCAGGCGCTCGCCCAGGGCTTCGACATCACCTCGATCCCCACGCTGATGGCCATCCGCGACGGCATCGTGGTCTTCGCCCAGGCCGGCGCGATCCCGGCCCCGGCCCTGGAGGACCTCATCCGCCAGGTCCGCGCCCTCGACATGGACGCGATCCGGGCCGAGCTCAGCGAGGAGCTGAAGAACGCCGAGCAGAACTGACCCCGGCGGGCCCCGCCGGCACGGCGGGGCCCTCGCGTCGCCCGGCCCGCGCCAGGGCGGCGGCCAGCGGGAACAGCGCGATCACCACGAGCGTGCCGGGCAGCCCGGCCAGGCGTGACAACGCGCCCGCCACGCCGAGCCCGATCCCGCCGCCGACGAAGAACGTCAGGTTCAGCAGGCCCATCGCGCCGCCGCGCCGCTCCACCGGGAAGCTCGCCGACATCCGGGCCGTGATCACCACCTGGGCCAGCGAGAACGCCGGGAACCCGAGCGAGGCGGCCACCACCAGCAGCGCCGCGGCCCACCCCGCCGGCCCGCCGTGCCCGCCCGGCCCGCCGGTGAGCGCTCCGGCGAGCCCCGCCGCGACCAGGCAGAGCGCGAACGCCGCGGCCACCGCGGGCAGCAGCCACGACCGGGTGCCCGCGATCCTGGCCAGCACCACGCCCACCAGTGCGCCCGGCAGCAGCCAGGCGCCGATCGCCGGCACGCTCCACCCGTGCACCCCGGCCAGGAGCTGCGGGGCGGCCCACATGGTGGCGAACAGGCCGCCGTACACGCCGACGCCGATCAGGGCGGCCCCGCGGAAGACGCGGTCGGCCGGCAGGTCACGCGGGACGAACCCGCCCGCGACCGTACGGGTGCGCCGGACCAGCGCGGCCCCCGCGAGCACCGCCACCACCCCGGCCAGCGCCGCGACCGGCCAGGTCAGCCCCAGGTTGGCCGACTGGACGAGCACGAGGAACGCCGACACGCCCGCCGCCAACAGGCCCACGCCCACGACGTCCACCCGGCCGCCCGACCCCGCGCGCCGCGCCACCGGCAGGCAGAACGGCACCGCCACCAGCGCCAGCGCGGGCAGCGCGAGCGTGAGCCGCCACGACAACGCCTGGGTGACCAGCCCGCCGGCCAGCGTCGCGCCCGCCGAGAACACCGCCATCGCGCTGCCGAACCAGGCCAGCACCGCCTGACGGCGCTCCGGCTCGGCCGTCGCCGCCAGGTTCAGCGCGACCGCCGACAGCGCGCCCGACCCGGCCGCCAGCACCGCCCGCGCCGCCACGAGCGCGCCCAGCGACGGCGCCGCCAGGCAGGCCAGTGCGCCCAGCGCCAGCACCGCCGAGCCGAGCAGCAGCGTGCGGCGCACCCCCCACGCGTCCGACAGGCGCCCGAACAGCGCCGTCCCGATGCCCAGCGCCAGCGCGTGCGCGGTCAGCACCCACACCACCGCGCCAGGACGCGCCCCCAGTGCGGCGGCGACGTCCGGCAGGGCGACCCCGGCCGCCGTGACGCCGAACACGGCCGGGCCGAAGAGCGCGCCCAGCCTGATCCCGATCGATCCACTCCCGTTCATGCCGGCCAGTCCATCGCGGGAAGAGCGGGCGAACCAGGAGACGTTCTCCTGGACAGTCATCACAGATCATGATGAATGGAGACACAGTGGAGCTGCGGCAGCTCGCCTACTTCGTCGCCGTCGCCGACGAGGGCGGTTTCGGCCGGGCCGCCGAGCGGCTGCACATCGTGCAGCCCGCGGTCAGCCAGCAGGTGAGCAGGCTGGAACGCGAGCTGGGCGCCCGCCTGTTCGACCGGTCGACCCGGCACGTGCGGCTGACGGAGGCGGGGGAGCGGCTGCTGCCCGAGGCCCGCGAGGTGCTCGCCGCGGCCGAACGGGCCCGCCGGGCGGTCGCCGGCCATCTGGCCGAGGCCACCCTGCGGCTCGGCGTGTCCGCCGCGCCCGGCACCCGCCTGTACCCGATGCTCGACCGGCTCGACCCCGGCCTGCGGGTCCGGCTCGCCAAGCAGGGGCTGGCCGAGCGGCTGGCGGCGGTGCGCTCCGGCGACCTGGACGCCGCGCTGGTGCGTCTGGTGGACGCCGCGCCCGGCCTGGAGTTCTTCCCCGCCTGGACCGAGCCGCTGGTCGTGGCGCTGCCCGCGGCCCATCCGCTGGCCGGCTCCGGCACGCTCAGCCTCGCCCAGCTGGGCGACCTGCCCGTACGGCTCGCCCCCCGAGAGCGCAACCCGCCCTTCCACGACCTGGTCACCGGGGCCCTGGCGCGGGCGGCCGTGGACCCGCCGCGCGGCCCGGCCTTCACCGGCCTGCACGACACGCTCATCGACCTGGCCTCGGGCCCGCCGTCGTGGACGCTGTTCTACCCGGTCTTCGACGAGCTGCCGCCGATCCGCGGCGTGGCCTACGCCGGCCTGGACGAGCCCGAGGTGCGCACGTACCTCGCCGTGCCGGCCGGGCCGCCGACGGCCCGGGTGCGGCAGCTCCTGGCGGCCCTGCCCTGACCGGGCCCCTCACCGCGCCTTTCACTGCGGCCCTCACTGCGGCCCTCACTGCGGCCCTCACTGCGGCCCTCACTGCGGCCCTCACTGCGGCCCTCACCGCGGCCCGGACCGGGGGCCGCGATCCGGCCGTGCGTCAGGGCTTGCGGCCGACGCCGACGTAGCCGACGTCGGTGCCGTTCGTCAGGGCGGGCGGCTCGGTGGGACGCCAGTCCTGGGGGAAGACCAGGCCGGGGTCGGCCAGCTCGTAGCCCTCGAAGAAGGTCAGGATCTCCTTGTCGGTCCGCAGGCTCAGCGCGGCCGTGGCCTGGTTGTAGACCTCCAGCGCCTGCGGGGTGGTGTCCGGCTTGGCGTCGATGGCGTGGCTGATCACCAGGTGACTGCCGGGGGCGCTGACCTCGCGCAGCCGGGCCACGATGGGGTGGGCCTGCTCGTCGGGGATGAAGTGCAGGATCGCCAGCATGAGGAAGGCCACCGGCTGGTCGAAGTCGATCAGCGCGCCCAGCTTGTCCAGCAGGGTGTCCACCTCGCGGATGTCGGCCTGCAGGATGTCGACGTTGTCCGTACGGGCCAGCAGCGCCCGGCCGTGGACGCACACCACCGAGTCGTAGTCGACGTAGACCACGCGGGCCTCGGGCGCGATCTCGTGCGTGTTGCCCTGGGTCGGCAGCCCGGCGCCCAGGTCGACGATCTGCCGTACGCCCGAGTCCACCAGATGCCGCACGGCCCGCTGCAGGAACGCCCGGTTGCTGCGGGCGGCCTCCTTGGTGTTGGGGAACACCTTGAGGATCTGCTCCGCCGCGGCGCGGTCGGCCGCGAAGTTGTCCTTGCCGTCGAGGTAGTAGTCGTACATCCGCGCGACGTTGGGGACGTTGGGGTCGACCCCCTCGGGGGCACTGTCCACGATTTCTCCCGAAATTTCGGTCCTTCGGGTGATCATAGCCTCGCCGACCCCGCCCGCACTGGAATTCGGTTCGGTTGTCCGCGCGGCGCGCGTCACGAACACGCGCCGCGTGGAACCGGTTCAGCCCGGGAGCACGCCGCGCTCAGCGGTACGGCTCCCGGTACAGCTCAGCCCCGGTAGAGCTCGGCCACGCGGAAGGCGAGGTCGAGGGACTGGCCGCGGTTGAGCCGCGGGTCGCAGGCCGTCTCGTAGCGGGTGCCGAGGTCGCCCTCGACGATCTCGTGGCCGCCGCCCACGCACTCGGTGACGTCGTCGCCGGTGAACTCGATGTGGATGCCGCCCGGGTGGGTGCCGAGCGCGCGGTGGACCTCGAAGAACCCGGCCACCTCGTCGAGCACGTCGTCGAAGTGGCGCGTCTTGTGCCCGCTGGGCGCCTCGAAGGTGTTGCCGTGCATCGGGTCGCAGATCCAGGCCACCTGGGCGCCGGCGGCCGTGACCTCCTTGACCAGGGTGGGCAGGTGCTCGCGGATCTTGGACGCGCCCATCCGGGTGATGAACGTGAGCCGGCCGGGCTCGTTGTCCGGGTTGAGCTTCTCGATCAGCGCGAGCGCCTCCTCCGGCGAGGTCGTCGGCCCGAGCTTGACGCCGATCGGGTTGCGGATGCCGGCGAAGAAGTCGACGTGCGCGCCGTCGAGCTGACGGGTGCGCTCGCCGATCCAGACCATGTGCGCCGAGACGTCGTAGGGCAGGCCGGTGCGCGAGTCGATGCGGGTGAGTGCCCGGTCGTAGTCGAGGATGAGCGCCTCGTGGGAGGAGTAGAACTCGACCGTGTGGAACTCCTCGGGCTCGGCCCCGCAGGCCCGCATGAAGGCCAGCGCCTGGTCGATCTCGCGGGCCAGCTGCTCGTAGCGGCGCCCGGCGGGCGACTCGGCCACGAAGTCCTGGTTCCAGGCGTGCACCTGGCGCAGGTCGGCGTAGCCGCCCTTGGTGAAGGCGCGCGCCAGGTTGAGCGTCACCGCCGAGGAGTGGTACGCCTTGAGCAGCCGCCACGGGTCGGGCTCGCGCGACTCGGGGGTGAACTCGAACCCGTTGACCATGTCGCCCCGGTAGGCCGGCAGCTCCACGCCGTCGCGGATCTCGGTGCCCTTCGACCGCGGCTTGGCGAACTGGCCCGCCACCCGGCCGATCTTCACGACCGGCACCTTCGCCGCGTAGGTCAGCACGATCGCCATCTGCAGCAACGTCTTGAGCTTGTTGCGCACGTTGTCGGCGGTCGCGCCGGAGAAGGTCTCGGCGCAGTCGCCGCCCTGCAGGACGAACGCCTCTCCGCGCGAGACGGCCGCCAGCTGCCTCTTGAGCTGGTCGCACTCGCCGGCGAAGACGAGCGGGGGCAGGCCGCCGAGCTCGGCGACGACCTTGTCGAGCTCACCGCGATCGGGCCAGTCGGGCTGCTGGGCCGCGGGGAGGGCTCGCCAGGAATCGAGATCCACGAGATTGCTGCTCACGAGATACGAGGGTATTCCACTGACCCGGCCCCACCGACCCTCTTGTCCACGTTGTGAGAATGCATTTATCAGCTTTCGGGAGACTTCACATGCTCAGGCAGCACCCCGAGGCCGATGAAACGCCGCGGCAGCCGGTTGAACAGCGGAATCCTGGTGAGGTCACGCGGCATCCTGGACGCGTCGAACCGCCGCCCCAGCGCTGGCGTGATCACCTGGTTCTGCACCAGGCGCTGGGCCGCCTGGGTGACCCGCGTGGGCAGCATGCGCCGCCGCTGCAGCCGGTGCAGGACGGACTCCGGGATCGGCAGGCCCGCGGCGAGCGGCGCGGCCAGCAGGTTGGCGGCGGCCACCGCGTCCTGGACGGCCAGGTTGATGCCCACACCGAACACCGGCGACATGGCGTGCGCGGCGTCCCCGATGCACAGGAACCCCGGGCGGTGCCAGCGGCGCAGCCGGTTGAGCGCGACCGTGAGCACGCTGACGTCGTCGAAGCCCTCGATCTGCCCGACCCGGTCGGCCAGGTACGGCAGCAGCGTGGCCACCGGCCGCCTGAGGGCGTCGATGCCCTGCCCGGTCAGCCGCCCGAAGCCGCCCTTGGGGATCAGGTAGGCGAGCTGCCAGTAGGTCTCCCGGTTGATGGCGACCATCATGTGGCCGCTGGAGATGCGCAGGAACGTGTCGTCGGGGTCGTCGTCGTGCCGGGGGAGGCGGAACCAGACCACGTCCATCGGCGCGTGCAGGTCCTGGGGGACCAGGCCGGCGCGGGCGCGCAGCGCCGAGTGCCGCCCGTCGGCCGCCACGGTGAGCGTGGCCCGTAGCTCGTGCTCGCCGGAGGGGTCGCGGTAACGCACCCCCCGCACGGCCCCGCCCTCGCGGATCAGGTCGTGGGCCTCGGCGTTCATCAGCAGCCGGAAGTTCGGGTACGCGCTCGCGGCCGTGGTGACCAGCTTGAGGAAGTCCCACTGGGGCACGAACGCGATGTAGTCGTAGCCGCCCGGCAGGCCGCGCAGGCTGGCGAGCCTGATGTCGCCGGTGTCGGTCACCAGCCGCAGCTCGTGGGCCTTGCGGTGGGGCAGCTTCAGGAAGTCCTCCGCCAGGCCGAGCTCGGCCAGCACGCGCAGGGTGGAGGGGTGGATCGTGTCGCCGCGGAAGTCACGCAGGAAGTCGGCGTGCTTCTCCAGCAGCGTGACCTCGACGCCGGCCCTGGCCAGCAGCAGTCCGAGCACGGCCCCGGCGGGACCGCCTCCGGCTATCACACAAGTCATAATTCATCACCCAATGAGATTGTGTCACGTCCCCGGAAATGAGCAAGCCCCCGCGCCCCTCCGGCGTGCCGGAGGGGCGCGGGGAGGGGGTGGGGTCAGGAGGGCAGGGGCGGGCGGCCGTAGCGGGCGGTCCAGGCGGTGTAGACCGGGCTGCGGGCCGCCACGGCGGCGTGCGCGGCGCGGGCGCTGTCCAGCAGCGCCGGCGCGTGCGCGGCGAACGACGACCGCCAGATGAGCACCTGACGCATCCACAGCGGGTTCCCGCGCAGCGGCAGCACCGACACCCGCTCGCCCGGGTCGTAGAGCGCCTGGCAGGCCGACACCGCGTGCCCGGCCGCGATCAGCTCCCGCCGCACCCCGGCCTCCACGAGCTGGTACCGCCCGCGCGGCGTGAACCCGGCCCGCCGGCACGCCTCCAGCAGGTGCTCCGGCCAGCCCATCCCGTCGGGCGGCGGCAGCACCCACGGCTCGCCCGCCAGCTCGGCCAGCTCCACCTCGGCACGCCCGGCCAGCGGATGGGCGGCGGGCAGCGCCACGAACACCGGCTCGACCGCCACCACGCCCATCCCCATGGCCGGGCCGAGCCGCAGCTCGTGATCGGGGTAGTCGGCCACCAGCGCCACGTCGAGCCGCCCGTTGGCCACCATGTCCACCAGCACCCGGACGTAGTGCTCGGTCTGCAGCGTGATCCGGGCCTCCGGCAGCGCGCCCGCCAGGTTCGCGACGAGGGGCACCACGACGGGGTTCTCGAAGCCGCCCACCCGGATCGCCTGCCCGGCCAGCTCGTACGGCCCCGCCGCCAGCAGGTCGTCCACCCCGGCGAGCACCACCCGCGCCCTGGCCAGCACGAACTCCCCGAACGCGGTGGCCGCCACGCCGCGGTGGTCGCGGGTGAAGACCGCCCCGCCGAGCAGGCGCTCGATCCGGCCGAGCTGGGCGGTGAGCGCGGGCTGGGAGACGCCGAGCGCCGCCGCGGCCCTGGTCACACTGCCGTGGTCGGCGATGGCGCGCAGCGTCCTGAGATGTCTCAGTTCGAGCTGCATCCCGCAGAAGCTATCACTCCGGAGTTATGCCCTTATGGGATGAGACTGCCGGATCCATCGGGCCGATAGTGCATGACATGCGTAGATTCGCGGCCCTGGTACTGGCCGCCGCCGTCCTCTATGTCCCATCCGCCCATGCGTCGGCGGCCGCCGACGGGCCCGGCGCGGCCACGGTCGTGCCGGTCCAGGTCACCGGCGCCCCGGCCAAGCGGTTCAACCTGATCGTCATGGGCGACGGCTACACCGAGGCCGAGCAGGCGAAGTTCCGGGCCGACGTGGACCGGCACCTCAACGTGATGTGGTCGATCGAGCCGTTCAAGACCTACCGCGACTACATCAACGTCTACCGGATCGACATCGTCTCGGGCGAGTCCGGCGTGAGCTGCGACCCCGGCCTGGACGCGCCCCGCCGCACCACCCCGCTGAGCATGGGCTTCTGGGGCGGCTGCAACCCCGGCAGCGTGCAGCGACTGATCACCATGGACAACTCCGCCGCCACCCGGTTCGCGAACCTGGTCACCGGGACGACGTCGGGCAACCGGCAGATCCTCGCCCTGGCCAACAGCGGCACCTACGGCGGCGCGGGCGGCAGCTACGCCACCGCCTCGGGCAGCAACTCCATGTCCGCCCTGATCAGCCCGCACGAGCTCGGCCACTCCCTGGGCGGCCTGCAGGACGAGTACGACTACTACCAGCGCGGCGTCCCCGGCGGGACCTACGGCGGCTCCGAGCCCTCCAGCGCGCACCACAGCCTGCTGACCGAGCAGCAGATGCTCGACCAGCGCCGGAAGTGGTGGCGGTGGCTGGGCGAGGACAGCGAGTCCGGCGGCCCGATCGCCCGCTACGAGGGCGGCCTGTACTACACCAGCGGCGTGTGGCGGCCGAGCAGGCACTCCATGATGAAGACCCTCGGCTACTACTTCGACCAGGTCAGCCGCGAGGTCATGACCCAGCGCATCACCGCCAAGACCACGCTGATCCAGGACTCCACGCCCACCGCCGCGCCCGTCGGGGCCGACCGGGTGCTCTGGGTCGAGCCGATGCGCCCGGTGGGGCACTCGCTGACCACCACCTGGGCCGTGGACGGCAAGAACCTGCCCGGCGACGCCGACGTCCTCGACCTGCGCACGCTGGGCCTGGCCGCGGGCACGCACACGGTCACGGCCACGGTCGCCGACCCCACCGAGTTCGTCCGGGACCCGGCGATCCGGACCGCCATGAGCCGGACCCGCACCTGGACCGTGGACACCACGCTCACCACGCCGCCCGACGGCGTCCAGGCCGCCGTCGTGTCGTCCACGCCGACGGACCGCCCGGCCGGGCGCGAGGCCGTCGTGTACGTCGAGACCACCCACCCGGCGGCGTCCGTCCCCGCCGTCAGCTGGGCGCTGGACGGCCGGCCGGCGGGCACCGGCACCGAGTTCGACCTGGGCGCGGCCGACCTGGCGCCCGGCGCCCACACCCTCACCGCCACCCTCGGCGCCACCACGCTGACCTGGCAGGTCGACGCCACCGAGCCCACCACCGGGTACGAGCTGTCCGAGCCGCTCGCCCGCTCCGGCGACACCTACGTCTACAACGGCCCGTTCACGATGAAGCTCACCGGCGACGACGACCGCGACGGCTACGTGGTCTCGGAGTCCCGGGTGGACGGCGACGGCTGGTTCAACTACTTCGGCTGGCCCACCTCCTCCGAGCTGCCCTGGACGTTCACCGAGCAGGGCACCGTCATCGACTCCCTGGTCTACGGCAAGCTGCCGCGCGGCCGGCACACCGTCGAGTACCGCTCGATCGACGCCGCCGGCAACTACGGGCAGGCCAAGAGCTTCACCGTCACCACCATCGCCCCGCCGCCCGCCTGCGACCGCACGGTCACCGGCGCGCACCGGGGCCCGCTCACCGTGGCCGACGGCGTCACCTGCCTGAAGGACGCCCAGGTCACCGGCCCGGTCACGGTCAAGGCCGGCGCCTCGCTGGTGACCGACGGCGGCCGGATCAGCGGCACGCTCACCGCCGCCGGGCCCGCCGCCGTGCACCTGATCAGGACGCGCGTGGACGGCGCGCTCAGCGTCACCGGCGCGGGCCGGCTCACGGTCGTGGGCGCCGAGCTGCGCGGCGCGGCCGTGCTCACCGGCAACACCGCGCCGATCCTGTCGGGCGCCACGGTCAAGGGCGCGCTCGCCTGCACCGGCAACACCCCCGGGCCGGCCGACCTCGGCGTGCCGAACCAGGTGAACGGCGCGGGCGGCGGTCAGTGCGGCAAGCTGTCAGCGGGCGTCAAGGGGAAGCCGTACGAGGCGGTCCAGGACGTCCGTCAGTGAGCTGACGGCCAGATCGCGGACCCTGGCGTACTCGGACTCCGGGTACTGCCGGGGTCCGTTCTCCACCAGCAGGATCAGGTAGAGGTAGGCGCGGTACAGATCCAGCCGGACGCGGGCCGAGGAGGTCAGCTCCAGCGGCGTCACCTCGCGGTAGCCGGCCAGCAGCGGGTCGTCCTCGCGCAGCTCGTCGAAGATCGTCGGGGTGACGAACTCGGCGATCGGGTCGCCCCAGAACGCCCGCTCGTGGTCGATGATCGCCTGAATGCGCGGCTCGCCGGTCAGGTCGAGGAACACGTTCCCGGCCCACACGTCGAAGTGCACCAGGCACGGCGTGGTCACCTCGTTCAGCACCGGCGCGGCCCGCTCGAAGACCGCCATGATCTCGGCGGCCGGGCGGGGCAGCGGCGCCGGGTAGCGCTCGGTGTCGGCCAGCAGCGCGCCCGCCATGGCCAGGAACGCCTCCCGCCAGGTGGAGCCGACGATCCCGGCGTGCGGGTAGCCGAACACCTCGCCGGTCACCGCGTTGAAGGCGGCCAGGTGGCGGCCGAGCTCCCGGCGCAGCGCCTGCTCGCCCTCGGGCTTGACGTCGTTCCAGGAGACGCCGTCGAGCGCGGTCAGCATCAGGTAGTCGCCGCCGAGCACCGGGTCGTCGAACCCGGCCACCAGCAGCTCGGCCATCGGCACGCCCGCCGCGGCGGCCAGCTCGTAGGCGGCGGCCTCCATGCGCAGCAGGTTGCGCTCGTAGCTGAGCTGGTCGAGGTCGGGCGAGGGGGAGAGCTTGAGCACCACCTCGCGGCCGTCCTCCAGGGTCAGCCGCCACACGGCGTTGGCGTAGCCGTCGGTCAGCTCGACGGCCGTGAAGACGCCCGCCCCCACGGCCCGTCTGGCCAGCGCGTCGAGCTCGGCGGGCGATAAGCGGCGCTTGGTCCTGCTGTCCACGCGAGGCCCCTTCCGGGTTCAGGCGACGCTGATCGTCCAGCTCGCCACGTGTTCGTCGCCCGGCCGCAGCACGACCAGGTCGGTGCCGGAGTTGAAGGCGTCGGGCGGGCAGGTCATCGGCTCGACCGCGACGCCCTCGTAGCCGAGCTGCCGGCTCGTGCAGACCTGCGCCCAGGGCAGCACCGCCGGGTCCCAGGCGAGCCGCACCCCGCCGACCCGCGCCTCGCCGCGGTCGAGCCCGGTGAAGGCGTGGTCGATCACGGTGTCGCCGACCGGGCGCGGCTTCCTGAAGTCGTACGGGGTGCCCGCGACGTCGGCCAGGCCGGCCGGCAGCAGCCGGTCGTCGGTCGTCAGGTAGCGGGCGGCGGGCAGCTCCAGCTCCTCGCCCAGCAGCCACGGGTGGGGCCCGCAGCCGTAGGGGGCGTCGGCCTCGCCGGTGTTGCGGGCCGTGACCGTCGTGGTCAGGCCGCCCGCGTCGAGCCGATGCTCGGCCGACAGCGCCAGCGTGAACGGGTAACCAGGCGCCTCGGCCAGCTCGTACGTCAGGCGCGCCCGATCGGCCCCGGCCTCGGTCACCTTCCAGTCGACGACGGCGACCAGGCCGTGCAGCGCGTGACCGCGGTCGGGCTCGGTCACCTCAAGCCGGTGCGAGCGGCCCTGGAAGGTGTAGCGAGCGCCGCCCACCCGGTTGGGCCAGGGGGCCAGGACGGTGCCCGCGAAGTAGGGGACCGGGCCCTGCTCGGGCCAGGTCGTCACCAGATCGCGCCCGCCGTGCCGGAGCGTTCTGAGCGCGGCGCCGCGCGGGCTGATCTGCGCGGTGTAGCCGCCGCCTTCGAGCTGGGGCACGGGAGAAGATCCTTTCGTCGGGCGTGCGAGCGAGCCGGGCCAGGATAACGCCTGGTCAGGCGGACTCTCGGCGAACCAGGTGCGTGTCGAGGATCACCACGGGCTGGCGCAGCTCCTCGCCGTTGATGCGGGCCACGAGAAGCTGGGCCATCTGGCGGCCCATGGCCTCCGTGGGCTGGTGGACGGTGGTCAGCGGCGGATCGGCGTGCAGCGCGGCCTTGGAGTCGTCGAAGCCGATCACGGCGACGTCGCCCGGGATCGCCTTGCCCGCGGCCTTGAGCACGCGCATCGCGCCCAGGGCCATCGGGTCGGAGGCGGCGAAGACGGCGTCGAGATCGGGATGGCTCTCCAGCAGCTCCTGCATGGCGGTGGCGCCGCTCTCCTCGGAGAAGTCGCCGAAGGCCACGATCTCCGGCAGCCCCGAGGGCAGCAGCGCGTCGCGGTAGCCGGCCAGACGGTCGACGCCCACGCCCATGTCCTGGGGGCCGGCGATCGTGGCGATCGCGCCCCGGCCGAGGCCCAGCAGGTGTTTGACCGCCTGCCTGGCCCCCGCCCGGTTGTCCATGTCCACGAAGCTGTAGGGGTCGAGGCCGACGGGCCTGCCGCCGAGCACGGTCGGCACGCCCATCTCCTCCAGCCTGCCCGGCAGCGGGTCGGCGCCGTGCAGCGACAGCAGCAGCACGCCGTCGACGTGCTGCCCCGTCAGGTAGGTCTCCAGCCGTTCGTGCTCCTCGGGGGAGCGCGCCATCGCCAGGATCAGCTGCAGCCCGGTCTCGGCCAGCGCCGAGCCGATGCCGCGGATGGTGCCGGCGAAGTACGGCTCGTCGAAGACCCGGAACTGGGACTCCGACACCACCAGGGCGACCGTGTCCGTGCGGCGCGTGACGAGGGCACGCGCCGCCCTGTTGGGCACGTAGCCCAGCTCGCGGATGGCCAGCTCGACGGCCTCGCGGGCCTTGGCGCTGACGTTCGGCGAGCCGTTGATGACTCTCGACACCGTGCCCCGGCCCACACCGGCCCGAGCCGCGACTGCCTCAAGAGTCGGTCGGTTCATGTCGCCTATTCTGCCGGATGATCTCCGAGTACCAGTGCGCGCTGTCCTTCAGCAGCCGCTCCTGGGTGTCGAAGTCGACGTGGACCAGGCCGAAGCGCTTGCCGTAGCCCCAGGCCCATTCGAAGTTGTCCATCAGCGACCAGGCGAAATAGCCCTGCAGGGGCACGCCCGCGTCGATCGCCTGCCGGCACGCGCCGAGGTGCGCCTCCACGTACGCCTGCCGCTGCGCGTCGTGGATGCGGCCGTCGGCCAGCACGTCGTCGAAGGCGGCGCCGTTCTCGGAGACCACCATCGGGATCGGCGGGTAGTCCCGCGCCACCCGGGTGAGCACCTCCACCAGGCCGTCCTCGTCGATCTCCCAGCCCATCGCGGTGACCGGCCGGCCGCCGTTGACGAACGAGACGTGCTCGCTGCCCACCCACGGCGAGGCCGTGTCCGTGGGGGCCGCCGCCGCCGACGCCCTGCCGCCGGGCGCACCGGAGACCGTGAAGCGGCTGTAGTAGTTGACCAGCAGCACGTCGATCGGCGCGTTGATGGTCTTCATGTCGCCCGGCCGCACGAGGTCGTCGTCGATCGGGATGTCGTTCAGGACGTCCTCGGGGTAGCGGCCGGTCAGCAGCGCGTCCAGGAAGAACCGGTTCTGCAGGCCGTCGATGCGGCGGGCCGCGTCCAGGTCGGCCTCGCTGCCGGTCTCGGGGGAGATCGCGTACAGGTTGACGCAGCCGCCGGCGCGGCGCGCGTCCATCGCCTGGACGGCCAGGCCGTGGGCCAGGTTGAGGTGATGCGCGCCCCTGATCGCGTTGCGCGGCTCACGCCGGCCAGGGGCGTGCTCGCCCGAGGCGTAGCCGAGGAACGCGGCGCACCACGGCTCGTTGACCGTGCTGAAGGTGTGGACGTGGTCCTTCAGCGCCTCGTGCACGATCGCGGCGTACTCGGCGAAGCGGTAGGCCGTGTCGCGGTTGGGCCAGCCGCCCTTGTCCTCCAGCTCCTGCGGCAGGTCCCAGTGGTAGAGGGTCAGCCACGGGTCGATGCCGTTGTTCCGGAGCTCGTCCGTGAGCCGCTTGTAGAAGTCCAGGCCCTTCTGGTTGACCGCGCCGGAGCCGGTCGGCTGGATCCGCGGCCACGACACCGAGAAGCGGTAGGCCGTCAGGCCGAGGTCCGCCATGATGGCGACGTCCTGGCGGTAGCGGTGGTAATGGTCCATGGCCACGTCCCCGTGGTGCCCGTTGAGCACCCGCCCCGGGGTCTTGGTGAAGGTGTCCCAGATGGACGGGCCGCGTCCGTCCTCGGTGACCGCGCCCTCGATCTGGTACGCCGAGGTGGCCGCGCCGAACGCGAAACCGGGAGGGAAGCGCAGCCCGGGACGAATCTGTTCCTCTTGTGTCGTCACGCCTTGACCGCACCTTCCATGAGTCCGCCGACGATCTGGCGGCCGAATGCGACGAATACCGCGATGAGCGGAATGATGGACAGCGCGGTACCCGCGAAGATCAGCGAGTAGCTGGTCGAGTAGCGCGCGTTGAGCGAGTTGATGGCGATCTGCACGGTCGGGTTGTCCGGCGTCAGCACGATCAGCGGCCACATGTAGTCGTTCCACATGAGCATGAAGGTGTTGATGCCGAGCACCGCCATGCCCGGACGCACGGCCGGCAGCACGACGTTCCACCAGATCCGCAGCGTCGCCGCGCCGTCCACCCTGGCCGCCTCGACCAGTTCGTTCGGCACGGCCTGGCGGGTGTACTGGGTCATCAGGAACACGCCGAACCCGTTGAGCAGGTACGGCAGGATGATGGCCTTCAGGGTGCCGGTCCACTCCAGGCTCACCATCATGCGGTAGAGCGGGACCACGCCCATCTGCTGCAGCGGCACCGCCATCGTCAGCAGCACGAGCAGCAGCAGGATGTTGCGGCCCTTGAACTGCAGGCTGGCGAAGGCGAACCCGGCCAGGGTCGAGATGATCACCACGGACACGGTGACGATCGCCGCGCTGAAGAAGGAGTTGGTCAGGCCGAGCAGGAAGTGCGCGTCCTCGTTCTCCAGCACCGCGACGATGTTCTCGCCGAGGTTGCCGCCGGGCAGGAACTTCGGCGGCACCGAGACGGCGTCGGAGTTCGTGCGCGAGGCGATGACGAGCATCCAGTACAGCGGGAAGGCCGACAGGAAGATGGCCACCCCGAGCATGACCCGCGTCATGACGGTCGGTTTCCAGCCGGTCACTTGGCGCCTCCGATCCGCCGGACGAACAGGAAGTTGACGGCCGCGCCGATGAGGATCAGCAGGAACAGCAGCCAGGCGGCCGCCGCGGCGTAGCCGTAGTCGAACTCGCGGAAGCCCTGCTTGACGACGAACATCGCCACCGTCTGGAACTGGCCCTGCGAGCCGCCGTCCACGTTGCCGTTGTAGAAGGTGGTCGGCTCGGAGAACAGCGTCAGGCCGCCGATCGTGGAGTTGAGCACCACGAAGATCATGGTCGGGCGCAGCATCGGCAGCGTGATCTGCCAGAACTGGCGCCGCCGGGACGCGCCGTCGATGGCGGCGGCCTCGTACAGGTCCTTGGGGATCGTCTGCATGCCGGCCAGGAAGATGATGGCGTTGTAGCCCGTCCAGCGCCAGTCGACCATCGCGGCGATGGCCAGCCAGGACGGGCAGCGCTCGGCCCGCCAGTTGATCTTGTCCCCGCCGAACCAGCCCAGGACCCAGTTGACCAGGCCCCAGTCACGCGCGAACAGCTGGGTGAACACCACCGCGACCGCGACCACCGAGGTGACCAGCGGCAGCAGCACGCTCATGCGGATCGGCAGGCGCCAGCGCAGCTTCTTGTTCAGCGCGTTGGCCAGGAACAGGGCCATCAGCATCTGCGGGATCGTGGCCAGCAGGAAGATGCCGACGGTGTTGGTGACGGCGTTCCAGAAGTCCTCGTCGGCCAGCAGCGCGGCGTAGTTGCCCAGCCCGGCCCACTTGGTGTCGCCGGCCAGGTCGTAGTCGTAGAGCGAGTAGTAGAGCGTGAAGGCCAGCGGGAACAGCCCGAAGGCGGCGAACAGCAGGAAGTACGGGGACACCAGGGCGTACGGCATGGCCTTGACGTCGAGTCGAGAACGCCAGAGGCGGCCGGGCGGGCGGTCGCGGCGATGGTGGTTCCGCGCCGCCCGCGGAAGGGTGTCGAGGCTCATAACAGACCTTTCAGCGGCAAGCCCGGCCCGCTAGCGGCGGGCCGGGCGGGGGAAGATCAGCCCGCGGCCTTCACCGCGTCGTCGACCAGCTGCTGCCAGGCCTTGTCGTAGGCCACCGAGCCGTCGTCCATGCCCTGGATGACCGACTCGACCGCATTCTTGACCTGCGCGTGCTTCACCCCGAGGAAGACCGGCTGCAGGCTCTCCGCGGACTTGGCGAAGATCTCACCGATCGGGGCGTCGCTGAAGAACTCGTTCTTCGCGCCCTGCACGGCGGCGTCGGCCTGGGCCTTGCTGTTGCTCGGCATGTTGCCGAAGTCGGTGAAGATGCTCGCCTCGGTCTGCGCGCTGGTCAGGTAGTCGGCGACCTGCGCGGCCTCCTTCGGGTGCTTGGACTGCTTGGGCACGGCCACCCACGAGCCGCCCCAGTTGCCGCCGCCGCCGGGCACCGAGGCGACGTCCCACTTGCCCTTCATGCCGTCGCCGGCGTTGCCCGAGACCACGCCGAGCATCCAGGACGGGCAGCCGACCGTGGCGAAGGCGCCCTTCTGGGTGCCCGCCGCCCACTCGTCGGTGAAGTTGCGCAGCTTGGCCGTCAGGCCGGACTGGCTGAGCTTGGAGGCGAAGTCGAAGCCCGCCTTCACCGCCGGGTTCTTGTCGACGATGAGGTTGTTGTCCTTGTCGAAGTAGGCGACGTTGCCGTTCTTGGCCGCCTCCTGGTACAGCACCACGTTGTAGAGCGTGTTGGTGCCGTCGGTGAACTTGGTGTCCTTCACCTTCGCCTGGAACTGCTGGCCGACCTTCATGAAGTCGTCCCACGTCGGCCACAGGGCGGCGACCTTCTCGCGGTCCGTGGGCAGCCCGGCCTTCTTGAACAGGTCCGTGCGGTAGCACAGGCTCATGCCGCCGATGTCGGTGCCGAGGCCGAAGATCTTGCCGTCGGCCGTCACGCCGTTCTCCCACTTCCAGGCGGGGTAGTCGGCCTTGCGGCCCTCAAGGCCGTACTCCTTCAGGTCGGCCCACCACTCGGGGTGCGCCTTGGCCAGGCCCATGCCGCCCTCGTCGATGCCGACGACGTCGCCCGCGCCGTTGCCGGACTGCAGCCACTGGATCATCTGGGGCCAGTACTGCTGCTCGAACTGGTCGGTCAGGTGCTCTTCCTTGATCTGGATGTCCTTGTGCTCGGCGTTCCACTTCTCGATGGCGTTCTTGTAGCCGAAGTTGGAGCCGCCGCCGAAGGTCTGCACCCGGATGGTGACGGGCTCGGCCGCCGCCGCGGAGGAGGCGGGGCTGTTGCCGGCGGCCGGCGTGTCGCCGCTGCCGCACGACGCGACGGTCAGCGCCGCCGCGGCCAGGGCTGAGGCCGCGGCCAGACCGCGACGCTTGCTGATCATCATGGGGGACCCCTTCTCGGGTGACTGATGGGAGGTGCACCGCGGCACGCGCTCCGCCGCGGTGGGAGTGTTTGGGAGCGCTCCCACAAAGGGTGCACTTACCGGCTGTGTCCGTCAATCCGCCGAAACGGAACCGTTACCAATCGTGCGTTTTGCCGCCCAGAATCAGGATTTAAGGGGATGAAGGGTGTGAAGGGCTGTTTGGGAGCGCTCCCACCTCAAGAGACATCTTTCGTGCCGCATCAAGGGCATGTCGCCCGGACCCTCCAGGCTTGCTCCCGGTCAGGTGCCGCTGTCACGGAGCGTGACGACCGTCTGGCACGTTCCAACGCCTTACCTGCCGCTCGGCCCGCGCCCGGCTTCCGGAGAGGCGGGGCTCAGCAGGCGGCGGCGCGTTCGTGGAGCAGGGCGCGCTCACGGGAGTTGCGGGTCATCGAGGCCGCCCGTTCGAACTCGGCCCGCGCCTCGCCGCGCCGGCCCAGCCGGAACAGCAGGTCGCCGCGGACGCTCGGCAGCAGGTGGTAACCCTGGAGCGCCGGCTCGTCCACGATCTGGTCGAGCAGGTCGAGGCCCACCGCCGGGCCGTAGGCCATCGACAGCGCCACCGCGCGGTTGAGCTCGACGACGGGGGAGCGGGCCAGCCGGGCCAGCGACTCGTACAGGCCGGCGATGCGCACCCAGTCGGTGTCGCCGGGGTCGAACGCGCGGGCGTGGCAGGCCGCGATCGCGGCCTGCAGCGTGTACGGCCCCGCCGCGCCCGCCCGCTCCTCGGCCAGGCTCTCGGCTCGGGCCAGGGCCGCCAGCCCGCGGCCGATGAGCAGCCGGTCCCACCGGGTGCGGTCCTGTTCCAGCAGCAGCACCGGCTCCCCGGACGGCCCCACCCGGGCCGCCGCCCTGGACGCCTGGATCTCCATGAGCGCGACCAGCCCGTGCACCTCCGGCTCGGCGGGCATCAGCCCCGCAAGGACCCGGCCCAGCCGCAGCGCGTCCTCGCACAGGCCGGGCCGCATCCAGTCGTCGCCCGCGGTCGCCGAGTACCCCTCGTTGAAGATCAGGTAGATGACCTCCAGCACGGACGACAGGCGTCCGGCCAGCTCCGCGCCCTGCGGCACCTCGAACGGGACCTTCCGGTCGGCCAGGGTGCGCTTGGCCCGCACGATCCGCTGGGCGGCGGTCGCTTCGGGCACCAGGAACGCGCGGGCGATCTCGTCGGTGCTCAGGCCGCCGAGCACCCGCAGCGTCAGGGCCACCCGCGCCTCCATCGACAGCGCCGGATGGCAGGCGGTGAAGACCAGCCGCAGCAGGTCGTCCTCGATCTCGTCGGGCTCGGGCGGCTCAGCGGCGGTCTCCAGCCGGTGGCCCAGCTCGGCCAGGTTGCGGGACATCCGCTCGTTCCTGCGGATCAGGTCGACGGCGCGGCGCTTGGACACCGTCATCAGCCAGGCGCCCGGGTTGCGTGGCACGCCCGATTCCGGCCACTGCTCCAGGGCCGCGACCAGCGCGTCCTGGGCCAGCTCCTCGGCCAGGCCGACGTCGCGGACCAGCCCGGCCAGGCCGGCGATGAGCCGGGGCGCCTCGATCCGCCAGACCGCCTCGATCGCCCGGTGGGTGTCGGAAGCCATCACCGGCTCATGACACCAGCACCGTCCGGGGTCCGCAAGCCGAGGTCAGCTCTCCCGCCCGCCCAGACGCCGGCGCATGGCCCTCTCCCGCTCGACCTCCGCCGGGTCGGACGAGGCCGCGTCGGGCGCGTCGGAGGCGTCGTACACCCGCCACACGTCCAGGCCGATCCCGTCATAGCCCTCGGGGACGGGCACGCGCATCGCCCATTCCAGAGCCTCCTCCCTGGACTTCACCTGGATCAGCCAGAACCCCGCGATCAGCTCCTTGGCCTCGGCGAACGGGCCGTCGATCACCGTGGCCCGGCCGCCGCTGTAGGCGATCTGCGCGCCCTGCGAGCTCGGGTAGAGCCCTTCGGCGGCCAGCAGCACCCCGGCCTTGGCCAGCGCCTCGTTGTAGGCGTGCATGTTGTCGACGAGCTCCTGGCTGGGCAGCGCCCCGGCCTCGGTCTCCTCGTTGGCCTTGCCGACGATCATGAATTTCATCCTGCCGTCCCTTCCGTCCGCGGCCCCTGGGGCGGAGCCGGCCTCGCCGAAGCGTCGAACGGGCGCCGGCCGGATCGACACGCGGGCGGACCGTCCGCTTCCAGGGCACCGTACCGGTCGTGCGGCGGGGTGGCCGATGTGCCATCCTCGCCCCATGCCCCAACCCGCATCAGACGCCCCCGTGCCCAACCGGGCCCTGTGGGACGAGCGCGCCCGCGTCCACGGCTCCACCTCGGCCGACCGGTTCTACGACGTCGACGCCTTCCTCGCCGGCCGGCAGACCCTCTACCCGCTCGAACGCCGACTGGCCGGCGACGTCACCGGCCGGGACCTGCTCCACCTGCAGTGCCACTTCGGCCTGGACACGCTGAGCTGGGCACGTCTCGGAGCGCGGGTGACCGGCGTCGACTTCTCCCCGGTGGCGGTCGCCCGCGCCCGCGAGCTGGCGGCCAGGGCAGGGCTGGCGGCCACGTTCGTGGAGGCCGACACGCAGCGGCTGCCGGCGGAGCTGGCCGGCGGCTTCGACGTGGCGGTGGCCACGTACGGCGTGTTGTGCTGGATCGGCGACCTGGACGCCTGGATGCGCGGCGCGGCCATGGCGCTGCGGCCGGGCGGGCGTCTGGTGCTGGTCGACCTGCATCCGGCCTACCAGACGGTGGCCTCGCTCGACCCGCTGGTGGCCGACTGGCCCTACGGCGGCGGCCAGGCCCACCGGGAGACGGTGACCGGCACGTACGCCGACGCCGCGGTGGTGACCGGGACCCACGAGGCGGTCGAGTACCCGTACTCGGTGGGCGAGATCGTCACGGCGGCGGCGCGGGCCGGGTTCACGGTGGCCGAGCTGGGCGAGCACGTCGAGACCGACCTCGACCCGCGCGGCCTGCTGCCCGAGGGCGCGGACGGCCGGTACCGGTTCCCGTTCGGGGACTCGCACCTGCCGATCCTCTACTCGCTGGCGGCGGTCCGGCCCTGAGACGCGGCGAGCGCGCGTCCCTCGTGCGGGACGCGCGCTCGGAGCGGGCGGAGGTCAGCTCGCGTACTGCGGGTATCCGTAGCCGACGACCTGCGACTTCGGACGGACGCGCTCCTCGACCTTGCCGTTGCCGGTGTTGCCCTCGATCGTGGAGATCGTGCCGTCGCCGTTGTCCTTGACGACGAAGCCGACGTGCTGGATGGCGTCCAGGCTCTTGCTGCCGCCCCAGGAGAAGAAGACCACCGCGCCGGGCCTGGCCTCGGCGCCCCAGCGGTCGTTGGCGGCGAACCACTTGGCGTGGGCCACGGTCCAGGCGTCCCAGCCGACCTGCGGGCGGGCGCCGGTCTGCTCGCCGACCCAGGAGACGAAGATCGAGCACCAGGGGGCGTTCAGGTACATGGCGCGGGTGCCGCCGTCGCGGGCGATGGTCTCGGCCGCGCGCTTGGAGTCGGCGTACCACTTCTGGAACTTGGTGCCGCCGCCGTAGGCGTTCTCGGAGGTGCCGACCTGGGCCTTGGCCATCGCCAGGACCTGCTGGGCGGTGACGTTGACCTGGGTCTCCTCCGCCTTGCGGGTCTGGGCGGCGGCCTGCGGCGCGACGGCCGAGTGGCCGGCCGCGGCGGCCGGGCCGGCGCTGTCGGCGGCGGCGGCGGTGGCGTGGGCGCCGATGGCGGAGGCGAGGATGGCCGCGCCGAGCGCGGCGTGGGCGTAGGTGATCTTCGGGGCACGGATGGGACGGTGCGTGGCCATCGAGGGCATTGACTCCTTGCTTCCATGCCGCTTACCGGGTTAGCTGACGGGTTCGGACGTGGAAGCTGCCCTACGGCACCGAAGTGCCGATTCACCCCAAAGGACGTGGGTCCCCGGTTCCGCCCGGAGGCGGATTCAGCGGTCACAGGACGATCCTGTGAAATGTCTTGCGATGGTTGGACAAAGCCGGACAAACCGGACGTCTGCCGCGAGATGCCCCACAAGGTAATACATCGGGCAAGAGCCAGGCAAGTGGCTAAAGGTCCAGCTAGGAGAGTTGGGCCCGTGCTTCGGCCAGAAGCCCCATCATGGCAAGGGATTCGTCAAGCGGCATGATCTCGCTCTCCGTGCGGCCCTCGATCGTGGCCGCGCGCACCTCGCGCAGCTCGCCCGCGTACCCGTTGTCGGCCGGGTCGAGCACCAGCTCCTCCGTCTCCATCGACGGCCCCGACAGCAGCACCCGCCGCGGCGCCCAGAACGGCGCCAGGATGTCGGCCCGCATCGACGTGCCCACCACGCTCGCGTCGTTGGCGTGATGCGCCAGCAGCGACACGTCCACCAGGGCCCGCCGCCCGTCGGGGTACAGCAGCAGCCCGCCGGCCTCGGCGTCGACCCCGCTGGGCGCCAGCGAGCCGGCCATCCGCAGCTCCGCGGGCATGCCGAGCAGCAGCTGGGCCAGCCCGAACGGGTAGATCCCCAGGTCGAGCAGCGCCCCGCCGCCCAGCTCCGGCGCCCACAGCCGATGGGCGGGGTCGTAGGGCAGCGCGAAGCCGAACGAGGCCCGCACCGACCGGATCTCACCGAAGCGCGGATCGGCCGCCACCCGCTGGATGAGCGGGTTGAAGCGCATCCACATGGCCTCCATGAGGAAGACCCCGGCCGCGCGGGCCAGCGCCACCATGCGCTCGGCGTCGGCCACGTCGGCCGCCAGCGGCTTCTCGCACAGCACCGACTTGCCCGCCGCGATGGCCGCCTCGGCCACCTCCAGGTGCTGGGCGTGCGGCGTGGCGACGTAGATCGCGTCTACGGCCGGATCGGCGCACAGGGCCTCGTAGGAGCCGTAGGCCGACTCCGCGCCCAGCTCGTCGGCCAGCGCCCGCGCCCTGAGCGGGCTCCGCGAGCCGACGGCGGCCACCCGCATGCCGGGCTCGGCCACGATGGCCGCCCCCACGGTACGCGCGATGCCGCCGGTCGCCGCTATTCCCCAGGTGAAATCTCGCACGACCGAGATCGTAGAGCGCTCAGGTCAGGTTGAACGAGTCGGGGTCGGGCCCGATCCGCCGCCCCGCGTTCATCGCGCCGATGGCCGCCATGTCCTCGGTGTCGAGGATGAAGTCGAACACGTCGATGTTCTCCTCGATCCGCGACGGCGTGACCGACTTGGGGATCACCACGTTGCCGAGCTGCAGGTGCCAGCGGAGCACGATCTGGGCGGGCGTCTTGCCGTACTTCTCCGACAGCACGCGCAGCGCCGGGTCGGCCAGCAGCCCCTTGCCCTGCCCGAGCGGGCTCCACGCCTCGGTCAGGATGCCGTTGGCCTCGTGGAAGGCCCGCATCTCGCGCTGCTGGAAGTACGGGTGGAGCTCGATCTGGTTGATCGACGGCGTGATGTCGGTCTCCTCCATCAGCCGGGTCAGGGTGGCGACCGTGAAGTTGGAGACCCCGATGGCCTTGGCCCGGCCGTCCCGGTAGATCTTCTCCAGCCCCCGCCAGGCCTGCACGTACCTGTCCTGCTCCGGGACCGGCCAGTGGATCAGGAAAAGATCTACGTAGTCGAGGCCCAGACGGGCCAGGCTCTCGTCGAAGGCCTGCTCGGCGCGCCCGTGGTCGCCGTTCCACAGCTTGGTGGTGACGAACACCTTCTCCCGTGGCACCCCGGCGGCGCGCACGGCCCGGCCGACGCCCTCCTCGTTCTCGTAGGCGGCGGCGGTGTCGACGTGCCGGTATCCGGCGCGCAGCGCGGTCGTCACCGCGTGCTCGGCGTCGTCGGCAGAGACCTGCCAGACGCCGAAGCCGAGCTGTGGTATCTGCACACCGTCGGTGTTGAGCATCAGCGAGTTCATACCCTCCATTGTTCACGTGTCGTTTCTTGCGGCTTAAGCAGGCCGGGCTACCTTGAGGCGGGTCGTGCAAGGCCATCCACCGGCTGGGGGAAACAGAGTGGTCAGACAGGCGTCGGCCTGGGTGGAGTCTCCGCTCCAGATGCTGTGCGCCGTCGAGGCCCACCATGCCGGGCTGCTCGGCCCGGACACCGTGGTCGTGCCGCGCGCCGGCCTGCGTCCGCTGCGCGCCACCCGCAAGGAGCTGCGCCGCCTCGACCTGCCCGCCGGCCTGGTGCTGGACGAGCCGCGCGAGCGCATGCCGCGCCGCGTCCAGGCCGTGGGCGACGCGTTCTCCGGCAAGGTCCAGATGCGCTGGCTGACCTCCGACCCCGGCCGCATCGTCGTCGTGGACGACGGCCTGGCCACGCTGAGGCTGCTCGAACTGCTGGCCGCCGGGCCGTTCCGGCCGCTGCTGCGGGCCCGGGCGACCCCCTCGCGGGCGCGCGCCCTGCTCGGGCTGGCCGCCGCGCTGCGGCTGCGGATGAGCCGGGTGTCGGTCTTCACCGCCCTGCCCGTCCCCGACGAGCTGGCCGCCGCCGTCCGGGGGGCGGGCGTCGACCTCGTCCGCCACGACTTCGCCTGGCTGCGCGCCCAGCCGCCGAGCGCCCAGGGGCCCGCCGAGCGCACGGTCGTCCTCGGCACGTCCCTGGTCCGCAACGGGCTGGTCCACCGCGACCACTACCTGCGCTGGCTGACCGACCTGGCCGGGCGCGAGCCGCTGGCCTACTACCCGCACCGCCGCGAGGACCCCGTCGACCTGGCGCTGATCGGCGAACGTCCCGGCATCACGGTGCACGACGCGGGCGTGCCGGCCGAGCTGACGCTGCGCGGCCTCGACGCCGGGCAGCGGGTGCTCAGCCTGCCCTCGACCGCGATCACCTCGCTGCGGGTGCTGCTCGGCCCGCGCGGCGTCGAGGTCGAGCCGGTGGACGTTCCCGACGACTGGTGGACGAGCAGGGCGGCCCCCGGCCTGCGATCGCATTTGACAGGAGCTTCCAGGTGAGGGTGCTGGCGATAGCCGACTCCGACTCGTATCTGAAGTGGGCGGCCTGCCTGCTCGACGACCTGCCCGCGGGCTGCGAGAGCGAGCTGGTGGTGGTGCGCACCCCGATCGCGCCCTCGCCGGAGCAGATCGCGGCGGCGGTGGGCGGGCGCGCGGCGCCCCCGGTGTTGTCGGCGCGCTCGCTGCGCCGCCTGGCCGAGCGCACCCGCCCCGACGCGATCCTGGTGGGCTGCACGGGCCCGGTGGTGGACGTCCTGGTGGCCGACGTGCTGGCCGGGCTGCGGCCGGGGGGCCGGGCACGGCCGGTGTTCGTCAGCGGGCTGCCCGGCATCTCGGTGCCGGCCACGGAGAAGGCGTGGCTGTTCCGCAGCGGCTGCGACCTGTTCGTGGTGCACAGCGAGCGCGAGGTGGCCGAGTTCTCCGAGATCGCCGGCCGGCTCGGCGGGGGAGGGGCGGTCGGGCTGGCCAGGCTGCCGTTCCTGCGGCCCGGCGCGGTGTCCGGCGGCGGCGACCGGGTCGTGTTCGCCACCCAGGCCAAGGTGCCGCGGGCGCGGGAGGAGCGCGAGCGGGTGCTGACGGCGCTGGCCGAGCTGGCCGCCCGCCGCCCCGGCCTGGAGGTCGTGGTCAAGCTGCGCGCCCTGGAGCACGAACGCCAGACCCACAACGAACGCCACCACTACCAGCGGCTGTGGCGCGAGATGGGCGAGCCGGGCAGGCTGACGTTCGCGGCCGGGTCGATGCACGAGCAGCTGTCGCGGGCGGCCGGGTTCGTCACGGTCAGCTCGACGGCCGCGCTGGAGGCCGTCGCCATGGGCGTGCCGTCGCTGGTGCTGAGCGACTTCGGCGTCAGCGCCGAGATGATCAACCTGGTGTTCGAGGGCAGCGGCCTGCTCGGCACGCTGGACGACCTGGCCCTGGGCGACTTCCGCACGGCCGAGCCGCGCTGGTGCGAGGCCAACTACTTCCACCCGGCCGGCCGCGACGACTGGGCGGCCCTGCTGACCGGCCTGGCCGCGGACGGGGCGCGCCCGGCCGCCCGCTCGCTGCTGGACGGCCCCGAGCACGCCGCGGCCCGCCGCCGGGCCAGGTTGCGGGTGGAGGTGCCGCCCACGATGCTGCGGGCGGGCTACCGGGCCAAGCGGCGGGTGCGCCGCTACCTCAGATCGCTGACCTGATCTTCCTGCGCAGCCTGGACAGCGCCGAGGGCGGCTCGGCCAGCCCCAGCGTCTCCAGGCGCTTGCGCTTGAAGTAGCGCCCGTCGAACGCCCCGTCGAACCCCGGGCCCGACGGGCGCAGCTCGGGATAGGCGTCGGCCTGCATGCAGTAGCCGACCGCGCGCACCAGCGCGGGCAGGTCCGTGCGCGGCGGCTCGTCGATCACGCCGTCGGCGTTCAGCCGGGGCAGCAGCGCGTCCACGATCGTGGCCGGCACCCGGTTGCTGTTCTCGTACGGCGTCAGCCGGTCCAACACCAGGCCGGTGCCGAAGGAGGCGACCGGCAGGCCGAAGTAGCGCCGGGCCGTCACCAGGCCGGTGGAGAAGCAGCCCACGACCAGCTCGGGCCGCTGCGTCGCGAAGCACACCTCGGCCGGCACGCTCTCCCCGGCCACCGTCAGCCGCACCCCCAGCGGCCCGGCCGCCGCGCGCAGCAGTTGCGCGTGCCGGCGTCCGGCGGCCGGGTGCGGCTTGAACAGCACGTCGGTGCAGCCGCGGGCGGCCAGCGCGCGCAGCATCGAGGCGTGCAGCCCGGCCTCCTCCTCCGGCGTGACGATCTCCAGCGCCGACAGGTACTGGCCGAGGACGACCGCCTGCCCGGCGCGCAGGTCCGGGGCGGTGGCGGCCACCTCGTCCACGACCGCGAGGAAGCGCTCCTCGGGCAGCACCACGGGCGGCACGCCGTACTCGCTGAGCAGCAGCGGCGTCAGGCCGGGTACCAGGTCCAGGTGGAGCAGCCGCTCGATGCGCCGGGAGATCTCCGCGGGCAGCGGGTCGCGGGTCGGCCCGTAGCTCATCAGGCCGTCGGAGTAGACGGTGATCGGGCAGTCGCGCACCAGGCCGGCGATCGTGCGCGCGGGCGGCACCGCGATCGACTCCAGCACCAGCTCCTCGACGTCCTCCAGCGCCAGGTGGGAGCGGATCAGCCGCTCGAACATCGGCACCTCGATGATCCGCGCCCGCCAGTCGGAGGGGTGCAGCGGGGCGATCAGCTCGTTCCAGGAGTGCACCTCGTCGAAGCGCGAGCGCAGGGCGGCGAAGCCGGGCGTGCCGTCGAGCGGCACCGACACCTCGGGGATCGCCGCGTTGTTCGACACGATCAGCACGCGCCGGCCGGCGCCGAAGCGGCCGTCGTCGATGGCCGCGGCCAGCGACATCGCGCCGAACAGCGTCGAGGCGTAGAAGACCTTCATCAGGAGTCCTCCCGATCCCGGCGGATCCGGACGTGGGGGCTGGGGGGAATGTCGGGTACCAGGGCGCGCAGCACGGCCTCCCGCTCGACGGCCATCCGCGACACGGCGTCGGCCACCAGGGCGGGCGGCAGGCCGCGGACCATCTGCGCGCCCCGCTCCTCGAACCGGGCGCGCAGCGCGGGCGTGAACCGGCCCGCGAGCTCCAGGTGGTGGGCCAGCAGCGCGCAGAAGTTGCGCGCCGCCTTGGGCAGGAACTCCGGCTCCAGGTCCTTGAGGACCAGCTCGAAGGCGTCGAAGAAGTGCAGCTGCCGCTCGTCGCCGACCTGCGTCAGCGACCCGGACACCAGCCGCCGGTAGAACACCCCGGCCATCGGCACCACCGCGAACGTGGCCGCCTCCCGGTGCAGCCGCCAGATCCACGGCCGGTCCTCGGCGGTGTGCAGCGAGCCGGGGAAGTGCAGCAGGTCCCGCAGCGAACGCCGGTAGACCCCGGCCCACGCGTACGGGTAGTCCACCATGGTCCGCTCCCCGGCCGGCAGGATCGCCGATCGGGGGTCGAGCACGACGCCGCGGCGCGACAGCGGGGCCCGGTGCACCACCCGCCTGCGCCCCTCCACCTGGACGTGGTCGACGCGCACGAAGTCGCAGCCGAGCCCGTCGATGGCCGCCACCAGCCCGGCCAGGTAGCCGGGCGCCAGCCAGTCGTCGCCGTCCATGAACGTGACGAACCGCCCCGAGGCGGCCGACAGCCCGGTGTTGCGGGCGTCGGCCAGCCCCACGGGGGCGGGATTGCGCAGCACGGCCAGGCCGGGCAGGTCGCGGGCGAAGTCGGCGATGATGTCCGGGGTGGCGTCCACGGAGCCGTCGTCCACGACGATGAACTCGAAGTCGGGCCGGGCGTTGCGGGCGAGCGAGGTGAGCGCGTCGGCGATGAAGCGCTCACCGTCACGCACCGGCACGACGACGGAGAGAGTGGTCGGCGTCATGACTCAGACGGTCACCCGGCGCAGCCGGGCCTTGGGCGCCTCCTCGCCGGGGAAGACGCGCTTGACGCCGTCGCCCATGGCCTGCTCGATGATGCGGATGTCCCGGACGAGGTGCTCCAGCCCCGACGGCTCCAGCGAGGCGGCGTGGTCGGAGCCCCACATGGTGCGGTCGAGCGTGATGTGCCGCTCGACGCAGACCGCGCCCAGGGTGACCGCCGCCAGCGAGATCTGCAGGCCGCGCTCGTGCCCGGAGTAGCCGACCGGCACGCCGTAGCGCTCCTTGAGCGTGGTGATCGTGCGCAGGTTGGCCTCCTCCGGCGGCAGCGGGTACGTGGAGGTGGCGTGCATCATGATCAGCCGGTCGGTGCCGAGGATCTCGACCGCCTGGTCGATCTCCGACAGCGTGGACATGCCGGTGGACAGGATGAGCGGCTTGCCGGTGGCCGCCAGGGCGCGCAGCAGCTCGTGGTCGGCGACGCTGGCCGAGGCGATCTTGTGCGTCAGCACGTCCATGTCTTCCAGGAACTCCACGGACGGCACGTCCCACGGCGAGGCGAACCAGTGCAGGCCGCGCTCGTCGCAGTACTTGGCGATCTGCCGGTACTCGTCGTGGCCGAACTCGGTGCGCTCCTTGTACTCCAGGTACGTCATCTCGCCCCACGGCGTCTGCCTGATCTGGCCCTTCTGCTCCTCGGGCACGCAGATCGCGGGGGTGCGCTTCTGGAACTTGACCGCCTGGCAGCCCGCGTCGGCCGCCACGTCGATGAGCCGGCGGGCGAGGTCGAGGTCGCCGTTGTGGTTGATGCCGATCTCGCCGATCACGTACACCGGCTCGCCGTCGCCGACCTGCACGTCGCCGATCGCGACCGGGCCGAGCCGCGGCCGGGCCTTGGCCTCGGCGACGGGCGGCTCGGGCCGGGCGGCCACCACCAGGTCGCACAGCTCGCGCACCGCGCCGGAGCCGCCGGGCCTGGTCAGCACCACGCGGGCGGCGGCGCGCACGCGCGGGTGCGCGTCGGGGGTGGCGATCGGCCAGCCGACCTCGGCCATCGGGCCCAGATCGTTGACGTCGTTGCCGACGTAGGCCACGCGCGCCGGGTCCAGGCCCTCGATGGCCAGCCAGTCGCGCAGCACGATGCGCTTCTCGGCCAGGCCCTGCAGCACGGGCACGCCCAGCTTGCGGGCGCGGGCGGCCACGACCGGGTTCTGCTCGGTGGACATCACCAGCACCTTGACGCCGGAGCGGCGCAGCAGCGAGACGCCCATCCCGTCCGAGCGGCTGACCAGGACCATCTCCCGGCCGTCGGAGTCGATGTAGGCGCGGTCGTCGGTGTGCACGCCGTCGAAGTCCGTGATGACCGCGTCCACGTCGATCGGCTCGGGCTTGTCGATGAACGGCGCCAGGGCGCGCACCAGCTCCAGGTCCTCGGGGTCGTCGACCTCGATGGCGTGCTGCGGCGGCACCGGCTGCACGGCGACCTCGCCGAAGAAGCGGTGGCCGTGCTCGCGCAGGCCGGCGGTGCGCATGACGTAGAAGGCGCCGTTCTCGCGGAACTGCGGCTCGCGGTCCTGCCTGCGCGGCCGCACGGCGGGGTCGTGGTTGACGCCCGCGCCCGCGGCCGTCCACAGGAACTCGTGCGTCGGCAGCCCGGACACGACCGAGTCGGCCTCGCCGTCCAGGACCTTGCGCACGGCCGCCGACAGGTCCTCGGGGTCGATGAACGCGCTGGTGCACTGCACCAGGACGACCACGTCCGGGTCCGCGCCGAGCGCGTCCAGGGCGTGCAGCACGGCCGACTCGCTGGAGGCGGTCGCGCCGCTCAGCTCCTCGGGCCGCTCCACCACGGTCGCCCCCGCCGCGCGGGCGGTCTCGGCGATCTGCGGGTGGTCGGTGCTGACCACGACCTGGTCGACGAGCTCGGCCCGCAGGCACGCCCGTACCGCGCGGGTGACCAGCGGGACGCCCCCGACCAGGGCGAGGTTCTTCAGGGGAACGCCCGCCGAACCTCCGCGGGCGGGAACAACGGCCAGGACTCGCAAGTGACTTCTCCTCAGTGCATCGGATCGCACCCAGAAGCTAAGGGCCCGGATTGAACGGGCAGCGTCACCGCCATTAACTTTCCATGGGGATCCGGTAGAGCAACTCTGGCCGGCCCACCCCGCCGTACTGCGGCACGCGCACCGCCGTCCCCAGCTCGACCAGGTGTTCCAGGTAGCGGCGGGCGGTCACCCGGGACACCCCGACGGCCTGCGCCACGCTCTGCGCGGTGCTGCCGCCGGGCCGCTCGCGCAGCCGCGCCGACACCGCGTCGAGGGTGTCGCGGGCCAGCCCTTTGGGCAGCTCGGAGCTGCCGCGCAGGGTGCCGAGCACCCGGTCGACGTCGCCCTGGGCGACGATCACGCCGGTGTCCTGCCTGAACCGGGCGTAACGCGCCAGCTTCTCGGCCAGGGTCGCGTAGGTGAACGGCTTGAGAAGGTACTGGGAGACGCCCAGCGACACCGCCGAGCGCACCGTCGCCAGGTCGCGCGCCGAGGTGACGGCGATGACGTCGCACAGCAGCCCGCCGGCCCGCACCGCGCGGCACACCTCCAGGCCGTGCATGTCGGGCAGGTACAGGTCGAGCAGGATGAGGTCGACCGGCCGGCCGCGCAGGAACCGCAGCGCCTCGCCGCCCGAACGCGCCACCCCGGCCACCTCGAACCCGGCCACCCGCTCGACGTAGACCCGGTTGGCCTCGGCCGTGATCTCCTCGTCCTCCACGATCAGCACGGAGACCGGCCCGTCCGGCCGGCTCGCCGCGCCCGCTCCGGGCCCGGTGTCCGGCCGGTTCATCGGACCCGCTCCGGGACCGGCAGCCGCACCGTGAAGGCCGACCCGGCCACCTCGATCGTGCCGCCCAGCCGCCGCACCGCCTGCCCGACCAGCGCCAGCCCGAGCCCGTGGCCGTCGCCCTTGGTGGTCCAGCCCTTCGCGAACGCCTCCGGCGCGGTCAGCCCCGGCCCGTCGTCGGCCACCCTGATCACCACCCCGTCCCCGTAAGCGCTCAGGTGCACCTCGACCCGGGTGGCCGCGTCGAGGGCGTTGTCGACCAGGTTGCCGACGATCGTCACCAGGTCGCGCGGGTCCAGGCCCAGGTCGTCGAGGTCGCTGTCGGGCGTGAGCACCAGCTCGCCGCCGCGTTCGGCCGCCTCGGCGCTCTTGCCGAGCAGCAGCGCGGCCAGCACCGGCTCGCGCACCGCGCCCACCACCCGGTCGGTCAGTTCCTGCGCCGCGCGCAGCTCGGCCGTGCCCAGCGCGACGGCCTGCTCGGTGCGTCCCAGCTCGACCAGCGTGATCACGGTGTGCAGCCGGTTGGCGGCCTCGTGCGCGGCCGAGCGCAGCGAGTCGGCGAAGCCGCGTTCGGCGTCGAGCTGCCCGGCCAGCGCCTGCAGCTCGGTGTGGTCGCGTACGGTCACCACCGTGCCGAGCCTGCTGGCCGCGCCGTTGACGGCCAGCACCCGGTCGCCGGCCAGGTGCACGCGTTCCTCGTGGCCCTCCAGCAGCGCCGGCAGGCCCAGCTCGGCCACGTGCCGGCCCTCGGCGTCCGGCGGCAGGTCCAGGAGCTGCCGGGCGGCGTCGTTGCAGAGCGTCAGCGTGCCGTCGCCGCCGACCAGCAGCAGGCCCTCCCGCACGGCGTGCAGGACGGCGTCGTGATGGTCGTGGATGCGGCCCAGCTCCACCGGGCCGAGCCCGTGCGTCTGGCGGCGCAGCCGTACGGTGACCAGCCACGTCCCGGCCGCGCCGAGGCCGAGCGCGAGGGCGGCGACCAGGCCGCTCCAGGCGACCTGGTCGCGCAGCCGGGCGCTGATCCGGTCGATTGTGATGCCCGCGCTGACCAGGGCCCGGACCCGGCCGCCGGACCACACGGGCGTCACGGCCCGCTTGGAGGGGCCGAGCGTGCCGGTGTAGGTCTCGACGAACGTCCGGCCGGCCAGGGCCCGCCCGGTGTGGCCGAGGAAGCGCCGGCCGATCTCGGCGGGGTTCGGGTGGGTGTAGCGGGTGCCGTCCGGCTTCATGATGGTGACGAAGTCGACGCCGGTCTCCTTGCGCACCCGTTCGGCGTACGGCTGCAGGGCCAGGGTCGGCTCCGGGCCGTCGAGGGCGGCGGCCACGCCCGGCGCGGCGGCCACGCTGACCGCCACGGCCCTGGCCGTGGCGCCGGCCTCCTCGGTGAGCAGGCGGTGGGCCTGCACCAGCGCGAGCACCGCGCAGCCCGTCACGGCGACCGCGACCACGACCAGCTGCAGGGCCAGCATCTGGCCCGCCAGGCTCCAGCGGCGCATGAGCCCTCCTTGCGTGAACGAAACTTACTCAATCGTGACGTGGGTCACAGCGAGCCGCATAGTCGCACGACCAGCCCCTTTTTCCCAAGCGGTGGAGACCCCTCATGCGTGATCGCACTCGCTATCTGTACCTGGCCGTCATCGTGGCGGTCCTGCTCGGCATCCTGGTCGGGTTCGTCTGGCCGGAGGCGGGCAAGGAGCTCAAACCCCTCGGCACCGGGTTCGTGGCGCTGATCAAGATGCTGATCAGCCCCATCATCTTCTGCACGATCGTGCTCGGCATCGGCTCGGTACGCCAGGCCGCCAAGGTCGGCAAGGTGGGCGGCCTCGCGCTCGGCTACTTCATGGTGATGTCCACCGTCGCCCTGGTCATCGGCCTGCTGGTCGGCAACGTCATCGACCCCGGCTCCGGGCTGCACCTGACCGACGCCGCCCGGCAGGCCGCCGAGGCCGAGGCGGCCAAGGGCGAGGCCACCGGCGGGGTCGACTTCCTGCTCGGCATCATCCCCGTCACGCTGGTGTCGGCCTTCACCGAGGGCTCGGTCCTGCAGACGCTGCTGGTGGCGCTGCTCGCCGGGTTCGCGCTGCAGGCCATGGGGGAGCGGGGCGCGCCGATCCTGCGCGGCGTCGAGCACGTCCAGCGGCTGGTGTTCCGCATCCTGGCCATGGTCATGTGGGCCGCGCCGGTCGGCGCGTTCGGGGCCATCGCGGCCGTGGTGGGGGCCACCGGGATCGAGGCGCTCAAGAGCCTGGCCATCATCATGATCGCCTTCTACCTCACCTGCCTGCTGTTCGTGGGCGTGGTGCTGGGCGCGCTGCTGTGGCTGGTGGCCCGGGTCAACCTGTGGTCGTTGCTGCGCTACCTCGGCCGAGAGTTCCTGCTGATCCTGTCCACGTCGTCGTCGGAGACGGCGCTGCCGCGGCTGATCGCGAAGATGGAGCACCTCGGCGTGAGCCGGACGGTGGCCGGCATCACCGTGCCGACCGGCTACTCCTTCAACCTCGACGGCACCGCCATCTACCTCACCATGGCCACGCTTTTCATCGCCTCGGCCACCGGCGCGCCGCTGCAGGTCGGCGAGCAGGTCTCGCTGCTGCTGTTCATGATGGTCGCCTCCAAGGGCGCCGCGGGCGTGACCGGGGCGGGCCTGGCCACGCTCGCCGGCGGCCTGCAGTCGCACCGCCCCGAGCTGGTGGACGGCGTCGGCCTCATCGTCGGTATCGACCGGTTCATGTCCGAGGCCAGGGCGCTGACCAACTTCGCGGGCAACGCCGTGGCCACCGTCGTGGTCGGCACCTGGACCGGCGACTTCGACCGGGAGCGGGCCGCCGAGGTGCTGGCCGGGCGGGCGCCGTTCGACGAGTCCACGCTGATCGACGAGGAGGACGACCGCCCCGAGCCGGAGCCCGATCGGCAGGCCGCGCGCGTCTAGGGTCGCCGGCTCTCGGCGCTCGCCGCTCTAGGGTTTGCAGCCGATGCCCGCGTACCCCATGCGGGCGAAGTCGTCGTCGTAGAAGGGCGGGCTCTCGGGGTCGGTGAACGGGAAACCGAGCTCCGGCCCCTTGCCCGTGGCCAGGCCGGGCGGGATCAGCTCGAAGTCGCCGAAGAAGGCGGCGATCTCCTTGCCCGGCCGCGGGCAGAACGGCGCGTTGGCCCGCCGGTAGAACTGGCTGACGCGGGCCACGCGCTCGGGCGCGTGGTCGGTGCCGACGTGCGACAGGGCCAGGTAGCTGCCGGGCGCGAGCGCGTCGCGGTAGGCGGCCACGAAGCCCTGCGGGTGGTCGGTGTCGGGGATCAGGTGCAGCAGGAACATCATGAGCACGGCGACGGGCCTGCCGAAGTCCAGCAGCCCGCGCACCTCGGGGCTGTCCAGCACCTCCCGCGGGCGCCGGACGTCGCCGTGCAGCATGGCCACCTGCTCGGGGCCGGCCAGCAGGGCCCGCCCGTGGGCGGCCACCACCGGGTCGCTGTCCACGTAGACCACGCGGGCCTGCGGCGCGTACCGCAGCGCCACCTCGTGCACGTTCTCGGCGGCCGGCAGGCCGGAGCCCAGGTCGAGGAACTGGGTGACACCCTGCTCGCACAGGTACCGCACCACCCGGCCGATCAGCAGCCGGTTCTCCCGCGTGCCGTCCCTGACCTCCGGCATCGCGCTCAGCACCAGCTCGGCCAGCTCACGGTCGGCCGGGAAATTGTTCTTTCCGCCCAGGAAGTAGTCGTACATGCGCGCGGTGTTGGGGATGTGAGGATCCACGCCCTGGGGGACTTCTTGCGTCATGAGGGCATGATCCACTAACCGGCTGCCGGAAATCTACGCTTTCGACATCAGATGGCGGGAAGCCGCAGGACGAACCGCGCCCCGCCCGGACGGTCCTCCACCCGCACGCTGCCCCGGTGGGCCATCGCCACGTCCCTGGCGATGGCCAGGCCGAGCCCGGTGCCGCCGGAGTCGCGGCTGCGGGCGGCGTCGAGGCGGGTGAACCGCTCGAAGATGCGCTCGCGGTCGGCCTCGCGGATCTCCTGGCCGTCGTTCTCCACCGCCAGCACGGCGGTGCCGCCCCTGGCCGGGCCCGCCTCCCTCGTGACCACGACCCGCACCATGGTCTCGGCGTGCCGCTGGGCGTTGTCCAGCAGGTTCGTCAGCACCCTGGCCAGTTGCAGGCGCACGCCCTCGACCACCACGCCCTCGGTCAGCTCCAGCCGGGTGGGCAGCTTGTCGCTGCGCACGGCCAGCTCCTGCCGGACGAGCTGGGCCAGGTCCACCGGCTCCCTGGCCACGTCCACCCGGGAGCCGATCCTGGCCAGCAGGAGCAGGTCGGTGATGATCGCCTCCAGCCGGTCGGTGTCCCGCAGGGCGCTGTCCACCAGCGCCTCGACGTCGGTGTCCTCCGGGTAGAGCTGGGCGCTCTCCAGCTGGGCGCGCAGCCCGGCGATCGGGGTGCGCAGCTCGTGGGAGGCGTCGGAGGCGAACTGGCGCTGCTGCAGCGCGGAACGTTCCAATCGGGCCAGCGTGTTGTTGACGGCCTTGGCCAGCATGGCGACCTCGTCCTCGCCGCCCGGCTGGGTGACCCGGTGGCTCAGGTCGCCGGCGCTGACCGCGTCCAGCTCGGCGCGCATGGTCGCCACCGGGCGCAACGCGCGGCCGGTGACCAGCCAGGTCGCCCAGGCGGTGAGCGCGATCAGCACCGCCACCTGGGAGAACACGATCACCTCCAGCGTCTGCGAGGCCAGCACCTCCGGGGTGCTGCGGCCGGCGTAGACGATGGGGGAGTCCTCCGACATGCCGGCCTTGACCGCCGACAGGTGCACGCACTCGGTCGGCAGGCAGTTGGTGGTGTTGACCACCCGGCTCTCGGCGGTGGGCCGCACGTCGCTGAGCGGCGGCAGGTTCCTGGCCGCGTCGCTGCTGGCCAGGACGCGGCCGTCGGTGCCGACGATCTGGATCAGGTCGATGGACGGGTTGGGCACCGGGATCGTGGCGCCCTGCGGCGGCAGCCCGCCCGCGCGCATCTCGGAGGCCACCCGCTCGGCGGTGTCCCGCGTGTCCCGGTAGACGCCGGCCGTCACCAGCGAACGCGAGACGATGCACCCGGCGACGCCCACGGGGATCAGCACGAGGGCGGCTACGGCCGTCGCGATGAGGGTGACGCGTCCGCGCAGGGAGCGGGCCCACAGGGGTGGCACTCCCCGAGACTACTAACCGTCATTGCCGCCAAATGCCGCGTCAAGGGAAAGGTTCCCCCAACCTCAACGCTGGATCCACACGGTGGTGTCCGGCGGGATCGAGCCGTCGGCCGCCAGCGGGCCGCTGGCCAGCAGCACCGTGCCGGGCACGACCGGGGCGACCGGGCGCTCGCCGGTGTTCAGCATCACGACCAGGCCCGGGTCGCGCTGGACGGCCAGCACGTCCTCGGGGGCCTCCAGCCACCGCAGCGTGCCGCCGCCGAGCGCCGGGTGCTGCTTGCGCAGCCGGAGCGCGGCCCGGTAGAGGTTCAGCGTGGAGTCCGGGTCGTGCTCCTGGGCCTCGGCCGACAGCCGCGTCCACGACGGCGGGATCGGCAGCCACGGGTCGCGCCAGCCGCAGCCCGGCTCGCTCGTCCACGGGATCGGCACCCGGCAGCCGTCGCGGCTCTCGCCGGTGCGCCGGAAGGCCGGGTCCTGGCGCAGCTCGTCGGGCAGGTCGAGGACCTCGGGCAGGCCCAGCTCCTCGCCGTTGTAGAGGTAGGCCGAGCCGGGCAGGGCCAGCATGAGCAGCGTCGCCGCGCGGGCGCGGGCCAGTCCGCCGTGCCGGGTGACGTGGCGCGGCTTGTCGTGGTTGGACAGCACCCAGGTGGTGGGCGCGCCGACCAGCTCGGCCTCCGCCAGCGACTTCTCGATCACCGTACGGAACGACTTGGCGTGGAAGTCGGCCATCATGAACTCGAAGTTGAACGCCTGGTGCAGCTCGTCGGGCCCGACGTAGCGGGCCAGCCGCTCGGGCGAGGACACCCACGCCTCGGCGACGGCCATCCGCCCGCCGGGGTAGGAGTCGAGGATCGGCCGCCACTCCCGGTAGATGTCATGCACGCCGTCCTGGTCGAAGTAGGGCACCTGCTCGTCGCCCAGCATCTCGGCCTGGCGGCCCTCCTTCGGGCCCACGTCGGGCAGGCCCTCGGCCTTGACCATGCCGTGGGCCACGTCCACGCGGAAGCCGTCCACGCCCCGGTCCAGCCAGAAGCGCAGGACGTCGCGGAACTCGGCGCGCACCTCGGGGTTGTCCCAGTTGAGGTCGGGCTGCTCGGGCGCGAACAGGTGCAGGTACCACTGGCCGTCCTCGACCTGGGTCCAGGCCGGGCCGCCGAAGATCGACTCCCAGTCGTTGGGCCGGTCGCGGAAGATGTAACGGTCGCGCAGGCCGGCCTGGAACCAGGGGTGCCGGTCCGAGGAGTGGTTGGGGACCAGGTCCACGATCACCCGGATGCCGCGCTCGTGGGCCTCGGCGATCAGGGCGTCGAAGTCGGCCAGCGTGCCGAACATCGGGTCCACGTCCCGGTAGTCGGCCACGTCGTAGCCGCCGTCGGCCATGGGCGAGGTGTAGAAGGGGCTCAGCCAGATCGCGTCCACGCCCAGCCGCGCGAGGTGGCCCAGGCGTTCCCGCACGCCCTTCAGGTCGCCGGTGCCGTCGCCGTCGGCGTCGGCGAAGCTCCGGGGGTAGACCTGGTACACGACGGCGTCCCGCCACCAGTCGTCGTTGCCGAGCATGGCTTTCCTTCCCCCGATGTCCGTGATGTCTGGTGCAGGATGTCGCGCGTCCTTGCGACAGGTCAAGTGCAAGTTTCGGAAAGTTGCAGATTCCCGGTGCGCCCGTTATCGGAGGTGCAACGAGGTCAGCGGGTCGTGGGTCGGATGTGGTTCCGGTAACGCTCTTTCGCAAGTTCTTCCAATTCTTGCAAAGAGCCGCTAACGTCCCGGAAACGTAAGCCGTGAACAGCGGCGGAAAACGATCTTCGGCGGCGGCGCACGCAGGCGCCGCCGCTCCTCCATGACCTCGGGAGGTCTCATGCGTGTTCGGGTCCTGGGAGTGGCCGCCCTCTCCACCCTCGCGTTCGCCGCCACGGCTTGCGGTGACTCCGGCTCGACCGCCCCGTCGGCGCAGCCCAGCGGCTCGGCCTCGGCCTCGGCCCCGGCCGCCGCGGCGGGCGGCACGCTGGTCATCTGGGCCGACCCGAGCCGGGTCAAGCCGCTCAAGCCCTTCGCCGACCAGTTCGGCACCGAGAACGGTGTGACCGTCGAGGTGAAGGAGATCAGCAAGGACAACCAGATGACCTTCCTGACCGCCTCCCAGCAGGGCAGCGGCCCGGACATCATGATCGGCGCGCACGACTGGATCGGCAACCTCGTCCAGAACGGCGCCATCGACCCCGTCACGCTGACCGACGAGCAGAAGGCGGCCTTCTCGGAGATCGCCATGAAGGCGGTCACCTTCAACGGCCAGGTGTACGGCGCCCCGTACGCGGTGGAGAACATCGCCCTGATCCGCAACACCAAGCTCGCCCCCGACGCCCCCGCCACGCTCGACGAGATGATCGACAAGGGCAAGGAGCTGAAGAAGGCCGGCAAGGTCAAGGAGGTGCTCTGCCTGCCCGTCGGCGTCAAGGGTGACGCCTTCCACGCCTACCCGCTGTTCGCCTCCGCGGGCGGCGCGCTGTTCGGCCAGACCGCCTCCGGCGACCCGGACCCCAAGCAGGTGCTGCTCGGCTCCGAGGGCTCGGTCAAGGCGTTCGGCAAGCTGAAGGAGCTCGGCGAGAAGGGTGACGGCGCGCTCAAGACGTCGGTCACCAACGAGAACTACATCGTCAACTTCGCCGCCGGCAAGTGCGCCTACCTGATCTCCGGCCCGTGGGCCATGAGCGAGGTCAAGAAGGGCGGCATTTCCTACGACATCACGCCCGTCCCGGCGTTCAAGGACGGCAAGCCGGCCACGCCGTTCGTCGGCGTCCAGTCGTTCTTCGTGGCGGCCAAGGGCAAGAGCAAGGCCCTGGCCCAGGAGTTCGTCGCCAACTACGTCACCAACAAGGACGTCGCCAAGGCCCTGTACGAGGCCGACCCGCGTCCCCCGGCGCTGACCGCCGCCCTCCAGGAGGTCCAGGCCGCCGACCCCGACGCCGCCAAGTTCATGGACGCCGGCAAGAGCGGCATGCCGATGCCCGCCATCCCCGAGATGGCCGCGATCTGGGAGCCGTTCGGCATCGCGGAGACCGCCGTGGTCAAGGGCGGCGACGCCGCCAAGGCCGCCGCGGCCGCGCAGAAGGCCATCGACGGCGCGCTCAAGAACTGACATGGCCCAGGACGTGCACGAGGCCGTGGGGACCACCGCGTCCCCGCGGCCTCGCCGGGAGCTCACCACGGCGTTCGTGGTGAGCAGGATCGCGGTGCTGGCCGTGGCCGCGGCGATCCTGCTCTACGCCGTGCCGCCGCTGGTCGCCGCGGAGTCGTGGGTCTCGCTCACGCTGCTGGGGCTGGCCGCCGCGGCCATCTCCTACCTGTACCTGACCCGCCGCTTCATCCCGGCCAAGTACCTCGTCCCCGGCACCGTCTTCCTGATCGCCTTCCAGGTGCTGCCCGTGCTCTACACGGTGACCACGGCGTTCACGAACTTCGGCGACGGGCACCGCGGCGACAAGGCCGACGCGGTCACCGCCATCGAGACCGGCTCGGTGCGCCAGGCCCCCGGCTCGCCCGAGTACGGCCTGACCGCCGCCCTGCGCGGCGACGAGCTGGTGTTCCTGCTGGTCGACCCCACGACCAAGCAGGTCCGGCTGGGCACCGCCGAAGGGCTGACCCCGCTCGCCGGCGCCCAGGTCGGCCTCACCGGCAAGGTCCTGTCGGCCCCCGGCGTGACCGTGCTGAAGGCGCCCGAGGCGGCCGCCCGCGGCCAGGAGATCTCGGCGCTGTCCGTGCCGACGCCGGGCGGCGCGATCAAGGCCAACGGCCTCAGCCGGGCCGTGGAGGGCAAGGCCGCGCTGGTCTACGACGCCGCCTGCGACTGCGTCAAGGGCAACGGCGACACCTGGACGGCCGACGAGGCCCAGGGCTACTTCGTCAACGCCGAGGGCGAGCACCTGGCGCAAGGCTGGCAGGCGAACGTCGGCCTGGACAACTTCGCCCGGGTGCTGACCAACCCCACCATCTCCGGCTACTTCGTCGGCGTGCTGGGCTGGAACCTGGTGTTCGCGCTGGCCTCCGTGGCCGGCACGTTCGGGCTCGGGATGGCCGTGGCGCTGGCGCTGCACCACCCGCGCATGCGCGGCACGAAGATCTACCGGATCGCGCTGATCCTGCCGTACGCGATGCCGGCCTTCGCCATGCTGCTGGTCTGGCGGGACATGTTCAACCGCGACTTCGGCCTGATCAACCAGTTCTTCGGGCTGAGCGTCGACTGGCTCGGCGAGCCCGTCACCGCCCGCTTCGCGGTCATCCTGGTCAACCTGTGGCTCGGCTTCCCGTACATGTTCCTGGTCACCACCGGCGCGCTCCAGGCGATCCCGCGCGAGCTGACCGAGGCGGCCTCCATCGACGGCGCCACGCCGTGGAAGGCGTTCCGCCGGGTGACGCTGCCGCTGCTGCTGGTCGCGCTGACGCCGCTGCTGATCTCGTCGTTCGCGTTCAACTTCAACAACTTCAACGCCATCGCGCTCACCACCGACGGCGGGCCGTTCCCGGCCGAGAGCCCGCAGGTGGGGGCCACCGACCTGCTGATCACCTACACCTTCCGGCTGGCGTTCGGCGCGGGCGGGGCGCAGTTCGGGTTCGCGGCGGCGATCTCGGTGTTCATCTTCGCGATCGTGGCGGTCATCTCGGCCGTGGCCTTCCGCCGTACCCGCAAGCAGGAGGAGGTCTACGCATGAGGATCGCGCTCAGGCACGTGTTCGTGCTGGCGGTGTGCGCGTTCGCGCTGTTCCCCATCCTGTTCGTGGTCTCGGCCGCGATCAACCCCATGGGCACGCTGGCCTCCACCGACCTGCTGCCGTCGGGGGCGAGCCTGAACAACTTCGCCAACCTGCTCACCTCCGACGACTATCCGTTCGGCCGGTGGTTCTTCAACTCGGTGTTCATCGCGCTGGTCTCGTCGTTCGCGAGCCTGCTGCTGTCGATGCTGGCCGCCTACGCCTTCAGCCGCATGCGCTTCACCGGCCGCCGGGTCGGGCTGCTGGCGCTGCTGCTCATCCAGATGTTCCCGCAGTTCCTGGCCATCGTGACGATCTTCATGATCTTCACCAGGGTGACCGAGCTGTACCCGGCGTTCGGCTTCAACACCGTCTGGGGCCTGCTGCTGCTCTACCTGGGCGGCGCGCTCGGCGTGAACACCTGGCTGATGAAGGGCTTCCTCGACACCGTGCCCAAGGAGCTCGACGAGGCCGCCACCGTGGACGGCGCCACCCACGCGCAGATCTTCTGGCGGATCATCATGCCGCTGGTCACGCCGATCCTGGCGGTCACCGCGCTGCTGGCCTTCATCGGCATCATGAGCGAGTTCCTCATGGCCAACGTGTTCCTGCGCGACCCCGAGAGCAAGACCCTGGCCGTCGGCATGTACGGCATGATCGCCGGCGACCACCGCAACGCCAACTTCGGCATGTTCGCCGCCGCGACGTTGCTCACCGCCGTACCCACGGTGAGCGTGTTCCTATGGCTGCAGAAGTACATCGTCTCCGGCCTGACGGCCGGGGCTGTCAAGGGATAGGTCCATTGCGTCATGTCGGCGAGCCGCACCACGACGGCTCAGCTCTCTACGTCTCCAGCCGGGAACCGGCGCTCGGCTCGCGGGTGACCCTCTGGCTGCGCGCCCCGCGCGCCGCCGGGATCACCGGGGTGCACGTGCGCACCGTCTGCGACGGCGAGCCCCGCTACGCCGAGGCCCGCGTCGACGACTCCAGGACCGGCACGCCGGTCGCCGGCTACGGCGCGGACGACGTGTGGTGGCAGGCGGAGATCACCCCCGTCAACCCGGTCACCCCGTACCGCTTCCTGCTGCACACCCGCCGCGGCCAGCTGTGGCTGACCGCGGCCGGCCCGGTCGCCCACGACGTGACCGACGCGAGCGACTTCCGCCTGGTCTGCCACCAGGCGCCGCCCTCGTGGATGTCGGACGCGATCGTCTACCAGATCTTCCCCGACCGCTTCGACCGCTCCGGCCCGATGCCGGACCTGCCCGACTGGGCGCTGCCGCGCGACTGGGACCGCGACCCGGTGATCCCCAGCGGCCCCGGCACCGCCCAGCAGTTCTACGGCGGCGACCTCGACGGCATCACCCGGCGCCTGGACCACATCCAGGGGCTCGGCGCCGACACCGTCTACCTGACGCCGATCTTCCCGGCCCGCTCCAACCACCGCTACGACGCCGCGAGCTTCGAGCACGTCGACCCGCTGCTCGGCGGCGACGAGGCCCTGCACCGGCTGTCCGGCGCGCTGCACGCCCGCGGCATGCGCCTGCTCGGCGACATCACCACCAACCACTGCGGCGACGCCCACGAATGGTTCACCGCCGCCGTCTCCGACGTCAACGCCCTCGAACGGGAGATGTTCTACTTCGACCCCGACACCGGCGACTACGAGTCGTGGTGGGGCGTCAAGTCGCTGCCCAAGCTCAACTGGGGCAGCGAGCTGGTGCGCTCCAGCATGCGCGCGGTGCTGAAGAAGTGGCTCGGCCCGCTGGACGGCTGGCGCGTGGACGTCGCCAACATGACCGCCAGGCTCGGCGCCGACGACCGCAACCACGAGGTCGCCGCCATGCTGCGCCGGCAGCTCGGCCCCGAGGCCGCCTTCATCGCCGAGCACAACCACGACGCCTCGCTCGACCTCGACCGCGACGGCTGGCACGGCACCATGAACTACGGCGGCTTCACCCGTCCGGTCTGGGCCTGGCTGCGCGGCCCCGACCTGGACCTGCCGCACTTCCTCGGCGTGCCGGGCGGCGTGCCCGAGCGCGACGGCACCGACACCCTGGCCACGTTCAGGTCCTTCGCCTCGCACATGTCCTGGCGCTCGCTCACGCACTCCTGGCAGCTCCTGGACTCCCACGACTCGCCGCGCATCCGCACGGTGACCGGCTCGCGCGAACGCCACCTGCTGGCCCTCGGCCTGCAGGCCACGCTGCCCGGCACGCCCATGGTCTTCGCCGGCAGCGAGTTCGGCCTGACCGGGATCAACGGGGAGCACTCGCGCACCCCCATGCCCTGGAACCGGCCGCACGACCAGGACCTGGCGACCCTGTCGGCCTACCGGGAGCTGCTCGGGCTGCGCCGCGCCGAGCCCGCGCTGCGTCACGGAGGGTTGCGCTGGCTGCACTCCGACGCCGACTGCCTGGTCTTCGCGCGCGAGACGTTCGAGGAGTCGCTGCTGGTGGCCGTCCGCCGGGCGCCCGGCGCCGCGCTGCCCATCGGGACGCAGGCCCAGGGCGTCCACAATGCCCAGGACGGAGACGTGATCCCGGGGGACGGTCCTTCGGTGAGTGTGTGGCGCATCACACGCTGATCACGCTACGGTATGGCCTGGCCCCGTACCGTCTTCAACTGGATAGTGGTGTGCCCGCATGAGGTTGCTCTCCGTAGCCGTCGCAGCTTCGCTTCTTACCGCCGTACCGACCGCCGCGGAAGCCAGGGCGGCCACCACCTACTACGTCGACTCCAGGGCCGGTGACGACTCCGCCGCCGGCACCAGCCCCGACAAGCCGTGGAAGTCGCTGGAGAAGGTCGGCTCCGCCGAGCTCAAGCCGGGCGACATCGTCAGCTTCAAGCGGGGCGGCAGCTTCACCGGCCCGCTCCGGCTCACCGCCAGCGGCACCGCGGCCCGCCCCATCGTCATCCGCTCCCACGGCACCGGCGCCCTGCCCCGCATCAGCGGCGACGAGCGCGACTGCGTGGTCGTCAAGGGCGCCTACTGGCAGATCAGCGGCCTGCGCGCCACCGGCTGCCGGTTCGCCGGGTTCCAGCTCGGCGGCCACCACATCGAGCTGACCGGCGTCGCGGCCGACGGCAACGTCGCGGGCGTGTGGGTCACGCCGTCCGGCTCGCACAACACCGTCCGCGACAGCACGCTCACCGCCAACAACCGCATGAGCGTCGACGACGAGGGCGGCGACAACGACTCCGGCGCCTTCGGCGTGCTGCTCAACGGCGACGACAACCTGGTGACCCGCAACACCATCACCGGCAGCTACGCCAGGAGCCACGACTACGGCACCGACGGCGCCGCCGTCGAGATCTTCAACGGCGACCGCAACCGCATCACCTACAACCACGCGCGCGACAACGAGACCTTCACCGAGCTCGGCGCCCAGAAGGGCAAGACCGCCACCGGCAACGTCTTCGCCTTCAACGTCGTCACCTCCGGCCGCAGCCGCGGCTCCTTCCTCATCACCCGCGGGCCCGGCCACGTCGTGGGCCCGGTCAAGGGCACGATCGCCGTGCACAACTCGGTCTACCTGCCGGCCAAGGACACCATCGGCTGGTCCTGCCACGACGGCTGCGGCCCCTCCATCCTCAGGCTGCGCAACAACGTGATCGCGGTCGGCGGCGAGGCGGGCTGGGCCGACGGCAAGGGCGTCGACGACGGCGGCAGCGTCTACTACGGCCGCAAGCTCACCTTCAAGCTGGGGCCGAAGTCGGTCAGGGCCGACCCGCTGTTCGTCTCCCGCACCGACCTGCGCCTGCGTCCGGGCTCCCCGGCGCTGGGCCGCGGCCTGCCGCTGTCGCCCACCTGGTACGGCGGCGCCGCCCTCGGCAAGGACATGCTGGGCCGGCCGCTGTCCGGGTCGCCGGACGCCGGGGCCTACCAGCGGTAGCGGTGTAACCTACGGGGCATGGTCCCGGATCTTCGCCTGCCGCTGGTCAAGCAGCTCGCCGAGGCCGACGTGCCCCACCGCTTCTGGCACACCGCCGGCCCCGGCGGGCGCGTCTGGCTGTTCGAGAGCGTCGAGGGCGACGGCGAACACTGGGCGATCAGGCAGATCGAGGTCGACACCGACCGCGTCGCCCACCGCTACTGGTGGGGCCGGCTCCAGGACGATCGCGGCTTCCTCACCGACCAGCCGCTGGAGATCTGGGAGCTGACCGAGATCACCCAGGCGGCGTTCGAGGCCGTCTGGGCCGCCGCCTGAGCCTCAGCCGGCGTTCTCCAGCACGAGCGCGTTGGCCAGGCCGCCCGCCTCGCACATGGTCTGCAGGGCGTAGCGGGCGCCGCGCGTGCGCATGGCGTGCACGAGCGTGGTCGTGATGCGGGCGCCGCTGGCGCCGAGCGGATGGCCGAGGGCGATGGCGCCGCCGTTGACGTTGACCTTCGCCGGGTCGGCCCCCGTCTCCTGCAACCAGGCCAGCACGACGCTGGCGAAGGCCTCGTTCACCTCGAACAGGTCGATGTCGGACAGCGCGAGCCCGGCGCGGCGCAGCACCTTCTCCGTGGCCGGGATCACGCCGGTGAGCATGAGCAGCGGGTCGGAGCCGGTGACGGCGAAGCTGTGCAGCCGGGCCAGCGGGCGCAGGCCGAGCCGGGCGGCGGTCTCGGAGCTGGTGATCAGGACGGCCGCCGCGCCGTCGTTGATCGGGCTGGCGTTGCCCGCGGTGACCGACCAGCTGATCTGCGGGAAACGCTCGGCGTAGCCGGGGTCGGCGTAGGCCGGCCGCAGCCCGGCCAGGATCTCGGGCGTGGTGGCGGGCCGGATCGACTCGTCGCGGTCCAGGCCGGCGATCGGGGCGAGCTCGGCGCCGAAGTCCGCGGCGGCGGCCTTGGCGTGGGAGGCGGCGGCGAAGACGTCCATCTGCTCGCGGCTCAGCGACCACTTGGCGGCGATCAGCTCGGCGCTGATGCCCTGCGGGACCAGCCCGCCGGGGAAGCGCGCGGCCACCGAGGGCCCGAACGGGTCGGCGCCCGGCGGCACGTTCGACCACATGGGCACCCGGCTCATCGACTCCACGCCGCAGGCCACGACCAGGTCGTACGCGCCGGACATGACGCCCTGCGCGGCGAAGTGCACGGCCTGCTGGGACGAGCCGCACTGCCGGTCGACCGTGACCGCGGGCACCGAGTCGGGGAAGCCGGCGGCCAGCCAGGCGTAGCGGGTGGTGTTCATGGCCTGCTCGCCCACCTGGTCGACGCAGCCGCCGATCACGTCGTCGACCAGCGACGGGTCCACGCCGCTGCGCTCGATCAGGGCGCGCAGGGCGTGGGCGAGCAGGTCGACGGGGTGCGTCCCGTGCAGCCCGCCGCCGGGTTTGCCCCTGCCGATCGGGGTGCGTACGGCTTGCACGATGACGGCGTCGCGCATCGCGGCCTCCTGTCCGTTGGAAATTCCAACTCACTCTAACGCGAGCGGGTTGGAGTTTCCAACGCAGGCGTCACCGGGCGGCCAGGCCGTTGATGATCATGTGCAGGGCGACGTCGAAGCTGCGCTCGACCTCCTCGGGGTCGCCGCTCAGATGGCCCCGCGTCTCGGCGAAGACGAACCCCGAGACGAACGCGTGCAGCACCTCGCTCGTCCGCCGCAGCTCCTCCTCGGGCACCCCGGAGGCGCGCAGGATGCGGTAGAGCGCCTGCCACAGCGGCAGCCGCCGGTCCTCGCTGAACTCGGGATGGTTGTGCAGGTAGTTCCACATGGCCGGATGTTCCCGGGCGTGCCGGTGGTAGGCCAGGGCCAGGGCGCGGAGCTGGTCCTGCCAGGGGGTGCCGTCGTCGGGCGGCAGCGGCAGCCGGACGCTGACCGTCTCGCAGATGCGGGCCAGCAGCGCCTCCTTGCTCGCGACGTGGTGGTAGACCGACATGGGGTTGACGTCGAGCTCGGCGGCCAGTTTCCGCATCGACAACCCCTCGACGCCGGCCTCGTCGATCAGGCGAAGCGCCGTGGAACAGATCTCGTCAAGACTCAGGGGAGCTCCCCTGCGCGCGCTCACTGCCATACAGCGTATGGTAGCGTCAGCCATACGGTGTATGGCTACCCGAAGGGAGCACTCATGAGGCGTATCCCCGCCCCGCAGGGCCTGCCGATCCTGGGCAACACGCTGCAGATCCCGGCCCACTCGCCGGTGGAGCACTTCGTCAAGGTCGCCGAGCGGTACGAGGAGGGCATCTTCCGGCTGGAGGTCGCCGGCCGCACGATCGTGCTGGTCTACGACCCCGACCTGGTCGCGGAGGTGTGCGACGAGAGCAGGTTCGTCAAGCGCATCAAGCCGCCGCTGTCGATCGTGCGCGACTTCGGCGGCGACGGCCTGTTCACCGCCGAGCCGGACGAGCCGGTGTGGGGGCAGGCGCACCGCATCCTGCTGCCCGCCTTCAGCCAGCGCTCGATGAAGGCGTACTACCCGCAGATGCTGGAGGTCGCCGAGCAGCTCGTCGCCTCGTGGGCCGGCCGCCAGGGGCAGGACCTGCCCGTGGCCGACGACATGACCCGGCTCACGCTGGACACGATCTCGCTGACCGGGTTCGGCTTCCGGTTCGACTCCTTCGCCTCTCCCGAGCTGCACCCGTTCCTGCAGGCCATGGGTGGCGCGCTGACCGAGGCCATGCTGCGCAACCAGCAGCTCCCGTTCGTCACCAAGCTGAAGCGCGGCCACGAGGACGCCTACCGCCGCGACATCGAGACCATGCGCGCCCTGGTGGACGACGTGATCAAGCAGCGCCGCGCCGAGGGCGCCGGCGACGCCAAGGACCTGCTCGGCCTCATGCTGGCGGCCGCCGACCCGCAGACCGGCGGCCGCCTGTCCGACGAGAACATCCGCAACCAGGTGCTCACCTTCCTGATCGCCGGGCACGAGACCACCAGCGGCCTGCTCTCCTTCGCCCTGTACAACCTGCTGCGCGACCCGCACACCCTGGCCAGGGCCTACGACGAGGTCGACCGCCTGCTGCCCGGCGACGAGCCGCCCAGCTACGAGACGATCATGAAGCTCGACGTCATCCCCCGGATCCTGGAGGAGACGCTGCGGATCTGGTCGCCGATCCCCGCCTTCGCCGTCAGCGCCGTCGAGGCCACCACCATCGGCGGGTACGAGATCGAGGCCGACCAGAGCGTCGCCGTGCTGCTGCCGTCGCTGCACCGCCACCCCAAGGCGTGGGAGCGGCCGGCGGAGTTCGACATCGACCGCTGGCTGCCGGAGCACAAGAAGGCCCACCACCCGGCGGCGTACAAGCCGTTCGGCAACGGCGAGCGGGCCTGCATCGGCCGCCAGTTCGCGCTGACCGAGGCCCGGCTCGCCCTGGCCATGATCCTGCGCCGGTTCGCCGTCTCCGACCCCGACGCCTACCGGATGAAGATCAAGCAGACGCTGACCATCAAGCCCGACGGGTTCACCCTGCGGGTGCGCGAGCGCCGCGCCCACGAGCGCACCGCCCCCGCCGCCGGCGTCCAGGCCGCCGGTGAGGGGGAGCGGCACGACCTCGCGGTCACCGGCGTGCCGCTCACCGTCGCCTACGGCTCCAACCTGGGCACCGCCGCGAACATCGCCGAGCGGCTGGCCGAGCGGGCCGGCCGGTCCGGCTTCGCCACCACCCTGACCACCCTGGACGACCTGACGCCGCCGTCGCAGGGCCTGCTCGTCGTGGTCGCCTCCTCCTACAACGGCAAGGCCCCCGACAACGCCCAGCGCTTCGACGCCCTGGAGGAGCTGCCCGACCTGTCGGGCGTGCGCCTGGCGGTGCTCGGCTGCGGCAACTCCCAGTGGCCGACGTACCAGGACTTCCCGCGCCGGGCCGGCGAGAAGCTGACCGCTGCCGGGGCCGTGCCGCTCGTCGAGCGCGGTGAGGCCGACGCCGACGGCGACTTCGACGGCGACGTCTCGGCGTGGACGGCCGGGCTGTGGGCGGCGCTGGCCGACGAGTACAGCGCCCCGGCGGGCGCGGCCGGGCCGCGCTACGAGATGGAGGTGCTCGGCGAGAGCGAGGTCAGGCCGGCCGTCGTGTCCGAGCGGGCCGTGCCGATGACCGTGGTGTCCAACGAGGAGCTGACCGGCGACCCCACCGGGCTGTGGGACTTCTCGGCCGAGGCGCCGAGGCCCGGCGTGCGCTCCATCGTGGCCCGCCTGCCCGAGGGCGTCACCTACACGGCGGGCGACCACCTCGCCGTCTTCGCCAAGAACGACCCCGAGCTGGTCGAGTGGGCCCTGCGCTGCCTGCGGGTGCCGCGCGAGCAGGTGGTGCGGCTGCGCGCCGCCGGCGCCACCCACCTGCCCGTGGACACGCCGGTGACGGCCGGCCTGCTGCTGACCGAGTTCGCCGAGCTGCAGGAGGTGGCCACCAGGGCCGACCTGGAGGCCCTGGCCGCGCACACCGGCTGCCCCTGGACGCGTGGCCAGCTCGCCGAGCTGACCGCGAACTACGCCGACGAGATCCTGGCCAAGCGGGTCTCCCCGCTGGCCCTGCTGGAGCGCTTCCCGGCCGTCGAGCTGCCGCTGCCGGTGTTCCTGGAGATGGCCGGGCCGATCCGGCCGCGCTACTACTCGGTGTCCTCCTCGCCGCTGGCCGATCCGGGCCTGGTGCGGCTCACCGTCGGGCTGGTCGAGGGGCCCGCCTGGTCCGGCAGCGGCACCTACCAGGGCATGTGCTCGGCGTACCTGGCCGGGCTGCGGCCCGGTGAGGTGTTCTACGGGTACGTACGCGTGCCCGCGCCGCCGTTCCGGCTGCCCGCCGATCCGGCCACCCCGGTGATCCTGGTCGGCCCCGGCACGGGGTTCGCGCCGCTGCGCGGCTTCCTGGAGGAGCGGGCGCTGAGCGGGGCGGGCGGCCGGGCCGAGGTGTTCACCGGCTGCCGCCACCCCGACCACGACTGGCTGTACCGGGACGAGGTGACCGCCTGGGCCGCCCGCGCGGAGGTGAACGTGCACACCGCGTTCTCGGCCGTGGCCGGGCATCCGTACCGGTACGTCCAGGACGCCGTGGCCGATCACGCCGAGGAGGTGTGGGAGCTGCTGGAACAGGGCGCGTACGTGTACGTCTGCGGCGACGGCCTGCGCATGGCCCCGGCGGTCCGCCAGGCGCTGCTGGACGTCCACCGGCGGCACACCGGCGCGGGCGGAGAAGGCGGCGAGGACGGCGCGGCCTGGCTGGCCGCCCTGGAGGCGGACGGCCGCTACCAGCAGGACGTGTTCGCCTGACCCCCGCCCGATCCACTGCCTGATCCCCGCCTGATCCCGCGCCCGATCCCCACGTGCGGGGATCGGTCTGCCTGATCCTTGAACGATCCTTGGTCGTTTTTGGGAAAACACCTGCTCAAACCGCCACCCAGGTTCGACAATCCGGACTTAGCGCCGGATCCTGGGATATAAGCGCAGCATGCGCGACATATCCGTGGAACATGCGCGAAACCTGTCCACGGCACTGTGAGAGCCTCTGGAAAGGGGGCGGCCAATGCTGCTGCGACTGAGGGTGTCCCTGCCGGACCGGCCGGGCGGCCTTGGCCAGGTCGCGAAGGCGCTGGGGACACTCGGCGCCGACATCCTGCAGGTCACCGTGCTGGAACGGGAGACCGGCCGGGCGGTGGACGACTTCATCGTGTCCTGGCCGGGCCCGATCAGCGCGACGGAGGTCTGCGAGCGGCTGTCGGCGACGCCGGGCGTACGCGTCGAGGGCGTCTGGCCCACCCGCGACGTGCCCGGCTCCGCCCCCGACTACGACCTGCTCATGCACGTGGCGACGGAACCGGCGCGCGGTCTGGCCACGCTGGTGGACGCCCTGCCCGCGCTGTGCGGCGCCGAGTGGTCGGTCGCGGTCGAGGACGGAGCCGTCCGGCACGCCTCGATGGCCGCGCCGGAGGTGCTGAACCTGCCCGACCCGCCGCCGCGCGCGATCACGCTGGACTCGGCGGACCTGCGGCTGATGTTGCTGCCCCTCGTCCCGCAGGGCATGCACGTCGTCGTCGCCCGCGCCGGCGGGCCCGTCTTCCACCGGGCCGAGCTGGAACGCGCGGTCCGCATCGTGGACGTCGTCGCCAAGCTGGCCGCCCGCGCGCCCGAACGATTGACCGGCCAAACATCAGACGAATAACGTGAGCCTCGACCGTCCCTCCCGCGCAGAGGACCTGAGGCCATGGATTTCGAGCTGACCGACGAGCAGAAGGCCTTCCGCGAGACCCTGCGCGCCTTCGTGGAGAAGGAGATCCTGCCCGTGGCCACCGAGTGGGAGCACTCGGGCCGCTACCCCACCGAGATCGTCGAGAAGATGAAGCAGATGGGGCTGTTCGGGCTGACCGTCCCCGAGGAGTACGGCGGCCTCGGCGCGGACATGGTCTCCTTCGCGCTGGTCTTCGAGGAGATCGCGCGCGGCTGGATGGGCGTGGCCGGCACGATCGGCTCCCACTCGCTGGCCTGCTGGATGATCGCCAGACACGGCACCGACGAGCAGAAACGCCTCCACCTCGCCGACCTGGCCGCGGGCGTCCGGCGTACCGCCATCGCGCTCACCGAGCCCGGCGCCGGCACCGACCTGCAGGGCATCCAGACCCGCGCGGTCCGCGACGGCGACCACTACGTGGTGACCGGCACCAAGACGTGGATCACCAACGCCCGGCACGCCGACCCGCTGCCCGTCCTGGTCAAGACCTCGATCACCGAGCCCGCCCACAAGGGCATGTCGGTGCTGCTCGTCGATCCCGCCTCACCCGGCTTCGGCGTCAGCCGCGACCTGCCCAAGCTCGGCTACAAGGGCACCGAGACCTGCGAGGTCGTGCTCGACGAGGTGCGCGTGCCGGTCTCGGCGCTGCTCGGGGGCGTCGAGGGGCGCGGCATGCAGCAGGTGCTGGGCGGGCTGGAGATCGGCCGGGTCAACATCGCCGCCCGCGCGGTCGGCGTCGCGCAGGCGGCCTACGACGCCGCCCTGGAGTACGCGCGCGAGCGCACCGCGTTCGGGCAGCCCATCGCCGACTTCCAGGCCGTCCAGCTCAAGCTCGCCGACCTGGCCACCGAGATCCAGGCCGCCCGGCTGCTCACGTACTGGGCCGCCGCCCAGGCGGACGGCGGCAAGCGGGTGGACATGGAGGCGGGCATGGCCAAGTACTTCGCCTCCGAGGTGGCGCTGAAGGCGTCGCTGGAGGCGATGCGCATCCACGGCGGCTACGGCTACTCCCAGGAGTTCGTGGTCGAACGGCTCTACCGGGACGCGCCGCTGATGGCGATCGGCGAGGGCACCAACGACGTGCAGCGCCTGGTGATCGCCCGCGCCCTCGTCTCCGGCAAGGGCCGGGTGGGCTGGTAGCTAGTCGTGCCGGGGCAGCCCCGAGACCTCGTGGTCGGCATGGGACAGCGCCTCGGCGATGAGCGTCCGCACGTGCCCGTCGCGGGCGCGGTAGAGCACCCGGCGGCCGTCCCTGCGGGTGTCCACCAGACCGGCCAGCCGGAGCTTGGCCAGGTGCTGCGACACCGACGGGCGCGCCGCGCCGACCGCCTCGGCCAGGGAGTTCACGTCCAGCTCACCGGCTGACAGTTCCCACATCAGCCGGAGCCGGGTGGCGTCGCTGAGCATGCGGAAGGCGTCCACGGCGGCGTTGACCTGGGCGGGAGTGGGTTGCTCCTGCGAGTGGTCCGCACCTGAGACGTTGTCGCGTGCGTACATGACTACATATCCTGGTCGGAGCGGACGAGAAGCGCAAGCGAAGGGGTGCTCATGTCTGATTCCGATACCCATCCGCACGGCCACGGTCACGGCCACGCACACGGTCACGGTCATGGTCACGGTCATGGGCATGGCCACGGGCACGGTCCGGGGGAGCGGCGGGGGCTCAGGGCGCTGGCCGCCAAGGCCGCGCACGTGTTAACGCCGCACAGCCACGACAGCGCCGCGAGAACCGATGGCGCCCTGGAGTCCAGCAGCCGGGGCATGCGCGTGCTGGCCGTGTCCTTCGCGGTCCTCATGCTCACCGCCGTGGTCCAGGCCGTGATCGTCGTGGCGTCGGGGTCGGTCGCGCTGCTCGGCGACACCCTGCACAACCTGGCCGACGCGCTGACCGCCGTCCCGCTGGCCATCGCGTTCTCGCTCGGCCGCCGGGCCGCCACCCGCCGCTTCACCTACGGCTACGGCAGGGCCGAGGACCTCGCGGGCATCGCCATCGTCGTGCTCATCGCCGCCTCGGCCGCGCTCGCCGGGTACGAGGCCGTCCGGCGGCTCGTCGAGCCCCAGGACGTCCGGGCGCTCGGCTGGGTCGCCGCCGCCGCGCTGGCCGGGTTCGTCGGCAACGAGTGGGTGGCGCGCTACCGCATCACCGTGGGCCGCCAGATCGGCTCGGCCGCGCTCGTGGCCGACGGCCTGCACGCCAGGACCGACGGCTTCACCTCCCTCGCCGTGCTCCTCGGCGCGGGCGGCGCGGCGCTCGGCTTCCCGATCGCCGACCCGGTCGTGGGCCTGCTGATCACGGTCGCCATCTGCTTCGTGCTGCGCGACGCCGCCCGGGAGATCTACCACCGCCTCATGGACGCCGTCGACCCCGCCCTGCTGGACGAGGCCGAACGCATCCTGGCCGGCGTCCCCGGCGTCGAGCGCGTCGGCTCGGTGCGCCTGCGCTGGCTCGGCCACGCCCTGCACGCCGAGGTCGAGATCCTGGTCGACCACGCCATGTCGGTCGTGGACGCCCACGCCGTGGCGGTCGAGGCCGAGCACCGCCTGATCCACGACCTGCCGCGCCTGCGCGCCGCCACCGTCCACACCGACCCCTGCGGCCCCGACGGAGCCGACCACCACGCGTCCCTGACGACCCACCGCATCACCTAGCCCGCTGCGGGTAAGTTGGGGCGGGTGCCGACCGCCGCGACCCCCCACACGACCACGCCGGGCGCGCCGTCCAGGCTCGCCTGGCTCGACGCCCTGCGCGGCATCGGCGCGCTCGCGGTGGTCGCCGAGCACCTGCTGCCGTGGTTCCTGCCCGCGCTGCGCCCCTACTGGTTCAGTCTCGGCGTCTACGGCATCCTGGTGTTCTTCCTGGTCAGCGGGTACATCATCCCGACCTCGCTGGAACGCCACGGCGACGTGCGGGCCTTCTGGGCCAGCCGTGCCTTCCGCCTCTACCCCCTCTACCTGGCCGTGATCGCGCTGGTGCTGGCCGCGTCCTGGTGGGTGCCGGTGCGCGAGGGCGTGCCGCGCGACGGGAGCGCGGTGGCGGCCCACGCGACCATGCTGCTCGACGTCGTGAGCGTGGGCGGGGTGGCCGACACGATGTGGACGCTGTCGTACGAGATGGTGTTCTACCTGCTGGTCACGGCGCTGTTCCTGATCGGGGCGCACGAGCGCAGCGGGCTGGTGTCCGTCCTGTTCGCCGGGGCGTCCGTGGCGGTGGGGCTGGTGGTGTCGGGGGCGGTGCTGCGGGGCGGATGGCCGGCGTACGTGTCGTGCGCGGTGTTCGCCGCCGGGCTCGCCTGCGTGGTCGGCGGCTGGTTCCGCCGGACCGCGGCGTGCCTGCTCGGGCTGATGGCGCTGGCGTTGCTGCTGCTGAGCAGCCGGGTGCCGTGGCTGGGCGCGGCCGTGGTCGCGGTCATGTTCGCCGGCACGGCGATCCACCGCTGGGAGCGCGGGCGCGGCGGCCTCTGGCCGGTCGCGGTGACGGCGGCGCTGGTCGTCGTGGCTCCGGTGTGGGCGATCGAGAGCGGCTGGTGGTGGGTCGAGGCCGACGTGTGGCTGACCACGATCGCGCTGGCGGCGGCCACCTTCGCGGGCGCGATGGCGCTGCGCGGGCGGCGGCTGCCCGCCGTGCTCACCTGGCTCGGGCTGATCAGCTACTCGCTCTACCTGGTGCACCATCCGCTGCTGAAGTACTTCGTGGAGGTCACCGGCGACCTGCGGCGGGCGCCGCTGCCGTACCAGCTCGCGATGGCCGGGCTGGCCCTGGCGCTGATCCTGGCCGTCAGCGCGCTCTCCTACCGTTACGTCGAACGCCCCATGCAGGCGCTGGGCCGACGGGTCTCCAGGCGGTCCGCCGCCGCGGGCGCCGCGCCGCGCGCGGTCCCCGTCACGGGAGCCTCGGCCGTGGGCGGCCAGGGCGACGGCTCGGGGCACGTCGCGTAGGCCGCACGATGTAGGGCCGCACGATCCTCTCGCCGGGCTCGTGCCGCCGGCTCGTGGAGTGCAAGATGGGGTGCGGGTCATCGGCGCGGACCCCGCCGGGCCGTCGCGCGGCCTCCTCGGGGCTCTCGCCGGGCTTGGGCTGGTCAGGGCGCGTGCCGGGACCCCCGCGGTCGCCGGCGGGTGGGAAGGGGCCGAGGTCATGCCGGGTTCGCTGGTGCTCATGGGGTCGGGAGAGACGAGCCCGACCATGGTCGAGGTCCACCGGGCGGCGGCCCGCGGGCTGCGCGCGGGCGCCCGTGCCGTGCTGCTCGACACGCCCTACGCCTTCCAGGAGAACGCCGCCGACATCTCCGCCCGAGCCCGCCGCTACTTCGCCCGCAGCGTCGGGCTGGAGGTCGAAGCGGCCACCGCGATCACGGGCGCCGACTGGGTGTTCTCCGGGCCGGGCAGCCCCACGTACGCGCTCGACCGGTGGGCCGCCTCCGGCGTGGCCGGCGACCTGCGTGCCCGGGTGCGCTCCCGGCAGGGGGTGACCGTGCTGGCCTCGGCCGCCGCCTGCACCGCGGGCCTGGCCACCGTGCCCGTCTACGAGATCTACAAGGTGGGCGCCGAGCCTCACTGGCGCGAGGGGATCGGCCTGCTGGAGCAGCTGGGCCTGCGGGCCGTGCTGATCCCGCACTTCGACAACGCCGAGGGCGGCACCCACGACACCCGCTACTGCTACCTGGGCGAGCGGCGGCTGTCGCGGATGGAGCGGGAGCTGCCGCCGGAGACCGCCGTCCTGGGGCTCGACGAGCACACGGCGCTGATCATCGACCTGGAGTCGGAGGCGGTGGAGGTGGCCGGGCGCGGCGGTCTGACCGTACGGCGTCCGGGGGCGGTGACCGTCCTGCCGGCCGGGACGCGGACGAGCCTGGCCGCCGTCCGTGACCTGGCGGCGGGCGCCATGTCCGGCGCGGTCCCGCCGTTACCGCCCGCCGCCCGCGCCGCCGCGGGGCCCGCCGTCACGCTGGAGGAGACGATCCGCTCCTGCGAGCGGCTGTTCGAGGACGCGGTCGGCAAGCCGGACCTGGCGGCGGCGGCGCGGCTCGTGCTCGACCTGGAGGCGGAGATCGTCACGTGGGCGGCCGACACCGAGGAGGACGCCGGCGGGGTCGACCAGGCCCGGGAGCTGATGCGGCTGCTGATCGCCCGGCTGGGCGAGGCCGCCGCGACCGCCGGCCTGCGCCCCCTGGTCGAACCCCTGCTCGACCTGCGCGCGCGGCTGCGGGGGGAGGGGCGGTACGAGATCGCGGACGCGCTGCGCGAGGCGATGGCGCGCGGCGGCGTGGCCGTGGAGGACACCCCGGCCGGTCCGCGCTGGAGCCCGGCGACGGTCTAGAAGGTTCTGGCTACGCGGCGGGCGTGCTCGTCGGCCTGCTTGCGCTCGGCGTCGTAGGAGCCGGTGAGCGTGGGGTGGTGGCGGATCTCCTGCACGTCGGCGATGCCCGTCCAGCGCAGCCAGTCGCTGAAGAACGTGGACTGGAAGTCCGTGCCGAACTCCGGGCCGAGCCGCGGCCCCCACACCGCGCTGGTGTAGACGACGGCCGCCCGCTTGCCGGTCAGCAGCGCGCGGTACCCCGTCTCCGGGTGCACGTCGAAGATCATCGCGGGCTGGCTGACCACGTCGATGAACTGCTTGAGCTTGTACGGCACGCCCGCGTTCCACATCGGCACGCTGAACAGGTAGCGGTCGTAGGCGTCGAAGCGCTCGAACGTCCTGACCGCCGCGGCCCAGGCCTCGGCCTCCTCGCCCGCGGGGGTGCCGCCGCCGAACACCGTCATCTTGGCGCGGGCGGCGGCGGGGCCGAACTCGGGCAGGGTGCCGTCCCAGAGGTCGAAGCGGTCCACGGTGTGGGTGGGGTGGGTGGCGAGGTACTCCTGGACGAACGTCTCGGCGATGGCGGCGGAGATCGACTCCGTGCCGCGGGGTGAGGCGGAGATGTGCAGCAACCTGAACATGGCGGACACCTTTCTGGACTGCGGTCCGTTTAGTGTCGCCAACGATACGGACCGGGGTCCACTTGGTCAAGGTGCGGCTGCGCCGGGGCATGGCGAAAGCCGGGCCCGCGCGGCACGGTGGGTGCGGCGCGAGTCCGGCGGGGCGGCAGCTCGGTGCGCTCGACGGTGGTGACGGGGGATGTCGATCCCGCTGTGCTTTCGAGGCGCGCCAGGGGTCAGCGGCGCGGCGGGTCGATGCGGGCGCCGTCCAAAGTGAAGATCATGAGGCGGGACAGGTCCACCGCGACCTTCGCCGCGTCCCCCGCCCGCCACATCGGCCGGTTGCCCAGCCGAACGATCAGGTCGGAGCGGCGGTGGAAGCCGCTGCCCACGTTCTGGCCGACCTGTTCCTGCTCCTCGTGCTCCTGCGCGCGCTGCGAGAAGAGCCGCCGCACCATCCCGGTCAGCCCGCCCGCGCCGTCGCGCTCGCCGTTGAGGCGGGCGCGCGGGTCCGGCGGCTCGGGCACCGGCATCGCCGGCATGCCGCACTCCAGGTACGCCAGCCACTCGTGCCCGTGGTACTCCAGCGCCCGCACCCGCCCGTAGAAAGACGGCCCGTCATACGACTCCGGCACCGGCGCCAGCCCGTCGGGACGCATGCCGACCAGCACCTGCCCGCCCGTGTGCTGAGAGATCGCGTACGCCCTGGGATCGCTCCAGGGCATCGTGAGCCGGTGCGGGCCGAAGTCGAGCATGACGTACTGGTTCTGCGGCGTCCTGACGCCGGCCGCCAACAGGTTCAACTGCTGGGAGTTGAGGAAGGCGGCCACGAACGCCGTCGCTGGATCGTTGTAAATCTGGGCCGGAGTGCCGACGTCCTGCAGGACGCCACGATTCAGGATCGCGATCCGGTCGGCCAGGGTGAGCGCCTCGACCTGGTCGTGCGTGACGTAGATCGTGGTGACCCCGAGCGACCTGACCAGCGCGGAGATCTCCATCCGCAGTTCGGTGCGCATGCCGGCGTCAAGGTTCGACAGCGGCTCGTCCATGAGGAACAGCTTCGGCTGCCGGACGATCGCCCGGCCCATCGCCACACGCTGCCGCTGGCCGCCCGACAGAGTGCCGGGGCGGCGGTCGAGCGTCTCGTCGATGTGCAGCGCCTTCGACAGCTCGGTGACGCGGTCGCGTACCATCGCCGGGTCCGACTTGGCGATCTCCAGGGGGAAGGCGATGTTCCCGCGCACGGTCCGGTGCGGGTAGAGGGCGCCGTTCTGGAACACCATGGCCACGTCGCGGTCGCGTGGCGGCAGGTGGTTGGCGAGCTGGCCGTCCAGCCAGAGATCGCCTTCCGTGATCTCCTCCAGGCCGGCGATCATCCGCAGCAGCGTGGACTTGCCGCAACCGGAAGGACCGAGGAGGACGAGGAACTCGCCATCCTCGGCCTGCAGGCTCAGCCGGTCGACTGCCAGGTAGTCGCCCGGATACACCTTGGTCACTTTGTCGAGAACGACCGAGCTCATGGGCCCACACCTTGCGCGCGTGTCACCTGTGACGAGGCTGATTGAAGAGGTAGTACATCGCGCCTTAACGCTGGATGTCCACCCTTGACATAAAGAATCTCACCCGCAGGGGTTTCGGCCAGGGGTTTTAGGCGGCCGTATACCCATAAATCCGGATACGAGGTGCATGGAAGGGCTTGCGTAAACTTGCGGCAAGGGCTTTCATGGTGCGGGAACCCGGGGGGAGATCCATGAACATGTGGTGGCGTGACGCCGTGATCTACCAGGTCTACGTGCGCAGTTTCGCCGACGGCAACGGCGACGGCGTCGGCGACCTGATAGGCGTGCGCGATCGCCTGCCGTACCTGGTCGAGCTGGGGGTGGACGCCGTCTGGCTGACGCCCTTCTACACCTCGCCGATGGCCGACTTCGGCTACGACGTGGCCGACTACCGGGACGTCGACCCGCTGTTCGGCTCCCTGGCCGACGCCAAGGCGCTCATCGACGAGGCCCACGGCCACGGCCTGCGCGTCATCGTGGACGTCGTGCCGAACCACACCTCGTCGGCGCACGCCTGGTTCCAGGCCGCGCTGCGCGGCGAGCGGCGCGATCGGTACATCTTCCGCGACCAGCCCAACGACTGGGAGTCGATCTTCGGCGGCCCGGCCTGGACCCAGGTCGAGGACGGCCAGTGGTACCTGCACCTGTTCGACCCCGCCCAGCCCGACCTCAACTGGGACGACGACGAGGTGCGCGGCGAGTTCGAGTCGATCCTGCGCTTCTGGCTCGACCTGGGCGTGGACGGCTTCCGCGTGGACGTGGCGCACGGCATGGTCAAACCGGCCGGCCTGCCCGACATCGGCCACCCGAACCAGACCAGGATGATCGGCCGCGAGCCGGTGCCGTACTTCGACAACGACGGCGTGCACGAGATCCACCGGGCCTGGCGGCGGGTGCTCGACTCCTACCCCGGCGAGCGCATCGGCGTCGCCGAGGCGTGGGCGCCCACCGCCGAACGCCTGGCCATGTACGTCCGGCCCGACGAGCTCCACCAGGCCTTCAACTTCCACTACCTGTTCACCCCGTGGGACGCCGCCGAGCTGCGCGCGGTGATCGACTCCTCGCTCGCCACGGCCGGCTCCGTGGGCGCGCCCACCACCTGGGTGTTGTCGAACCACGACGTCAAGCGGCACGTCACCCGCTACGGCAGCCTGGCCAGAGCCCGCGCCGCCGCGCTGCTGACCCTCGCGCTGCCCGGCTCGGCCTACGTCTACCAGGGCGAGGAGCTGGGCCTTCCCGAGGTGCTCGACCTGCCGGACGAGGTGTGCCAGGACCCGCAGCGGCTGCGTGACCCCGACAGCGGGCGGGACGGCTGCCGCGTGCCGCTGCCGTGGACCCGCGAGCTCGGCTGGCGCGACCCGTGGCTGCCGATCCCGGCCGACTGGGCGGACCTCAGCGTCCAGGCCCAGGACGGCGTCACGGGCTCCACCCTGGAGCTCTACCGCGCCGCACTGCGCCTGCGCCGCTCCCTGGACGGCGACCTGGTCTGGCACGACTCGCCCGAGGGCACACTGGTCTTCTCCCGCGGCGACGTCCTGTGCACCGTCAACCTGACCGGCGCGCCCGTCGACTTCGGCGTCGAGGGAGAGCTGCTGGTCGCCTCCGATGTCCCCGGAGCAGCCGATTCGGCCGCCTGGTGGAAAGTAAAGTGTGTTCCATGAACGGTCACGCTCGCCTAGCCGACATCGCCGCCCAGGCCGGGGTGAGTGAGGCCACGGTCAGCCGGGTGCTCAACGGCAAGCCCGGAGTCTCGGCAGGCACCCGGCAGGCGGTGATGACGGCCCTCGACCTCATGGGTTACGAGCGACCGCCCCGCCTCAGGCAGCGCAGCAACGGGCTCATCGGGCTCGTCACGCCCGAGCTGGACAACCCGATCTTCCCGGCGTTCGCGCAGGCCATCGAGAAGGCGCTGACCCAGCACGGCTACACGCCCGTGCTGTGCACCCAGCTGCCCGGCGGCGCCCCTGAGGACGAGTTCACCGAGCTGCTGGTCGACCGCGGTGTCAGCGGCATCGTCTTCGTCTCCGGCCTGCACGCCGACACCACAGCCCGGATGGACCGCTACACCCGCCTGATCGACCGCGGCCTGCCGATCGTGCTGGTCGACGGCTACAGCGAGCACATCGACGCGCCCTTCATCTCGCCCGACGACCGTCTCGCGGCGCGGCTGGCCGTCCAGCACCTGGTCGACCTCGGCCACGAACGCGTCGGGCTCGCGCTCGGGCCGCGCCGGTTCGTCCCGGTGATCAGGAAGATCGAGGGCTACAAGCAGGCGATGGCCCACCTGCTCGGCGCCACCGACGTCGACGACCTGATCTCCCACTCGCTGTTCTCGGTCGAGGGCGGGCAGGCCGCCGCCGCGCAGCTGCTGGCCCGCGGCTGCACCGGGATCGTGTGCGCGAGCGACCTGATGGCGCTCGGGGCGATCCGCGCCTGCCGGCAGAAGGGGCTGGCGGTGCCGGGCGACGTGTCGGTGGTCGGGTTCGACGACTCTCCGCTGATCGCGTTCACCGACCCGCCGCTCACCACCGTGCGCAAGCCGATCGGGGCGATGGCCTCGGCCGCCGTGCAGACGCTGCTGGAGGAGGTCAGCGGCGCGCCGGCCAAGCACGTCGAGCTGATCTTCCAGCCGGAGCTGGTCGTGCGCGGCTCCACCGGTTCCGGTCCGCTGGTCAACCGCTGATCCCGGACGCTCTCTGTGAAAGGCTCCCGGACGCTCTCTGTGAAAGGCTCTCTGTGAAAGGCCGACCCACCGATGACGCCTGACGTGCTGGTCCTCGGCGGCGCCGGGGTGGACACCACTGTCTACGTGCCCGCGCTGCCTCTGCCGTACCAGGACACCTACCACGTGCCGCCCGTCGTCGACCGCGTCGGCAACACCGGGGCCGGGGTCGCCCTCGGCTGCCACGCGCTCGGGCTCGGCGTCGCCTTCGCCGACCTCGTCGGCGACGACCCGCAGGGCGCGCTGATCAGGCACGCCCTGCGCGACATCGACTGCAGGTGGGGGGTGGCGCAGGCGGGCACCCGGCGCAGCGTGCTGCTCGTCGGCCCCGACGGGCGGCGCACCTCCCTGCACGACCCCAAGGTCACGCCGGGGGAGCGGCTGCCCCGCGAGCTGTACGCCGGTTTGCGCCCCAGGCACGCGCACATCTCGATCATGGACTTCTGCCGCCATGTCTACCCCGACCTCGACGGCGTCCCCATCTCCACCGACCTGCACGACTGGGACGGCGTCGCCGACTACCAGAAGGACTTCGCCTACGGCTCCGACCTGGTGTTCCTGTCGGCCACCGCGCTGGCCGACCCGGCGGCCACGATGCGCGACATCATCGCCGAGGGGCGCGCCCACACGGTCGTCTGCACGCGGGGCGCGGACGGCTGCCTCGTCCTGACCCGCGACTCGGCCGACGTACGCGCCTTTCCCGCCGCGCCCCTGCCCGGCCCGGTGGCCGACAGCAACGGCGCGGGCGACGCCTTCGTCTCCGGCTTCCTGTACGGCCTCCTGAACGGCCGGACGATCCCCGAGTGCGTCGCACTGGGCGCGGTCGCAGGTGCGCACGCGTGCACGGTCGAGGGCACTCACGAATCCCCGATCACCGAGAAACTGCTGCTCAGCAGGGCGTCCCAGCTCTGAGTGAGCGTGGCCGCTCCGAGTGAGCGTGGCCGTGACCAAGGTTCGGTAGATTCGGGGCGAGAAGCCATGGATTGTGAGGCAAGAGTGTCGGACGAACGCGGCCCGCAGGAGACCAGCCGGGGAAGGCGGCCTCGCGCGTGGATGATCGTGCTGGCCGTGGTGGTGCTCCTGGTCGATCAGGCGTCCAAGTTCTGGGCGATGTCGGCTTTGTCCAGCGGTGAGGAGATCACCGTGATCCCGCGGCTGCTCTCGTTGCGGCTGCTGCTCAACCCCGGCGCCGCGTTCTCCCTGGGGGAAGGCGTGACCTGGGTGTTCGCGCTGGCCGCCGCCGGGGCGGTCGCCGGCATCCTGTACGCGTCCCGGCGGCTGCGTTCGCCGGCCTGGGGTGTGGTGCTGGGCGCGCTGCTCGGCGGGGCCACCTCCCACCTGCTCGACCGCCTCTTCCGCCCGCCCGCGTTCGCCCAGGGGCACGTGGTGGACTTCATCGACTACGGCGGGTTGTTCGTCGGCAACGTCGCCGACATCGCCCTGACGGGCGGGTGCGCGCTGCTGTTCCTCCTCAGCGTCCGCGGGATCCCACTGGGGGACGCTCCCGGCGAGGAACGCCTGTCCTCGACGCCTCCGGCGTCCCCGGGGTCCTCGGCCGCCTGATCGAACGGCCGGAGACCGGACGGCGACGGACCGCCGCCCGGCCCCACCACTACGCGAAGGCCCTGCGCTTGACGGAGGCCCCTGCGCTTGACGGAGGCCCACGCGCTTGACCGAGGCCCTGCGCCTGATGGAGGCCCATGCGTCTGGTGGAGGAGACCGGCTGGCAGGAGGCTCTCACCGCAGCCCTGTGCAACGCCGGCGCCACGTACGCGACCTGGGCATGCTTCGCGAGGCCGTCGGTCACCTGGAATGCGCCCTCAGGCTTCGCGAGGCTGTCGATCACCTGGAACGCGATCTCATGCTTCGCGAGGCCGTCGAACACCTCGAACGGGCCCTCATGCTGAACGAGGCCATCGCCCACACCCTGGCCCAGGCCGTCAATCTGGGCAACCTCAGCTGCCTCTACCTGGAGGTGGGACGCCTTCACGACGCCGAGGCCAGTTTGAACCGCTCGCTGGCCCTGTGCCGCGAGCTGGAGCACCGGGCCAGCGAGGCGAACGGCCTGGTGATCATGGGCAAGGTCCTGCACGGCGTGGACCGGCTGCCCGAGGCCCGCGACACCCTCCTGCCCGCGGGTCACGATCGGGGCGTGATGTGCCAGATGGTGTTTCCTGCGTCGTCTGCGACCAGTAGGCGGCCGTTCTTGCCTGTGATCACGCCGACCGGCCGGCCGTACGTGGTGCTCTCGTCGGGGGCCGGTTTGAATCCGGTCAGGAAGTCCTGGGGCTTGGCGCTGGGCATGCCGTTCTTGAAGGGGACGTACACGACCTTGTAGCCGACCGGATCGCCGCGGTTCCAGGAGCCGTGTTCGGTGATGAAGGCGCCGCCACGGTAGGCCTCGGGGAACGTGGGGCTCTCGGAGAAGGCCAGACCGAGGGGAGCCGTGTGAGCGCCGAGGGCGTAGTCGGGGCGGAGCGCACGAGCCACCATCTCGGGACGCCGTGGCTGGACCCGCTCGTCTACGTGCTGCCCCCAATAACTCCAGGGCCAGCCGTAGAAGTCACCAGGGCGTACACGTGTGAAGTAATCAGGTGCGGCATCGTCGCCCAGAAGATCGCGTTCGTTGACGACTGTCCAGAGTGTCCTGGACTGCGGTTCGAGGGCCAGGCCATTGGGGTTTCTGAGGCCGGAAGCCAGGATGCGCTCACCGCTGCCGTCAGGGTTGATCTCCAGGATGGCGGCGCGCCGTTGTTCGGCATCCAGGCCATGTTCGCCCGCGTTGCTGGACGAGCCAACCGTGACGTAGAGCTTGGTGCCGTCAGGGGCGGCGAACAGGTTACGGGTCCAGTGGTTGTTGTAGCCGCCGGCCGGCAGGTCGAGGATCTTCTTCCCAGCGGCCGTGACCCGGGTTTCGCCCAGCTTGTACGGAAATCGCCAGACGCCGTCCGTGCCCGCGACGTAGAAGGCCGCCTGGGTGCCATTCGGGGCCGCCGGGCCGAGCGAGTATGGGGCGGACGCGGCCAACAGTGCCATCCCGAACGGCTGGTTGAGGTTCTCCAAGAACACGCTGCGGAAGTCGGCCACGCCGTCGCCGTCGGTGTCGCGCAGCAGCGTGATCCGGTTGGCGCTGCGTTCGATGGTGGAGCCGTCGTTGCGACGCAGCCAGTAGAACAGCCCCATGATCGGGGACTCCGGGTCCTTGGGCAGGGTGGCCGACTCGGCCACGAGCACATCGCCGTTGGGCAACTCGTAGAGCCAGCGGGGATGCTCCAACTCGCCCGCGAACCGCGTGACCATGAACCCGGCCGGTGCCTTCGGCACTCTGCCGGAGGGCCAGCCGACCACGTCGGGGGCGTTGACCTTGGGGATGGGGAACGTCTCGCGTTCCCCGAGCTGGGGCTCGGAGCCCAGGTGGGCGGCTGTCTGCGGGGCTCCGCCCCGGTTCACCGCGTAGGCCGCGCCGGCCACCGCGAGGACCATGAGCAGGAGCAGCACAAGCAGGGCTCGCATCAGGATCCGGCGTCTTGGGCGGCGCGGGCCCGTCGCCGGCGCTGTCACTTTGGATGTCGTGGACACGGGGGTGTCTCCCAGTGAGCGGCTGACCATGGATGGATGACCGGAGGGCACGTAAGAGCGGCAGCCGAGAAAGCTCTCTCCTCGGATAAGCTGTGCGGAGTTAACGGCCGTTAGATTTCTAACATGTGTTAAGCGCGAGGTCAATTCTGATGCTCACCCGTCACAAGATCCTGGAAGCCGGCCTGGAGGTCCTCGAGGCGGACGGCGCTCATGGGATCAGCATGCGTAAGCTGGCCAAACGTCTCGATGTGACGGCGACGGCGATCTATCACTACTTCGACGGGCGCGAGTCGCTGCTGGAGGCCATCGTGGACGAGGTGTGCAGCAAAATCGTCTCCCAGGCCCCTCGTGAAGGGGGATGGAAGGATCAGCTTCGCGGGCTCATGGCCTCGATGGTCAGGCAGTCGCTGGAGCATCCCCGAGCCTCGGTCTGGTCCATCACCACATACGCCCGGCGCGCGCCCGTGATGAGCCTCCACGAGGCCATCTTCGGGATCCTCTTGGATGCGGGCTTCCCTCCTGACCAGGCGGATCATGTGAAGGGGGCGGTGCTGCGCGTGTGCGTCGGGCATCTCGTCCTGCACGAGGCCGCCGCGCGGGACTGGACCGAGCTGCCTGCCGACAGGTATCCGCACTATCACGCGGTCGAGGCCGCCCGCCTGCGGGCCGATCAGGTCGAACACTTCAAGTTCGCGCTCGACGCCGTCCTCGCCGGGTTGCCCGACCCCAGCGATGAAGGTGAACCCCCTGCTTGACGGCCGTTGGGGCAGGCCCTTGCGCGATGTGGCCGCCCAGTGAAGCCGGTAGCCGCACGAGTTAACGAGTGTTAGAGTTCTGCTCGGCTCCGCATCCAGCCGGGCGGAGTCAGGGGGCGTCCCGATGAGGGGAGGCGTGACCAATGGCCGGAGGTTTCCCGCTGGGGGAGGAGGCCGGAGGTGGTTCGAGGCGCGGGCGCGGGGTAAGGCAACCGTTGGCGCGGACGCGGCCCAGGAACGCCTTCGAGGTGCAGCGTGACCGAGAGCAGCAGCGGATTAACGACCGTCGAGCACAGAGCCCAGGTGCGCAAGGCCGCGACGGCCAGCGTGGTCGGCACCGCCATCGAGTGGTACGACTTCTTCCTCTACAACACGGCCGCCGCTGTGGTCTTCGCCGAGGTCTTCTTCCCGAAGTCCACGCCGTACGCGGGCACGCTCGCGGCCTTCGCGACCAACGCCGTGGGCTTCGCGGCCCGGCCCGTGGGCGCGGCGATCTTCGGACATTGGGGCGACCGCATCGGCAGAAATGCGACACTCATCGTCACCCTTCTGACGATGGGCGTGGCCAGTGCGCTCATCGGTGTGCTGCCGGGCACCGACAGCATCGGCATCGCCGCGCCGATCATCCTGGTGGTCCTGCGCGTCCTGCAGGGCATCGCGGTGGGCGGCGAGTGGAGCGGGTCGGTGCTGCTGTCGATGGAGTGGGGCGACCAGCGCAGGCGCGGGCTCATGGCGAGCTGGCCACAGGTGGGCGTGCCCATCGGGCTGATCCTCGGCACCGGCGCGATGTCGCTGCTGGCCGCCACGACGGGCGACACCTTCAAGGACTGGGGGTGGCGGGTGCCGTTCGTGGCCAGCTTGGCGCTGGTGGCGGTCGGCCTGTGGGTGCGGCTGAAGGTGCTGGAGACCCCGATGTTCGCGCGGGTGCTGGAACGGCGGCAGGTGGTCAGGCTCCCGGTCGTCGAGGTGCTGCGCCGGCATCCGAAGGAGGTGGTGCTCAGCGCGTTGCTGCGTGTGTCGGAGCAGATGCCGTTCTACCTCTACACGACGTTCGCCATCACGTACGTGACCCAGCAGCTCGGCCTGTCCCGGACGGTCGCGCTGTCGGCGGTGACGTGCGCGGCGGCGGTGGAGTTGGTCGCGATCCCGTTCTTCGGGCACCTGAGCGACCGTGTCGGCCGGCGGCTCGTCTACGCGACCGGCGCAGCGCTGTTGGCAGTGGTGGCGTTCCCGTACTTCGTGCTGCTCAACACCGGCGTCGTGCTGGTGGTCTTCCTGACGATCATGATCACGCAGATCCAGCACGCCATGGAGTACGGCCCACAGGCCTCGCTCATCGCCGAGAGCTTCCCGACCAGCCTCAGGTACGGCGGCGCGGGACTCGGCTATCAGCTCGCCTCGATCATCGCCGGCGGCCCCGCGCCGCTGATCGCGACATGGTTGTTGCACGACTACGGCTGGCAGGCGATAGCGATCTTCATGATCGTCGGTGCGGTCGTCGGGTTCGCCGCCGCGCTGGCTCTGCCCGACAGATCCAGGATCGACATCTCCCAGCCCTCCTCCTACAAGACGACCTGAGTGATCCTTCTCTTGGCCTTCATGACGTGATAGCACCGTTGACGGATCCGGAACGACAGGAGATGGGCGAGTCATGAGCATCGTGGTGTGCGGTGAGGCCATGCTTCTGATGCTGGCCGAGCCCGGCATCCCGTTGGAGCGTGCCACGGTGTTCCGTCGCTCCATCGCGGGCGCGGAGTCGAACGTGGCCGCGGGGCTTGCCAGACTGGGCCATGACGTGCGCTGGCTCGGCCGGGTCGGCGTTGACCCGGCGGGCCGGGCGGTCCTGTCCATGCTCAGAGCTGAGGGTGTCGACACCCGGCACGCGGTCATCGACCCCGGTGCGCCGACCGGGCTGCTGGTGCGCGACAGTCATCCCTTCCGGGCCATCGACGTGCAGTACTACCGTTCCGGGGCCGCCGCGTCCAGATTGAGGCCGGACGAGCTGACGCCGGAGATGGTGAACGGTGCGAAGATCGTCCACGTCACGGGCATCACTCCGATGTTGTCGGATTCCGCGCACCTGGCGACCCTGCGGCTGCTGGAGTTGGCCGGGCAGGCCGGAGCGCTCGTCTCCATCGACCCGAACATCCGATACAAGCTGGGCGAACCCGCGGCGTGGCGCGAGCGGGTGGCGCCGCTCCTGTCCAGGGCGGACGTGGTGCTGGCCGGCGAGGACGAACTCGACCTGCTCCACGTCGACCCGGCGACGCTGCCCGGCCTCACCGTGGTCAAGCACCGGGACAAGTCCGCCACGTGCGCAGGGCTGCGGCAGGAGGCGTTCACGGTGCCGGTGACCGATCCCGTGGGAGCAGGGGACGGCTTCGCCGCCGGGTTCCTGTCGGGGATGTTGCGCGGTGAGTCGTACGAGGTGTGCCTGCGCGAGGCGGCGGCGGTGGCGGCACTCGTCGTCCAGTGCGCCGCCGACACCGACGGCCTTCCGGACCGGCCAGGCCTGGATCGTGCCTTGGCCGCCTTCACGGGGCACGCCGAAACGGTCCATCGATAGCCCGCGAACCAGCCGAAGATTCTCCGCCGCCAAGAGCGCGATCACTACCGAAGAACCGCCACTGCTGATCAATGATTCATCGAAGTCGTTTGTTACCAACCACGAGCCTGTCGAAGGCGGTCGAGTACGGAGCTCGAGGCCGTCCACGCCGCAGGTTCGTGGCGCTGATGTCGGTCTGCTGATGATGTACATGGCGACGGGGGCCTGCGCTAACTGGCCTCTCGCGCCGTATGAGCCCGTTGAGGAACGAGCGAAGGTGAATTGCGAGTCTGCTGGAGGGGTTTGTCCGGATAGGTGAGGTCGCCATGTCGGTCGCCTCGACGAACGGGGATCCGAAGACGGTATGCCGAAGGCGAGGAGCCCGTGGAGGGCTGCTGGTTCGAAGAGGGTGCATGCGGAAAGCGGCCATCGAAGGATGCGAGCTTCGGGCGAAGGAACCTGTTCCGGGTTGAGGCGACTGAAGGACATTTCGACGGTGGACCGGCAAGTGCGGTGCAGGCGGGTTCACCTGAGGGTGGCCATGCGTGAGGCGGTCCGTTCGTGGGGTGACGAGGTCGGGGCTGGGGCGGGCATGTGAGAGGCGGTCCGTCCGGGAGCCGACGATTTCCGGCGGAGGTGGGCATGCGTGAGGCGGTCCGTTCGGGAGCCGACGATTTTGGGCTGAGGCGGGCATGCGTGAGGCGGTCCGTTCGTGGGTTCACGAGGTCGGAGCTGAGGTGGGCATGCGAGAAATGAGTCCGTCCATGAGCTGACGAGGTCGGGATGAAGGTGGTTCGGGGGGAGACGGGCCGGGCGTTGGGTGGCCAGGCGGGGATCGTGCGTCACCACGGAGGGCGGCTCGCCGTAGCTGTTCGCTGGTGAGGAAACCTAGGAAGGAAGTCATGTACCGCTGGGAGATCGTCCAGGCTGTCACAGAGCAACGCGTGTTCGGCATCGTCAGGGCCGCCACGCCCGAGGCGGCGCTGACGTCGGCCGAGGCCGTGCTGGATGCCGGGTTGCGTGCCGTCGAGGTCGCGCTCACCACGCCCCGCGCCCTCAGCGCCGTGGCGAGGCTCACCGAGCAGCGGCCCGACGCCCTGGTCGGGGCGGGGACCGTCCTCGACCCGGCCGCCGCCAGGGCCGCTGTGGAGGCCGGCGCGCGCTTCCTGGTCTCACCCAACCTGGACCCTGAGGTGATCCGCGCCGGGCACCGCTACGGCGTCCCGGTCTTCCCGGGCGTGGCGACCCCGACCGAGATCGTTCGTGCCCTGGAAGAGGGGGCGGACGCAGTCAAGATCTTTCCGGCGTCGGGCGTTTCACCCGCCTGGCTGCGCGACGTGCGGGCTGCCCTTCCGCAGGCGCCGGCGATCCCCACCGGCGGCGTGACCGTGGACGATGCGCCCGAGTGGATCGCGGCCGGCGCCGTGGCCTGCGGCATGGGATCGGCGCTGACTTCGGGCGGCCCCGGTGCCGCGGTTGAACGGGTTGCGGCGCTGCTGGCCGGGTTGGCGGGGGCCCGATGAGCGTGGAGACACTACGAGGCCTGCACGGGCAGGTGCTCGACGCGGTCGGCAGGTCGCTGGCGGGCGGGGAGATCCGTGCGGGGCAGGTGTTGCGCCTGGAGGACGTCCAGGAGCGGTACGGGGTTTCCCGGACCGTCGCGCGCGAGGCCGTCCGCGTGCTGGAGTCGAAGCGCGTGGTCACCAGCCGTCCTCGTGTCGGGGTCACCGTACGGCCGATGAGCGCCTGGAACCTCTATGATCCCCAGGTGATCCGCTGGCGGCTGGCCTCGCCGGGGCGTGAGGCGCAGCTGCGTGAGCTGGCCGAGCTGCGCGCCGCGGTCGAGCCTGCCGCCGCCGCGCTCGCCGCGTCCAGGCCCGACCTCCGCGTGCCGGACGAGCTCGCCACCCACGCCCGTGCCATGGACGCCGCCGCTCGTGAGGGTGACAGCCAGGCCTACGTCACGGCAGACGCCGCCTTCCACCGGGTGCTGCTGACCGCGTCGTGCAACGGCATGTTCGCCCAGCTCGCCGAAGTGACCGAAGTGCTGCTGGAAGCCAGACGCGAGCTGCTGCTCCTGCCCGAACGCCTGGAGACGACCGCCATCGGACTCCACCACGAGATCGCCGAAGCGGTTGCCGCCGGGCGGGCTGCCGAGGCGGCGCAGGCCGCCGCGGACATCGTCGGACGGGCCCGCGACGAGGTCGAGCAGATCCTGGCAGACAGCCGAGAGCACGTCACGGAGGTACCCCGATGAGCGTCGCCGTCCACGTCGGCCCTGAGCCGGTCCCCATGTTGGTCGACGCCGTACGGCGGTCGGGCGGCAGCGTCGTGCCGCTGGAGGAGGCCGAGGCGATCGTCTACTACGGGCGCGGCGGCCCCGAGGAGCTGCGGTCCATGATCCATGACGGCATCCGGTGGGTGCAGATGCCCGCGGCGGGAGTCGAGCGGTACGCCGAGGCCGGAGTGATCACTGAGGAGCCCGTCTTCACCGCCGCCACCGGCTCCTACGGTGTGCCCGTCGCCGAGCACGCGCTCGCGCTCATGCTGGCCGCGGCCCGCAACCTGCCTCGGCTGGCCAGGGCCACAGAGTGGGGGAGGAACGAGTCGAGGGAGTTCGCCGGCTCGACGGTCGCGATCATCGGCTGTGGAGGCATCGGGCGGGCGCTCATCAGGATGCTGGAGCCGTTCGGCTGTCCGGTGATCGCGGTCACCGACAGCGGCCGGGCGCCCGGCGCGCACCGGATACTGCCCCGTGCCCGTTATCGGGAGGCGCTGCCGGAGGCCGCGTACGTCGTCCTCGCCGCTGCGACCACGCCGAGCACCAAGGGCATGATCGGTGCTCCCGAGCTTGACCTGATGCGTACGGACGCCTGGCTGGTCAACATCGCCCGGGGTGCCCTCGTCGTGACCGATGACCTGGTGACGGCGCTGCGCGAGGGACGGATCGGTGGTGCCGCACTGGACGTCACCGACCCGGAGCCGCTGCCGTCCGGGCACCCGTTGTGGCACATGGACAACGTCCTGATCACGCCGCACACGGCGAACCCGCCGTCGTCCTACTGGCGCGGCCTGGCTGAACGCGTGGCCGCGAACGTGCGCCACTTCGCCGACGGCGCCCCGATGGAAGGGGTGGTGTCGCCGGAGCAGGGGTTCTGAGGGGGAAGAGCCTGGGAATCATCGGAACGGGGGAGTGCCCTTGTCGCGAGCCGTGCCTTTTGTCCGGAGTCCCGCGGCGACGACGTGCCTTCTCAGCCGGAGTCCTGCCTTTTCGAGTGACGCCGCCATCACACCGCCAACAGACCATGGCCCTGATGGAGCCTGATTGAGAGGGCTTGGCTTGGGGCTGCTGGCCGGTGCTGGGTGGTGAGGGGGGCGGTCCAGGGCGGCGTTTTGCCGGGATGTGAGGGTTGGTTCTTGGTTGGCCCACGGGCTACTTGGGCTCTGGCGGTCAGGTCTGAGTCACTGGTTAGCTCGGGGCTGTTCGGGCTCTGGGGCTTATGCGTGGGGTGCTGGTTAGCCCTGGGCTGGTTGTGTTCTGGCGTTCAGGTCTGAGTTGCTGGTTTGCCCCGGGCTGTTCGGGCTCTGGGGCTTATGCATGGGTTGCTGGTTAGCCCTGAACTGGTTGGGCTCTGGCGCTCAGGTCTGAGTCGCTGGTTAGCTCAGGGCGACTCGGGCTCCGGCGCTCAGGCCTGAGTCGTGTACTTCCAGGCCCGTCGGCTCGGCGCTTTTCGGCAGGTCGAATACCAGCGTGCCGATGAAGGACTGGCTGGGGGCGATGCGGACCGGGGTGATCTCCGTGCCGCTCTTGTCCAGGAGCTTGCTGCCGCCGTGCAGGGCCTCGTCCTCGTCGATCAGCTTCTGCTGGCCGGGGTAGAGGACGCGGGCGTCGGGGCCCACGTTGTTCACCTTCACCGTGACCTGGCAGGTACGGCGGGAGGCGGACTTCGCTGGCTTGGGGCACTTTGTGCCGGTTACCGCGAACTTCAGCTTTCCGTCCTGTACCGGGCCCTCCTCGCCTATGGCGGGGGAGCGGAAGATCCAGGCCAGGGTGGCCAGGAGCACCACGAACAGGACGATCACGATCACCAGCGCGGTCATGCAGCCGGTGAACACGCCGCGCTTGCGGCGCGGAGGCGGGTACCCGGGCAGCGGTCCCTGGCCCGTGGTGTGCGGCGGTAGGGGGGCCTGGCCCGTGGTGTGCGGCGGTAGGGGGCCCTGGCTGGTGGTCTGGTGGTGGGGGAGCGGGATGTTCCCGGTCCGGTCCACGGGAGGCGGCATCTGCGGCGCGCGAGGTGCCGGGTGCTCCGTGGGGGCGGGCATGGGCGGGCGAGGGCCCGTGCGTTCGGCAGGGGAGGGCATCTGCGGCGGACGCGGTCCGGTGCGCTCGGCGGGCGACGGCATGGGGGACTGCTGTCCAGGGTGCTCCATGCCCGAAGGCATGGGGGGCCGCTGCCCCATGTGCTCTGCGGCGGCGGGCATGGGCGGGCGGGGGCCGGTGCGTTCGGCAGGGGAGGGCATGTGCGGTGGACGCATGCCGGTGTGCTCGGTCGCCGGAGGCATCTGGGCGGCGTGGGGTGCCGCCGGGTCGGCCGTGGACGGAGTCTGCGATGTGCCTGGCCCTGGGTGGTCCGCCGGGATGGGCATGGGCGGGCGGGGGCCGGTGCGTTCGGCAGGGGAGGGCGCGTGCGGTGGACGCGGGCCCGTGCGCTCGGCGGAAGGCGGCATCGCGGAGCCCGCCCCCGTGCGTTCGGCCGCGGGTGGCAGCGGAGGGTGGGATCCCGTGCGTTCGGGTGCGGGGGGCATCGGAACGGCGGATCCCGTGCGTTCGGCAGCGGGGGGCATGGGGGAGCGGGACCCCGTCCGGTCGGGAGACGGGGGCATCGGGGGGCGAGAACCCGGCGCGGAGGGCATCGGAGGGCGAGGGCCCGTGCGTTCCACAGGCGGAAGCAGATGGGGGGAGCCCGTGCGTTCCGCCGGTGAGGGCTGGTGCGGAGGCCCCGTGCGTTCCGCGGGTGAGGGCAGGTGGGGAGGCCCCGTGCGTTCCGCGGGTGAGGGCTGGTGCGGAGGCCCCGTGCGTTCGGCGGGTGGGGGCGTGTGGCCGAGGGGGCGGAACTCCGAGGGGTTCCATGCGTTCGTCAGGTGTTCGGTGGCCGCCAGCTGGGCTGCGGGCTCGTCGGCCGCGCCGACCAGTTCCAGCAGGAGCTGCTTGGCCGCGGGCCGGCGCGCCGGGTCGGGGTGGATGGCCGCGGCGACCAGCCGGTCCAGGGGGGCGGGCAGGCCGCGCAGGTCCGGTGGCGCGGTACGGGCCCGCGCCGCCATCACGTACGCGTCCCCCTCACCGAACGGATGGCCGCCGAGCCCCGCGTACGCGATCAGCGAGCCCCAGGCGAACACGTCGCCGGCCGGGCTGGTGTGCCCCTCGAAGACCTGCTCGGGAGCGATCCAGCCGGGCGTGCCCATCACCATGCCGGCGTTCGTGTGCCGGGACGCGACGTGCGTGGAGCGCGCCAAGCCGAAGTCGATCACCCGCGGCCCGGCCAGCGTCAGCATGACGTTGGCCGGCTTGAGGTCGCGGTGGACCAGCCCCGCGGCGTGGATGGCGGTCAGCGCCGCCGCCACGCCCACGGCCGCCGAGTGCAGCACCGACGGCGGCAGCGCGCCGTGCTCGATCAGCTGGTCTTCCAGCGAGATGCCGTCGATGTACTCGGTGACCAGGTAGAGCACCCCGCGGTCCTCGCCGTGGTCGAGCACCCGCGCGGTGCAGAACGAGGCCACCTTGCGCGCGTTGGACACCTCTTCGTGGAAACGCGCCCGGTAGACCGGGTCGGCCGTGAAGTCACGCCTGATGGCCTTGAGCGCCACCTTGACCCCGTCGGCGCCCCTGGCGAGGTAGACGGTGCCCATGCCCCCCGAGCCGAGACGGCTCAACAGCTCGTAGGGGCCGATCGCCGGCGGATCCTCAGGCTTCAGCGGAGTGCCTGCCGAGCGCCCCACGGTCGCCGTCCTCTCGCCGTCGTCATCCCGTCGCAAACCGAACCGTTTCTTCCGCCGGTACGCCTTTTTCCACCCCAGACTCTAACGGAGAAGCCGCCGCCCGGTGGCGACGAAGCCCGGTCAGCTCTGGCCCGGACGCCGCTTCAGCGGGCGCATCGTCACCCGCAGGCGGGCGGCGTTGAGCGTCTGGGGCAGCGGGCGGTGCGGGGACAGCGGCCGGCCGGTCGCCTTCGGGCGGGCCGAGGCCAGGATCCCGCCCAGGAAGGCCGTGCCGACGCCCAGCATCAGGTGCACGCCGTCGCAGCGCGGCAGGGCCCACCATTCGCCGGCGGCGGTGCCGTCGAGCCAGATCTCGGGGGCGAAGGAATCGGCGTAGTGCAGGCGGGGGCTGCGCTGGTGGGGGGCGAACGGGAGGATCACGTGGGTGCCGGCGGGCACCGGGACGCCGTACCAGTCGGTCTCCTCGGTGGTGAGGCGGGACAGGGCCGGGACCGGCGGCCACAGACGCAGGCCCTCGCGCAGGCAGGCGCGCAGGTAGTCGGGGTCGGCGCGGGCGCACTTGCGCTGGACCGGGTAGGTGGCCAGCAGGGCGAGGGTGCGCATGAGGCTGGCGGCGGTCACGCTGAAGCCGAGCAGCCAGAACGCCGCCTGTCGCAGGCCGCGCGCCTCCGGGCCGCTGGTCTCGGCGAGCAGACCGGCGAGGGTGCCGGGCTCGGCGCGGCGCAGATGGTCGAGGATGCGGGCGTCGTAGCGGCCGGAAAGGATCTCCTGGCGGCGTCTGGCCCGCCCCCTGCCTGCCCGTCTGACCTGGGCGAGCAGTGCGCTCAGCTCCTCGTCGCCGGCCGCGCCCGCGCCGTAGACGCACCGCCGCGCCACCCGCTGCCAGCACGACTCCAGCCGGGCGTAGTCGACGACGCCGTCCGTCAGCGCGGCCGCCTCCTGCCGGGCCACCTCCGCGAACGCGGGCCGCAGCACGTCGTAGGGCAGGCCGGCGGCCCGTTCGCGCACAGTGGGGACGAAGGCGGGCTCGGACAACACGCGTTCGGCGTCCCGCTGGGACAGCACCACCAGCGCCGTGCGGCGCGGGCTGCGGACGAGCACCGGACGGCCGCCGTACCGGACGTGCAGGCCGGTCAGCAGGGAGCGGGAGCGCAGCAGGTCGAGGCCGGCCGTCGCGTGCGGCGTGCCCGGCGGCAGGAGGGCCCCGGCCAGGCGCAGGGTCTCCAGCACCGTGGCCCTGTGCAGGCCTCTAGGCACGCGTGGCCTCCCCGTCTCCGGCCTGCGCCCGCGTGCCCAGGGTCGTCCGGGCCTGATCTGGCGGGGTCGCGGGCGCCTCCTCGGTGGCCGGGACGGGAAGGAAATCCATGGGGTCATGCGATCGCCCGTCCGCCGGGTGCGCAAGCGGGGGTCTCGCTGGGCGGAACGTTTTCGGGACGCGTCCCGTGGAGCGTTCCAGGGGCCGGAACACGTCAGGCCACCACCAGCGCGGCCGAGATCGCCTGCGCCGCACCGCGTACGGTGAGGCCCAGCCGGGCCAGCGGCGCGGACGGGCCCGGCGCCGCCACCCCCACCGACATGCACACGCCGCCGCCCGGCCCGAACACCGGCGCGGCCACGCACGACACGCCCTCGGTGTACTCCTCCTGGGCGTAGGCCACGCCGTACCGGCGGACCTGGGCCAGCTCCCGCTCCAGCGTGGCCACGCCGGTGATCGTGCGGCTGGTCAGCCGCTCGAAGCCGCCCCGCCCGAGCACCTCCTCGCGCAGCCCGGTGTCGAAGGCCAGCAGCGCCTTGCCGGTCGCCGTGCAGTGCAGCGGCGCCAGGTCGGTGCCGTCGGAGCGGGACCGGACGCGGTCGTGGCCGTACAGGCGCTCGACGTAGCGGGCCTCCAGGCCGGCGGTCACGGCCAGGTTGACGGTCTGGCGGGTGGTCTCCTGCAGGCAGAGCAGGTACGGCAGGACCACCCGCCGCGACCCGGGGATGCGGTTGCGGGCGATGCCGGCCATCGTCTCCAGCTGCCGGCCGGGCAGGTAGCCGGTGCCCACCCGGCGGGCCAGCTCGCGCGCGCACAACACGCCCAGGATCCGGTGGGCCGTGGACTTGGGCAGGCCCGTGCTCCGGCTGAGCTGGGCCAGGCTGACCGGCCGGGGCGCGGCGCTCAGCGCCAGGAGGATGTCGATGCCCCGCTCCAGGCTCCCGATCGGCGTCACCGGGCGCGTGAGGTGTTCCTGACGGGCCGTTTCCAGCGGCATGGTGCTCCCTTTCGCTCTCCGAGGAGCGGATGGGGCTTCCCGGGGCTACGGCTTGGCATTCCTTGCCCTACCCCGCCGTCACGCGTCCGAATACCCGGTTCGGCGCAGGCTGATGATCTCCGAGTGGCCGGAAAGGGCCAGTTCAGCGGGGGCTCTGGGAGAAAGGTCCAGAGTTGCGGCATATGCGCCCGCCAGCCCCCGCCGTCGTTGACGCGTGCCTGTGCTGCCGGTGCATCGGCGGGACGGACCGCCGGTGCGAGCGCCCGGCAGTGCGCAGCGCCTGCGCGGCCGCCGTCCACGAGGACTGCCGCACGCGGTCATCGTCCAGAAGGGCCGCAACACGCGATCACCGTCCACGAGAGCTGCAACACGCGCGCGCCCGTTCACGAGTGAGAGAAGGCGCGCGGCGACGCCAAGGCCCACCACCCGTGAACGAACGCCAGAAAGCACAGGGCCGCCGAGGCGGCCCTGGAAGCTACCGGGGCAGTGCCGCCGCGGCGGCCGCGAGCTTCTCCACGCGGGCCCAGTCGCCCGCGGCCAGCGCGTCGGCGGGGGTGAGCCAGCTGCCGCCCACGCAGCCCACGTTCGGCAGCCGCAGGTAGTCGGCGGCGCTCTCGGCCCGGATCCCGCCGGTCGGGCAGAAACGCACGTCCGGCAGCGGCCCGGCCAGCGACTTCAGGTACGCGACGCCGCCCGCCGCCTCGGCCGGGAAGAACTTCAGCTCCTTGATGCCGCGCTCGGCCAGCGCCATCACCTCCGAGACGGTCGCCGCGCCCGGCAGGTACGGCACGCCGCTGGACTCCAGCGCCTCCACCAGCGACAACGTCGTGCCCGGCGAGACCAGGAACCGGGAACCGGCCGCCACGGCCGCCGAGATGTCGGCGGTGGTGCGGATCGTGCCCGCGCCGACCGTGGCCCCCGGCACCTCCGCGGCGATCCGCTCGATCGCTCCGAGCGCGGCCGGCGTGCGCAGCGTCACCTCGATGACGGGCAGCCCGCCCGCCACGAGAGCCTCGGCCATCGGCACGGCGGTCGCCACGTCGTCGATCACCACGACGGGGATCACGGGGGCGAGGTCGAGCAAGCTCATCAGAGTCTTCTCCTCATCGGCCGGGGTCACGGCCGTCTAGTGGTGATCAGGGTGGGCCTCAGCCCACGAGTTCGGTGGTGGCCCGCGCGCGCAGCCAGGCGGCCGCGCCGGTGAGCGCCGGCTGGGGCGCGACGATCAGCGTGGTGGCGATCGCCTCCAGGTATCCGGGCATGTCGGGGTTGCCGACGAACCGGGCACGGAAACCGCTGGTCCGCACCCGTTCCACGATACGGGGCAGCACTCCGCCGCCCAGGTAGACCCCACCCCTGGCGCCCAGGGTGAGCGCCACGTTCCCGGCGAAGCTGCCCAGCATCTCGCAGAACACCTCGACGGTCTCCGCGCAGAGCGAGTCGTCGAGCCGGGCCACGATGTCGGAGGCGTTCAGGTCGGGCGCGCTCACGCCGTTGACCTTGGCCAGCGCCCGGTGCAGGCGTACCAGGCCGGGGCCGGACAGCAGGTGCTCGGCCACGACGTGCGGCAGCCCCTCGGCCTGCAGCACCCGGACGATCTCCAGCTCGCGCCGGTCGATCACCGGCACCGTGACGTGCCCGCCCTCGCCCGGGACGGGCGTCCAGCCCCGGTCCGTGGGCACGAGCCCGCCGACGCCGAGCCCGGTCCCGGGGCCCAGCACGGCCTTGACGCCGTGGGAGGGGTCGGGCCCGCCCAGGGACACCAGGTCGGGGCCCTCCAGGTGGGGCAGCGACACGGCCAGCGCCTCGAAGTCGTTGAGCAGCACCGCGTACGGGATGCCCAGGTCGCGTACGGACCCGGCCCACGCCGAGTTCGTCAGCCGGTAGCGGTCGCCGTCGATCGGCCCGGCCAGCGCCAGGCACGCCGCGCCCGGCCGCGCCCCGCCCGCGTGCTCGGCGAGATAGGCGTCGACGGCGTCGGGCAGCGTGGGGTAGGCGGAGCCGGCCAGCACCGCGACGTTCGACGGCCGGGCCTGCGGCGAGGTGACCAGCCCGAACCGGGCGTTGGTCCCCCCGATGTCGGCGACCAGCCAGGGAAGGTCAAAGGCACTCATCCCACACCTCCGATGCTCACGCCTCCGATGCCCACGACGACGGGGCCAAGATCGCACGCCGTCGTCACCGGAAGGATGCCACGGACGCTCACCGGCCCAGCCCGGCGGCCCGCGTGCCCACGGGCGCGCCGCTCTCCAGGTGCGAGGCGCCCGCCTCGGCGGGGAAGCCCAGCCCGGGGCCGTGGTGCGGCGACTCGGCGCCGCTCACCCCGAAGATCCCGGCGCCCTGCTCGGCGTGCCCGGCCATGCGGCGGAACGTGGCGAACAGCTCGCGTCCCGTGCCGACCCACTCCGCGTCGCTCAGCGGCCGGCCCTCGGGCGTGCGCCGGGCCAGCTCCTCGGCGGGCACCAGCAGCTCCAGCGTCCCGGCGGCCGAGTCGAGCCTGATCACGTCGCCCTCGCGGACGATCGCGATCGGCCCGCCGTCGGCGGCCTCGGGCGACAGGTGGATGGCCGCGGGAACCTTGCCCGACGCGCCCGACATGCGGCCGTCGGTGACGATCGCCACCCGCTGCCCGCGGTCGAGCAGCACCGCCATCGGCGGCGTGAGCTTGTGCAGCTCGGGCATGCCGTTGGCGCTGGGGCCCTGGTAGCGGATGACGGCCACGAAGTCCTGCCCGTCCAGCTCGCCGGCCTCGAAGGCGCGCAGCAGGTCGAGCTGGTCGTCGAAGACCTTGGCCGGGGCCTCGATCACCAGGTGCTCGGGCTTGACCGCCGACACCTTGCTGACGGCCCGGCCGAGGTTGCCCTCGACCATGTGGATCCCGCCGTCGGCCGAGAACGGCTCGGCGACCGGGCGCAGCACGTCGCGGTCCTTGCTGCCGCCCGTGACCGGCTCCCAGACCAGCTCGCCGTCCACCAGCGAGGGCGCCTCGCGGTAGCGGTCGAGGCCGGGGCCGGCGACGGTCAGCACGTCGCCGTGGAGCAGGCCCTCGTCCAGCAGGTCGCCGATGAGCACCTGCATGCCGCCGGCGTCGCGGAAGTGGTTCACGTCCGCCTGGCCGTTGGGGTAGATCTTGGTCAGCGACGGCACGACGCGCGACAGGCAGGCCAGGTCGTCCCAGGTCAGCACGATGCCCGCGGCGGCGGCCATGGCGACCAGGTGCAGCGTGTGGTTGGTGGAGCCGCCGGTGGCCAGCAGCGCCACGCAGGCGTTCACGATCGACTTCTCGTCCACCAGCTCGCCGATCGGCGTGTACTCCGGACCGTGGGCGGTGATCTCCACCGCGCGGCGGCCGGCCGCCGCGGTCAGGGCGTGCCGCAGCTCGGTGTGCGGGTTGACGAACGTCGAGCCGGGCAGGTGCAGGCCCATGACCTCCATCAGCGCCTGGTTGGAGTTGGCGGTGCCGTAGAAGGTGCAGGTGCCGGGGGAGTGGTAGGACTCGGCCTCGGCGTCCAGCAGCTCCGCCCGTCCGACCTTGCCCTCGGCGAAGAGCTGGCGGGTGCGCGCCTTGACCTTGTTCGGCAGGCCGGAGGTCATCGGCCCGGCCGGCACGAAGATCGCCGGCAGGTGCCCGAAGTGCAGCGCCCCGATGAACAGGCCCGGCACGATCTTGTCGCAGACGCCCAGCAGCAGCGACGAGTCGAACATGTCGTGCGACAGCGCGATGGCGGCCGCCATGGCGATCACGTCGCGGCTGTAGAGGGACAGCTCCATGCCGGCGCGGCCCTGCGTGATGCCGTCGCACATCGCGGGCACGCCGCCGGCGACCTGCGCCACGCCGCCCGCCCTGCGCACCGCCGCCTTCAGCTCGGGCGGGTAGGTCTCGTACGGCTGGTGGGCGGAGAGCATGTCGTTGTAGCTGGTCACGATCGCCACACCGGGCTTGGCCGTGCCACGCAACGAGGGCTTGTCCTCATCGGAGGCGGCGGCGAACCCGTGCGCCAGGTTCGCGCAGCCCAGGTGGGCGCGCGCCGGGCCCTTGGCCCGCGCCGCCTCGCCGTCGCGCCGGATCCGCGCCAGGTAGGCGGTACGGCTGGCCGCGCTGCGCTCGGCGATCCGATCGGTGATCTCCTGGATGACGGAATTCACAGGTCTTCCTCCTCGTGCCAGGCGCGACCGCTGCGGCCGAGCAGTTCGTGGGCCCCGGCGGGGCCGGTGGTTCCTGCGGGGTAGGGCTCGGGCAGGTCGGCGGAGGACTCCCAGGCCGCCAGGATCGGATCGATCCAGCGCCAGGCCGCCTCCACCTCGTCACGCCGCATGAACAGCGTCGGGTTGCCCGCCAGCACGTCGGTCAGCAGCCGCTCGTAGGCCTCCGGCACCCGCGCGGTGAACGTCTTGCCGAAGCTGAGCGACAGCGGCACCGGCTTCAGCGTCACCTCGCCCGCGCCCGGCTCCTTGGCCATGATGTGCAGCTCGATGCCCTCCTCGGGCTGCAGCCGCAGCACCAGGCGGTTCGGCGTGCCGCCGGGGAAGATGGAGTGCGGCACGTCCTTGAACTGCACCACGATCTCCGACCGCCGGTACGGCATGCGCTTGCCGGTCCGCAGGTAGAACGGCACCCCCGCCCAGCGCCAGTTCTTGATCTCGGCCCGGATCGCGGTGAACGTCTCCACCCGCCGCGAGGCCTCGGTCGTCGGCGTGGAGGCGGGCTCGTCCAGGTAGGACGGCATGCCGCCGGCCTCGGTGTACTGGCCGCGCACGGTGAACCGGTCCACCTCGGTCCTCACGATCGGCCGCAGCGACTGCAGCACCTTGACCTTCTCGTCCCGGATGGACTCGCGGTCGTTGCGCGACGGCGGCTCCATCGCGGTCAGCGTGAGCAGCTGGAGCAGGTGGTTCTGCACCATGTCGCGCAGCGCGCCGGCGTGGTCGTAGTAGCCGCGCCGTCCCGGCGTGCCGACGGTCTCGGCGGCGGTGATCTGGACGTGGTCGATCCACAACGAGTTCCAGATCGGCTCCAGGAAGGCGTTGGCGAAGCGCAGCACCAGCAGGTTCTGCACCGTCTCCTTGCCCAGGTAGTGGTCGATGCGGAAGATCTGGCGCTCGTCGAAGATGGCGCCGACCTCGTCGTTGATCCGCTGGGCGCTGGGCAGGTCGCGGCCGAGCGGCTTCTCCAGCACCACCCGCGACAGCGGGGTGACCAGGCCGGCCTCCTCCAGCTCGCGGCAGAAGGGGCCGAACGTCATCGGCGGGCTGGCCAGGTAGAACACCCGGTCGCGCTGCTCGTGACCGGCCAGCAGCCTGGTCAGCGCGCCCCAGCCCGACTTGTCCTCGCCGCCGACGTCCACCGAGACGTGGTGCAGGCGGCCCAGGAAGCGCTGCCAGACGGCGGGATCGTCCACGGGGACCTGGTCGCGTACCTCGGCGTCCACCTTGCCGCGGAAGTCGGCGTCGGTCAGCCCGCCCCGGGACATGGCGATGACGCGGGTCTCGGGGGACAGCCGGCCGTCCCTGTCGCTGTGGTAGAGCGCCGGGATCAGCTTGCGCATGGACAGGTCGCCGGTGCCGCCGAAGACGACGAGATCGGCGGTATGGGCGGGGCTGGCGGTCGAGAGGGGGGACAAGGCGAAGCTCCGTTGATCTACCAAGCAAGGACAGAACGGACACTAACGAGAGTTTGGGTCGTGCACAAGCAGGGTTTTGGCATCTGAGATGAAAAAGTCTTCACTTTTCATTACCGAAGCCCATGTGATTCACTTAGCCGATGCCTCGACGTACCGCCGCGACCCTCGCCACGAGTGGCGAGGTGCTCCGCCTCATCCGCACGGGTGAGGCCGTCACGCGCGCCGACCTCGGCCGCGTGACCGGTCTGTCGCGCCCGGCGGTGCAACTGCGCGTCGGCGAGCTGCTCGACCGCGGCCTGGTCGTCGAGCGCACCGACGCCCCCTCGACCGGCGGGCGGCCGCCGGTCCGGCTGGAGTTCAACGCCGGGGGCGGTGTCGTCCTGGTCGCCGCGCTGGGCGCGAGCCGCACCCGGGTCGCGGTCTGCGACCTGGCCGGGCGCGAGCTGGCCGGCCGCGACTTCTTCATCGACGTCGAGCAGGGCCCCGACGTCGTGCTCCCGCTGCTCATGGACACCTGGGACGAGCTGCTCGGCGACCGCCCCGGCTCCTGCGTCAGGGGCGTCGGCATGGGCGTGCCGGCCACCGTCGAGTTCGCCCAGGGCCGCACCGAGAGCGCCCGGGTGATGGCCTCCTGGACCGGCGTGGTCATCCCGCCGATCATCCGCGAGCGGTTCCCCGTGCCGGTGCTCGTCGACAACGACGTCAACGTGCTGGCCATCGGCGAGCACCGCGGCGCCTACCCCGACCTCGGCGACCTGATGTTCGTGAAGGTCTCCACCCGCATCGGCGCGGGCGTGATCGCCGGCGGCGAGATCCTGCGCGGCGCGCTCGGCGCGGCCGGCGAGATCGGCCACATCCCCGTGCTCGACGGCGGCGGCGTGTTGTGCCGCTGCGGCAACACCGACTGCGTCGACTCCGTCGCCAGCGGCACCGCGCTGCTGCGCGACCTGCGCGAGGCGGGCAAGGACGTCGGCACCATCGCCGACGTGACCGCCCTGGTGCGCGCGGGCGACGCCGAGACGATGGCCATCGTGCGCACGGCCGGCCGCCGCATCGGCGAGGTGCTGGCCGGGGCGGTCAACATCCTCAACCCCTCGGTCGTGGTGCTCGGCGGCGACATGGCCGAGGCGTTCGGCCCGCTGGTGTCGAGCATCCGCGAGGTCGTCTACCGCCGCTCCACCGCCCTGGCCACCCGGCGGCTGCGCATCGAGCCGAGCCGGCTCGGCGCGGGCGCGGGCATCAGCGGCTGCGCGGTGATGGTGCTCGACCACGTGCTCTCGCCCGAGGCGGTCGACGAGACGATGACGGTCTCGACGCTGCGCCGCGAGCGCGGCCTGGCCGGCGCCGGCTAGAGGTCCCAGCGAGGTTCGGGGCTCTCCCGCAGCACGCCGTCCGCGCCGAAGCAGGGCGTGGCCGGGCTGACCATGCGCCTGGCCGAACGCCTCGACACGGGCTCGACCACCCTCTACTGGCACGTCCGGACCAAGGAGAACGCCCTGGACCTGGCGCTGGACGCCGTCTTCGGCGAGGTGCCGCTCCCCGGGGAAGCACGGCCTCGGCCACGACTGGGACGCCACCTTCGCCACGGGCCTCGGCTACCTGTTGCGCGGCATGACGCACGACGCCGGCTGAACCGCCCGCACACCGCCGTCGGCGCCCGTCGCACACCGGCGACGGGCGGTCATCTCCCGGGCTTGTGGGTCCTGGACGGGTGGCGGCCCGGCGGGGTGCCGTGCGGGTGCGACGGCGGAGTCGTCACCGGACCGGCGCTCCAGGACGGCGTCGGCGCCGGGCTGGGACGAGAGCCCTGCGAGGGCGACGACGACGGCGAGGGGGCCGGGGTCCGGCCGGGGGAGGTGACGACGGCGCCGGGGGTGGCGCCGGGGACGGCGCCGGACGTGGTCGAGCGCGGCGTGCGCGTCCCCCGCCCGCCCTCGGGCCGGACGCCCTCAGGCGTGGAACCGGTCACGGCGGGCCCCGTGCGGACCCTGGTGGGCCGGGTCGTGGCGGTGGCGGTGGCGGTGGCGGTGAGGGGGGTGGCCGTGGCCCGTTCGGAGCCCACCGCGACGGGCCCCGGCTCCCCGGAGGTCCGGCTCGCGTCGTGCGGCCAGTGCACCGGGTCGAGGCCGGGCGAGCTGAACGCGTCGCCCATCAGCGCCCCCGCCCCGGCCAGCATGAGCGTGCCGAGCAGCACCCCGGCGGCCATCAGCGCCCGCCCACGCCGCGCGCCCCCCTCCGCCGGGGAGGAGGCGGTCCGCGTCGTCGATCGATGGGTTCCGCTCACGTACCCCGATGGTAGTGACGTGCGGGCATGGGTCGGCCCGTGGCGGACGTCCAGCGGGGAAATTCAGCGCCAATCGTGATCAACAGCCGCACAGCAGCCCGCGCAGCGCCGTCTCCAGGCACGGCCCGGACCGGGCGGGGACCGGCCACGGGAAGCGCACCAGCGACTCGTCCACGCGCACGGTGGCGCCGTACCGGTCGAGCTCCCACAACCACACCTCGCCGGGCTCCTCGCCGAGCTGCCTGGCCACGCCCGCGGTGAGCTGCGGCCGGTGGGAGTCGTTGACGTGCGCGATCACCCGTTCGGCCGTCTCGGTGAGCGGGTCGGGGGCCGCGCCGAGGTAGTCGTCGGCGTCCAGCACGCCGGACTCCTGGCCGGTCAGATAGACGACCTGGGCCACGTCCAGGCGCAGCAGGCGCGGGGCGTCGGGACGGCCGTACCGCTCCAGGGCGTCGAACAGGCCCTCGTCGGCGCTGTGCGCGGCCACCGCCACCGCCGCGGAGCGGGCCTGCGACTCCGGCACGGCCTCCGCCCATCCGTGCACCTCGATCATCGCCCGCGGGTGTGTCACCGCGCCGAGCTGCCGCATGGCCGTCAGGTTCACCGCGACCACGGCGTCCTCGCGCAACCCGTGCAGCGGTTCGCCGGGCCGGACCAGCAGCACCGGGCGGCCGCTCTCGTCCACGCCGCCCCGGACGGGGGAACAGGCGCCGTTCACCGTGAGCTTGGCCGGCGTCGAGGTCGAGGCGAGAGTACGGATCCGCTCGGCGAGGGGCAACATTGAGATCACATCCATTGGTAGGTTAGCCTTACCTAAGTAAGGATTACCTAACCATATCGAGGTGAACGTGCGCTACACCGGCCCGAAGGTGCGACTGTCGCGTCGCGCGGGCGTCCCGCTGACCAGGAAAGCCGTCCGCTACTTCGAGCAGCGCCCCTACCCGCCGGGCGAGCACGGCCGCAAGACCAACCGCCGCACCACCGGCGACTACGGGCTGCGGCTGATGGAGAAGCAGAAGCTGCGCTGGTACTACGACGTGTCGGAGCGGCAGCTGCGCCGCTACTGGGACCTGGCGGTGCGCAAGCCGGGCGCCTCGGGCGCCGAGCTGGTCGCCATCCTGGAGACCCGCCTGGCCTCCCTGGTGCTGCGGGCCGGCCTGGCCCCGTCGATCTACGCCGCCCGCCAGTACGTCAACCACGGCCACATCGCCGTGGACGGCCGCAAGGTGGACATCCCCAGCTACCTGGTCAAACCCGGCCAGATCATCACCGTGCGGGAGCGCTCTCGCCGGATGCAGCCCTTCGTGGCCGCCGCCGAGGGCGTGCACGCCGACGAGCGCGTCGCGCCCTACCTGTCGGTCGACCACGCCGAGCTGCGCGTCACCCTCCTGCACCGGCCCGAGCGCGAGCAGATCGCGGTCCCCGTGGACGAGCAGCTCGTGGTGGAGTTCTATTCTCGTTAGCCGTGACTGAAGCGGGAGAGCGCCACGCGAGCTGGCTTGAGCTGTTCTTCGACCTGGTCGTCGTCGTGGCGGTCGCCCAGCTCGCCCATCGGCTCCAGCATCCGACCTGGACGAACGTCGTCCTGTTCGTGGTGCTCTACTACGCGGTGTGGAGCGTCTGGACGTCCTTGACGCTCTACTCCAACGTCCGGGCCGGCAAGACGCGGGTGCCCAGCATGCTGGTCGGCATGTTCGGCATCGCGGTGATGGCCGCCGCCGCGCCCGACGTGGCCCACGAGATCGACAAGGCGGCCGGCACGCACGACGGGTGGTTCATCGCGGCGTACATCGTCTGCCGGATCAGCGCCTCCCGATCGATCCAGCACGCCGGCACGATCATGACGGCCTGGCCGGCGGCCCAGCTCGGCGCCGGGCTGTTCCCCTGGGTCGCCTCCATCTGGGCGGACGGCTCGACGCGCTACGGCCTGTGGGCCCTCGGCATCCTGCTCGACGTGGTCTTCTCCGTCGTCAACAGCCGCCGGCCCGAGCGTTTCCTGGCCGAGATGCGCGGTCAGGCGCACCGGCTGGCCGAGCGCGAGGAGCGCCGGGTCAGGGCCGGCCGCCCGGCCCGCCCGCTGCCCAGGCCCGCCGCCGCCGTGCTCGACCCGGCCCACCTGGGGGAGCGGCTCGGCCTGTTCGTGATCATCGTGCTGGGCGAGGCGGTCATGCAGGTCGTCGTCTCGGCCTCGGGCCACTCGTGGGGGCCGGAGCTCGCCGTCGCCGCCGCGGCCGGCTTCGGGCTGATCGTCGCCCTGTGGTGGCTGACCTTCCAGTACGGCCTGACCACCGTGCCGGGGGCCGCCGAGCGCGGCCTGCCGCCGTACGTCGCGCTGCCCGCGCACTTCGCCATGACCGCCGGGGTGACGGCCACGGCGGCCGGGCTCGGCGTCGTCGCCGCCCAGCCGGCGCAGTCCCTGCACCACGGCGCCGGCTGGGTGCTGGGCGGCGGGCTGGCGCTGTACTTCGCCGCCTCGGCCGTGCTCGGCGTGGCCCTGCGCGCCGGATGGCGCTGGATCTGGGGGTGGGCGGTGCCCACCGCCCTCGCGCCGCTGGGGGTCGCCGCGCTGTCGGGGCTCGTCCCCGGGTACGTCTCGGTCACGCTGCTGCTGGCCGTGGCCCTGTGGCGGCTGGTCTACCGGCCGGGCCGGACCGGCTCCGAGCATTCCGGCCAGGTGCGCTCAGCCGGCGACGTCCTGCCGGCGTAGTTCCGCGACCTCGCGGCGCAGCGCGGCCAGTTCCTCCAGGATGCGCTGGGTGTGCAGGGTGTTGTCCTGCTCCAGCGCGGCGCGCTCCTCGGCCGACTCCTCGTCCATGGCGCTGACCACGACCGCCATGAACAGGTTCAGCACGACGAACGTGCAGACCAGGATGAAGATGGTGAAGAAGATCCAGGCCGTGGGGTGGGCGCCCATCACCTCGCGGGCGATGTTGCCCCAGTCGTCCCCGGTCATCGTCTGGTAAAGGGTGAACAGCGAGGTCGGCAGGCTGCCGAAGCGCTCGGGGGAGTCGCCGCCGTACAGCTTGGTGGCCATGACGGCGGCGACGTACAGGACCAGGGAGAGCAGCAGCACGATCGAGCTCATCCCGGGCAGGGCGCGCAGCAGCGCCGAGACCACCCGGCGCAGGCTCGGCACCACCGACAGCAGCCGCAGGGCCCGCAGGATGCGCAGCGAACGCAGGACCGACAGCCCGCCGGTCGCCGGGACCAGGGCGATGCCCACGATCAGGGTGTCGAACAGGTTCCACGGGTCGCGCACGAACGCCGAACGCTCGACGTAGAGCTTGGCCAGCAGCTCGGCCACGAAGATGTAGAGGGCGGCGTGGTCGATCACGACCAGCAGGTGGCCGAACTCCCCGACGACGGCGGGAACGGTCTCCAGGCCGAGGGTGGCCGCGTTGACCAGGATGACGCCGACGACGAAGCGCTGGAAACGCCGGTCGGCGAGGAAGGCGCGGACGCGTTCACGCACGGGGGCAAGCTCCTAAAGATCGGTCATGTGCCGTTCCATGATGCAGCAACATGATCAAGGAGGTGCCTGTGGTATAAATCGCACCTGACAGTCACAGGGGCAAGGGGGCACAAGGGGCATGTCGTATCCGAACTACGGTCCGTCCTATTACGGGCCGCCGCCCCAGAGCCACCCCAACGGCACCACGATCCTGGTGCTCGGCATCCTCAGTCTGGTGGTCTGCGGCATCCTCGGCCCGTTCGCCTGGTCGATGGGCAACAAGGCGCTCAAGGAGATCGACGCCAGCGGCTACGCCTACGACAACCGCGGCGCGGTGCAGGCCGGCCGCATCTGCGGCATGATCGCCAGCATCCTGCTAATCCTCGGGGCCGTGTTCATGGTCCTCGGGCTCGGGGCCGGCATCCTGTCGGCCGTCTTCTCCAACTGAGGGCCGCACGCAGTAGTCGCCGATGCCCGACTCCAGCAGGTCGAAGGCCGCCGTGGCCTGGGCCCGCAGGTCGGGCGCGATCGTCTCCCAGCTCTCGCCGGCCAGCATCCGGGTCACCGCGTGAGTGGTGAGGATCCTGGTCGTGCCGAGGATCTGGGTGGCCACCATCTGCGGGGTCAGGTCGTCGGGGTCGGCGTCGAGCTCGTCGGCCAGGGCCCGGGCCAGCGCCCGCTCCCGCGCGACGTGCAGCTCGCGCAGCTTGGCCACCAGCGACGGGCTGCCGTTGACGATGCGGGCGAACACGTCGCCGCCCTCGTTGAGGCCGTAGCGCCAGTGGCGTGAGTCGAGGGCCTCCAGGAAGTCGCGCCGGAAGGCCCGCGCCACGCTCTCGCCGGGCCGCCGCCCGCGCACCACCTGCTGCGGCAGGTCGGTCACCAGCTCCTGCCGGTCGGCGAACAGGTCTTCCTTGGTCGGGAAGTAGTTGAACACCGTGTTGACGGACACGTCCGCGGTGCGGGCGATCTCGGCCACCGTCACGGGGTCGAACCCGCGCGTCATGAACAGGCCCATCGCCACGTCCGCGATGCGCTGCCTGGTCTCCCGCTTCTTGCGCTCCCGCAGCCCCTCTTCCATGCCGTCATGATACCCAACTTGCAGTGACTCCAAAATTGTGGCTACCCTAATTTTGGAGGCGATCACATGTTGAGAACCACAGGTCTGACCAAGACCTTCGAAGGCGGCGTGCAGGCCGTCAAAGGCGTCGACATCTCGGTGGCGGCCGGCGAGATCGTCGGCTTCCTCGGGCCCAACGGCGCCGGCAAGACCACGACCATGCGCATGCTGACGACCCTGCTCCGCCCCACCTCGGGCACCGCCACCGTGGCGGGCCGCGACCTGCTGGGCGACCCGCGCGAGGTGCGCCGCCGCATCGGCTACGTCTCGCAGGGCGGCGGCGTCAACGTCATGGCCCCGCTCGCCGAGCAACTGGAGCTCCAGGGCATGCTGTACGGCCTGACCAGGGCCGCGGCCAGGACCCGGTACCGCGACGTGCTGGCCCGGCTCGGCCTGTCCGGCCTGGAGGAGCGCGTGGGCGCCGCGCTGTCGGGCGGGCAGCGACGCCGCTTCGACATCGCCTTCGCCCTGCTGCACGACCCCCGTCTGCTCTTCCTGGACGAGCCGACCACCGGCCTGGACCCCCAGAGCCGCGCCAACCTGTGGGAGCACGTCCGCTCCCTGCGCGAGGAACACGGCGTGACGATCTTCCTGACCACCCACTACCTGGACGAGGCCGACGCGCTCTGCGACCGGCTCCTGATCATCGACGACGGCCGGATCGCCGCCGCGGGCACCCCGGCCGAGCTCAAGGCGGGACGCACCCTCGACGAGGCGTTCCTCGACATCACCGGCCGGTCGCTGCGCGAGGAGGCGGGGGTCTGATGCTGCGCGACACCTGGGTGCTGTTCCGCCACTCCCTGCGCGCCACGCTGCGCCAGAAGCTCGGCATCGTCTTCGGCGCCGTCCAGCCGCTGCTGTTCCTGGTGCTGTTCGGGCCGATCTTCGCCACGTTCGGCACCTGGGAGGTGCTGGTGCCGGGGCTGATCGTCCAGCTCGGCCTGATGAGCATGGGGCTGGCCGGGTTCGGGGTGGTCTTCGACAAGCGCTTCGGCGTGCTGGAACGGCTGCGCGTCACCCCGGCCAGCCGCCTGGCCCTGCTGCTCGGACGGGTGCTCGACAATGTCGTGACGATGGCCGTCCAGACGACGATGGTGCTGGCCGCCGGGTTCGCCTTCGGGATGCGGGTGCCGGTGGCCGGGCTCGCGGCCGGGTTCGTGCTGGTCGTGGTGCTGGGGGCGAGCCTGGCCGCCCTGTCGTACGCCGTCGCGCTGACCATCGGCGAGCAGCTGTTCGCGCCGGTGATGTCGACGGCGGTCATCCCGCTGGTGCTGCTGTCGGGCGCGTTCCTGCCGATGTCGATGGCGCCCGGCTGGCTGGACGCGCTCTCGCACCTCAGCCCCTTCAGGTACGTCCTGGAGGCGCTGCGCGACCTGTTCGCCGGCCACTACGCCACCGGCACGGTCGGGCTCGGCGTGGCCGTCACGGCCGGGCTCGCCGTGGTCGGCCTGACCGTCGGGGCCCGCGTGTTCAACCGGGAGACCGCGTGAGCGGGCCGCTCCGGGACGGCCCGCCCGCCCGTGCCCAGGGGAGTGGGCGGGACCGTGCTCAGGCCGCGGCCTTGGCCCGCCGGTGCAGCGCGGCCAGGATGCCCGCCGGATCGACCGTCCCGTAGCCGTAGTCGTAGTCGAAACCCACCTCGCTGCGGTCCTCGGCGGTGCGCCGCAGCAGCGCCCGCAGCTGCGCCGGCGACAGCTTGGCGGCCGGCCACCGGGTGCGCACCGCGGCCACCAGCCCGGCGGCCACCGGCGTCGCCGCCGAGGTGCCCGTGTCCGGCTCGCCGTCGCCGAACGCCCGCGACCCCGAGAAGTGCGTGTACGCGCACACGTCGGGCTTGCGCGCGGTCAGCCGTCCCGGCCCCTGCGAGGAGTAGCCCACCCGCTCGCCGTTGACGTCGACCCCGCCGATCGACAGCGCCTTGGGATGGGAGTTGGCGCCCCCGATGGGCCGGTTGGGGAAGGCGCACCGGCCGTCGGGGCACTGCCTGCCGCAGTTGCCCGCCGCGAACAGCACGTCCGCGCCCGCCCGGTCGAGACTGGCCACGACCAGGTTGAACGGGTGGGCGGCGTTGTCGGAGTAGTTGCCCGGATGCCCGACGGGGAAGTCCCACTCGGGGGAGAACGACCCCCACGAGTTGCTCACCACCAGCGACCTGGACGCCGCGGGCTGGGCCTCCAGCACCGTGCGCAGATGGGTGAAGGCGGCCACCGCGTCCGACAGCAGGCCGTCGAGCGCCGAGCCGCCCGGCCGGGCCGACCGCAGCAGCGGCACGTCGATCAGGGACGCCTGCGGCGCGGCGATGAGCGCGTCGAAGGCGCACATCGTGCCGTGGTCGACCTCGAACTGGCCGGCCCGGCCGGTGACGCCGGAGGGGTTCCAGCTCCGCTCGGCGTCCAGCGTGACGCCGCGGCCGAGCTGGCGGGCCACGTGCGCGGCGTTGACGCCGGTGTCCAGGACGGCCAGCGCCACCCCGGCGCCGTCGAGCCCCTCGGCGTGCAGCCCGGCCACGTTGAGCAGGCGTTCGACGTCGTGCCAGTCGCCCACGGGCGGATCGCCGCCGCAGGTCAGGCTGGACTCGATCACCGGGTCGGCGAACACCCCGACGACGTCGGGGCGCAGCGTGGGCAGCAGCGTGACCCGCGAGGTCAGCTCGTCGTCGGAGATCGTGCCGCGGACCAGGACGGAGGCGTCCTCGGCGGCCAGCGAGAAGTCGAGGGGCTGGTGGAGGGAGAGGGGATCGCCGCCGGCCGCGGGGACCGGCCTCGGCACGGCGACCGGTGTGAAGCCCGTGTCGAGTTCGACGCCGGGCAGGCCGTCGGCGACGTCGGCCGTGGTGGCGGTCTGGCCGGGATCGGCGACGGCCGCGACCAGATCGGGGGAGGGACGGAGCTGGATCAGGACCCGCATGAGTCACCACCGAACGTAATGGGGGCAAACGAACGACCCAACATTCCTGCATCCGTCAAGGCGCGTCCAGCCCCTTACGGCGGTTGTGACCTGCGAAAACACCGCATAAGTGGCGAAGCGGACCATAATTGTTTCCGGGGCGTCAGGCTTCCTTGTCTTCGGTCTGTTCACTACGGTGATGCATCATGACGCTCCAGGCGCAGACGCCGGTTTCCGACGGGGAAAGACAACACTGGCTGCCGGTCCGGCCGAGGCTCGTCCTCGCCAGTGCCTTCATGCTCTTCCTCGAACTGGCGCTCATCAGATGGACAGGCTCGAACATCGTTCATCTGAGCTATTTCACCAATTTTGTCCTGCTCGGTTCTTTTCTTGGAATCGGGCTCGGATTTCTGCGCGTGGGGCGCTCGCGCCGCCAGCCCTATTACTCGCCGGTCGTCCTGCTCGTCCTGGTGGCCCTCGTGCTGGCCTTCCCGGTGACGGTCGACCGCAACACCGAGGGCGTCCTGTACTGGACGAGCCTCGGAACCGTCGGGCCGCCCGCCTGGCTGATCCTGCCGGTGATCTTCATCGCCGCGGCGGCGGTGCTCATGGGGCCCGCCGAACTGGTCGGGCGCTGCTTCCCCGAGCTGCCGCGCCTGGAGGCCTACCGCTACGACCTGATCGGCAGCCTCAGCGGCATCGCCGCGTTCACGGCGCTGTCGTTCCTGTCGGCGCCGCCGGTGTTCTGGGGCGTCGTCGCGGCCCTGTGCTACGGCCTGCTCCTGGTGCCCCGGCCCCGCTCGCTCTACCTGGGCCTGGTGGTCCTGCCCTCGCTCCTGGTCGCCGGCCTGCTGCTGTCGGAGACGCTGACGGCCGGGGCGCTGTGGTCGCCGTACTACAAGGTGACCTACAAGGCGATGCAGATGCTCGGCGTGCCGGTCACCGACATCTCCGTCAACGGCATCCCGCACCAGCAGGCCGTGCCCGCCTACGCCCGTCTGCAGTGGGAGCGCCAGTACGGGCTGCCCTACGAGCGCACCACCAGGCCGCCCAAGGACGTGCTGATCGTCGGCGCGGGCAGCGGCACCGACGTGGCCATCGCGCTGTCCAAGGGCGCCCAGCACGTCGACGCCGTCGAGATCGACCCCAAGCTGCGCGAGCTGGGCGGCAGCCTGCACCCCGACAAGCCCTACGCCGACCCGCGCGTCACCACCCACATCACCGACGGCCGCGCCTTCCTGGAACGCAGCGGCGACCGCTACGACCTGATCCTGTTCGCCCTGCCCGATTCGCTCACCCTCGTGTCCGGGGCCAGCTCGCTGCGCCTGGAGAGCTACCTGTTCACCGCCGAGGCCATGCGGGCCGCCCGCGCCCACCTGCGGCCGGGCGGCACGTTCTCGATGTACAACTACTACCGCGAGAGCTGGCTGGTCGACCGCCTGGCCTCGACCATGCAGACCGCCTTCGGCCACAAGCCGTGCGTCGACGTGGTCAGCACCGCGGGCCAGCAGGCCGTCATCACCGCCGGCCTGACCGCCGCCGACCAGCGCTGCGCGAGCCAGTGGCCCGGCGCCGCCGCCGGCACCCCGGCCCCCGCCGACGACGACCGCCCCTTCCTCTACCTGAAGGACCGGACGATCCCGCCGATCTACATCATCACCCTCGGCCTGATCCTCATCGTCAGCCTGCTGGCCGTCCGCGTGGTGGCGGGCCCCTACGGGCGCATGAAGCCCTACGCCGACCTGTTCCTGCTCGGGGTGGCGTTCATGCTGCTGGAGACCAAGAGCGTGACGGGCTTCGCGCTGCTGTTCGGCACCACCTGGGTGGTCAACGCGATCGTCTTCGCCGGGGTGCTGGTCGCCGTGCTCGCCGCCGTCGAGGTGACCCGCCGCTTCCGCACCCCGCCGCTGCCCGTCATGTACGCCGTGCTGCTGGCCGGCCTGCTGCTGGCCTGGCTGGTGCCGAACGCGTGGCTGTTGTCGCTGCCGGTGCCGCTGCGCGCCGTGGCGGCCGTGACGGTGGCCTTCCTGCCGATCTTCGCCGCCAACGTGGTCTTCGCCAAACGTTTCTCCGACACCGCCGACGCGACCACGTCCTTCGGCGCGAACCTGCTCGGCGCGATGGTCGGCGGCTGCCTGGAATACCTGGCGCTGGTGATCGGCTACAAGGGCCTGCTCATCGTGGCCGCCCTGCTCTACCTGGGCGCCCTGGCGCTGATGCCGCGAAAGACCGCGCTCGTGTGACAAAGGGAATTGGCCTGCGGCGGTCCTGTGTAATGCCTTGACCGGTGGTCAGGGTGAATTGTCGGCGGCGCGGGTTGATTTGTCGCCGTGGGCGAGGTGAGCTGGAGACGTCATCGAATCCGGAAAAAGATCGAACGATATTCAGAAAGGCGGGCACACGAATCGGGGGTCACATCCGGTAACCCACGAGAAAAGGTGACAGTCATGGCGACACCAGGGGCGGCCAGGATCGACGTCGAGCGCATTCAGGCACAGGAGTCCGGGCCCGCGCCCGCCGGACGCGCGCAACAGGTCGCCGCAGCGCTCCCCACGGGGGTGTTCTTCGCGCACGACCCCGCCGGCTCCGGGGAGCACCGCGCGCCCGACGCGCGGTGGGAGCTCACCTCCGCCTGGCCCTACCAGGGCCGGCTCGCCACGGGGACGGCCGCCGTCCATCTCGCCGCGGGCCACGACGCGCTCGTCCGTCCCATGATCTTCGCCGACGGGTTCGGCCACGGGCCCAGCGACCTGGCCGGGCTGTGGGGACGGCTCGACGCGCCGTACCCGCCGCACGGCGACCGGCTGCTCAGCCGGCTGCTCGCCCAGGGCATCGACGTCGTGCTGCTCGGCTTCGCCGCCCGCCACACCCACATCCAGGCCAACGCCGGGGTCGCGGCGACGTGCGTGGGCCGCGCGGTCCGCGAGCGGCTGGGCACCACGCCGCTGATCGTCGGGGGCCTCGGCGCGGGCGGCCTGGTCACCCGGTACGCGCTGGCGGAGATGGAACGCCGCCGCGAGGACCACCAGACGATGACCTACCTGTCCTACGACTCCCCGCACAACGGCGCCTGGATCCCGCTCGTCCTGCAACAGCTCGCCTACTTCGCCGAGGCCCTGGCGCCGGCCGCGCCCGGCCAGGCCGCGCTGATCAGGAGCCCGGCCGCGCAGCAGCTCCTGTGGGGCTGGGTCCCGGACGGGCGCTACTCCGGGCCGGTCGCCACGGCCAGCCCGCTGCGCCTGGCGTTCATCGAGGACCTGCGCGCCGCCGGCTGGTTCCCGCTCAGGCCGCGCAAGCTCGGCGTCTCCAACGGCGCCGCCGACGGCACCGGCCGCAACGTCCCGCCCGACGCCCTGGCCTTCGAGTGGACCGCCCTGGACGGGCTGGCCGGCGCCACCGTGCGCACCCAGCCGGACCGGGGCGCCCGCCAGCGGGTGGGCGGCATGCGAGCCGTCCCGCTGTGGGCCGGCACCAGCCGCACCAGCGGCGTCGCGGCCTTCGACGGGGCGCCCGGCGGCACGCTGCCCTCCTACGGCATGGTCGCCGACGCGTTCGGCGCGCCGATCGCCGGCCGGTTCCGGTCGGCCTGCTTCGTCCCCACCGTGAGCGCCGTCGCGCTCCAGTACGACCCCGTGGACTGGACCGTGGACCTCTACACCGACATCACCGCCCTGTCGCCGGAGCACAGCGAGCTGGACGACTACCAGTGCGACTCCGACAACTCCGAGCACGGCACGGTCACCGGCACGCTGGCCGACTGGATCCTCGGGCACCTGACGAAGTGACCTGAGGCCGCGGGCCTTCGCCGATCAGAGCTCCCGCCGGAGCCGGGCTCCGGCGGGGGTGGCGGTCACAGGCCGCACAGCTCCGTCAGGGACTTCGCGCCGCCCCGCTGGCTGTTGCGGGTCGGGGTCTCGGTCGGCGTGCCCCCCTGGGCCTGCGTACGGGTCCGCGACGGCGTGGCCGTCGGGGAGCCGGGGGACGCGGTCACGTTGGCGGTCTGGGCCTGGCGGGCGGAGCGGTCGGAGTCGGCGATCGCCTTCTTCGCGGCCGCGCGGATCTTGACCCAGTCGGGCCTGCCCGAGTAGAAGTCCGGCGGCACGAACTGCAGGCTGGTGATCTTGGCGTCCTTGACCTTGAGCGCCAGGTCCGCCAGCGGCGCGACGAGCGGACGCGGGATGTTCGTCTGGGCCAGCCGCTTGGCCGCCCCGGCGATCTTGGTGAAGTTCGTCAGGATCACGCCGGGCGTGGCCTGCTGGGCGAAGGCGCCGATCACGCAGCGCTGGCGTCCCATGCGGGAGAAGTCGTCGCTGTTGACGCGGGAGCGGCCGTACCACAGGGCCTCCTCACCCGACAGCTTGCGGTAGCCCGCCTTGATCGTGCCCGCGGTGCCGAAGTGGCCGCCCCACTTGACGTCCTCCTCGACCCGGATCTTCAGGCCGCCGATGGCGTCCACCAGGGCGGCGAAGCCGTACATGTTGATCAGGGCGTAGTAGTCGATCCTGAGGTTCAGGGTGTAGCCGATGGCGTCCATGAGGGCCCGCGGGCCGCGGTTCTTGCCGCCCATGAGCTGCGGGTTGTCGTTGGCGTACTGCCAGACCTCGTTGAGCAGGCCGCCGTTGGGCAGCTCGGCCATGTAGCCGTTGGGGAAGTGCTTGTGCAGCGGCGAGGACGGCGGGAAGCGCACGTGCTGCAGGTTGCGCGGCAGGCTGAACAGCACGGTGTTGCCGGTCCTGGTGTCCACGCTGGCCACCGTCATGCTGTCGGTGCGCACGCCCACGCGGTTGCCCGCGGCGTCCCCGCCGACCAGCAGGAAGTTCACCCGGGTCTTGCCGTCCCAGGGGTCCTCGGGGTTCTTGATCTGGACGGGGTTCTCCGGGTCCGGGTGCGAGGGGAAGATCGCGTTGACGGCGTTCCGCCCGGCCAGCACGTAGTTGGCCGTCAGCGCGAACGGCGACATGACGGCCACGCACAGCACGCCCACGACGATCCCGGTCACCACCTGGCCCTGCTGGTTCAGCCTGTTGGGGCCCAGCGCCACGTACGAGACGGCGATCACGGCGAACCAGGCCAGCGCGCACGCGGCCGCGATGACGATCACCGTGACCATGGCGCCGTCCTCGGCCAGGCCCGTCAGGTTGCTCAGATCCCGGGTCAGGCCGAAGGCAAGGGCCGCGAGCAGCAGCACCGCGTACGCGCCGATCATGATCAGCCCGGTACGACGGCGCCCGGCCCGCAGATGCGCGGCGCCGGGCACGAGGGCGGACAGAGCCGTCCAGCCGATGACGGAGGCGGTCGTCAGGGGTTTGGCGAAGCGCGGCGCGGGGGAGGAGCCCTTGCGCGGGCGTGGAGTCCGCCGTTTGGCGCCTCCGGGCACGGCGTCCACCCGATCGCGCTTGCTCACACCGGCTCCTTCACACGCCTACCAGGCAAAAATGACGTTTGCCCCATGTCGGGCACAAGATTGCCGTGATTCTAGCCCCCATACCTGGACATCAGAGACAACTCTTCAACATGAGATGAACGCCACGTGTCGCTCAGGAGGTCGTCGAGGACGGCGCCAGCCACGTGTTGCACTGGTACGTCTTGTCCCGCTCCCACCCCTGCCGGAACCAGCGGTTGTTGTTGGCGGGCGTGCCGTGGTCGCGCGGGTAACCGGGATAGTCGCCCACCTGCGCGTAGAACCAGAACAGCCGCGAGCGCAGCGAGGACGGGACCGGGTAGGACGAGGCGACCGAGCGCATCCACATGCCGCCGAGACAGGTGGCCTGGAGCTCCAGTTTCCTGCTCAGCGCCAGCTTGCCGCTCTGGCTGGAGGAGTTGACGGTGCCCTGCCACCAGGAGTCCATCACGCCGGTGATGTTCTGGACGTGGTGGCCGTACTCGTGGGCCATCATGCTGATGATGCCGCCGTGCCAGGAGATGATCTGGCCGTAGCCGCGGGCGTTGCCGTTGCCCCTGGACATCGCCGAGGTCGAGGCGTAGATCGTGTTGTTGCGCGGGCAGTAGTACGGCACCATGCTCCCGGCCGACGGATAGTCGCCGCACGCGCCCCGTCCGCGCCCGGCCGCGACGGCGTAGTTCGGCGGGCTGAACGCGATGCCCTGCCGCTGCAGGATCGGCCCCCACGCCTTGTCCATGCACCGGCCGGTCTTCAGGATCAGCGCCTTGAGCTGGCTGTGGCTGAAGATGTTGGTGTTCCCGGCCCGGCAGTTCACCCGGGGCAGGCTGCCCGCCCGGTAGAGGGTGTTGTTCTTCAGGCTGGTGTTGAGCGTGACCTGCTTGGGCGGCGTCACCGTCTCCTGGGTCGGCTGCTCGGTGGGCTGCTGCGACGGCTGCTGGGTCGGTTCCTGTGTCGGTTCCTGCGTCGGTTCCTGGGGCTGTTCCTGGGTGGGCTCCTGCGACGAGGTGTCGTGCGTCGGCTCGTGGCTGGGGAAGGGCTCGTCGGTGTGCGTCGGCTCGTACGACGGGAGCGCGACCGGCGTGGTCGTGTCCGGGTGCGAGGACGACTTCAGCATCGCCGCCCCGATGACGATCAGCACGAACAGCGCCGCCAGCGACCCGAACACCGCCCCGAGGACGCCGGCGACCCCCATGCCGGACTTCTTCCTCGGCTGCTGCGGCCACTGCCTCGTGGGCATGGGCGGCATGGGCGGGGGCGGGGGCGGCGGCTGGTACTGCTGCCCGTACTGCGGCGGCGGATACTGCGGGCCGCGCGGCGGATGGCCCTGCGGCGGATACCCCCGCGGAGGCTGCGGGGGCCCCTGAGGGGGGCCCTGCGGGGGTGGCGGCTGCGGCGGATAGCCCTGCGGCTGGGGGTGCTGCGGCGGATAGGGACGGCCGGGCGGCGGACCCTGAGGCGGGCCCTGGGGCGGGGTCGGCGGCGCCTGCGGGTAGGGCTGACCGCCCTGCGGCTGCGGCTGCCGGTAGCCCGGCGGCGGCCAGGGCCGCGAAGGGGGCCGCAGGGGCTGCCCGGGCCCTTGTGGCGGAGGTGGATATTGCCCGTTTGCTGTCACCGTGTCTCCCCGTTAACCCGCTTGTCTGCAATGCACGGCTTTGCGGCAGACCCCAAAGGATCTTTGCCAAATTTGGGGCAAAAGCATACTGATTTATCACCCGTCACGGATGTAGCGGTACTCGGTCACGCTCCGAAATCAATCGAGGTGATCTCCGCTATCTACCGGTCCCGGAGCAGGGCGGTGTCCTAGCTTCGTTGGCATGAATCTCCAGCAGCTCCGCTATGTGGTCGCGACTGCGGAGCACCGCACCATGACCGACGCGGCCAGGTCGCTCTACATCGCGCAGCCTGCGCTGTCCCGCGCGATCCGCGATCTTGAGCGAGAGCTCGGCATGACGCTCTTCGCCCGCTCCGGCCGCGGCGTGGTGGTCACCGCCCAGGGCCGCCGCGTGGTCAAGCTGGCGAGGGAGGCGCTCGACGCCGTGCACGAGATCGAGAGCCTGGCCAACCACGCCGGCGTGACGGAGGCCGAACTGCGCATCGCCTCCACCCCGAGTCTCGAACCCGGACTCGCGGGGCGGCTGCTCCCTGCCTACGCGGCCGAGCACCCAGGGGTACGCGTGCACATCGTGCGCTGCGACGGCCGCGACGGCGTCGTCAGCGCCATCCGGGATCAGCGGGCCGACCTCGGGCTCACCGATCTGCCCGTGCCCACCGACCTCATCACCCACCCGCTCGAACGCCAGGAGATCGTGCTGATCTCCCCGCCCGGGCTCGACCTGCCCAACCCGGTCCCCATGGGCAAGCTGCACGGCATGCGCCTGGCGCTGCCCGCCCGCGGCAGCTCGCGGCGCAGAGAGCTCGACGCCATGTTCGGCAAGTACGCCGTCACCCCCGTGGTCGTCCTGGAGACCGACGAGCGCAACGGCTGGCTGAACGCGGTCCGCGCCGGCCAGGCCTCACTGCTGTGGTACCGCGGCATGGCCGACCAGGCCGCCAGGGCGGGCCTGGTGGTGCGCTCACTCGAACCGGCCGTGCGGCGCGTCATCGCCGTGGTGCACGCACGCCGCCGCCTGCCCCTCATCGCCCAGGACTTCCTGTCCACCGCGGAGAAGGGCACAGCCGCCTGACCAGGAACGTTCCATGATCCCCCGCAGTCCCCGCCGTTGACCCCCAGCCCGCCGGCGCCCCAAGCGCGTCGCGCGGGCGAGCGTCCCCGCCGATCGCTCCCGCCGATCGCTCCCGTCGGTCGCTCGGCCCCGGCACCCGCCTAGCGGGACACCGGAAGGCGGACCACGGCGCGCAGGCCCGGCGCCGCGTCCTGCAGCACCACCGTCCCGCCGTGGGCGCGCACGGTCTCCCGGACGATCGCCAGCCCCAGGCCGGCCCCGCCCTCGTCCCTGCTGCGCCCGGAGTCCAGCCGGGTGAACCGGTTGAACACCCGCTCCCGGTCCTGCTCGGGGATGCCGGGCCCGTCGTCGGTCACCGTCAGCACGCCGTCGGCGGTCAGCGCCACCTCGACCTTCGAGGAGGTGTGCCGGACGGCGTTGTCCATCAGGTTCGTCAGCACCCGGCTCAGGTCGAGGGCGTCCCCGCGCACCACCACGGGGTCGCACGCGGTCAGCCGGGCCTCGCCGTACCGCTCGGCGACCTGGCGCACCACCTCGTCGAGGTTGACCGGCTCGTCGCGGGCCGGCACGCCGCCGCGCTCGTCCAGGCGGGCCAGCGCGAGCAGGTCCTCGGCCAGCCGGGACAGCCGCAGGGCGTCCTCCAGCACGCCCTCGGCGGTCTCCCGCCACTCCTGGCCCTCCGGATGGCCGAGCGCCACCTCCAGCTGGAGCCGGATGCTGGCCAGCGGGCTGCGCAGCTCGTGGGCGGCGTCGGAGACCAGCGCGCGCTGGCGCTGCTCGGCCTCCTCCAGCCGGGCCAGCATGCCGTTGAGCGTGGTGGCCAGGGCGTACACCTCGTCGCGCGACTGCGGCACCGGCAGCCGCCGGGACCGGGCCGTGTGCGTGATCTCGGCGGCGACCCGGCGCAGCGACGAGATCGGGCGCAGCGTCCTGCCGATCATCAGCCAGCTCGCCACCGCCAGCAGCACGACCAGCGCGGGCGTGCCGACCAGCAGGACGCGTCCGGCCACGCCCAGGCTCGTCTGGATCTCGCCGATCGGCCTGGCGGCCAGCACCGTCTGCCCGTGGTCGGCGCTGAGCACCACCACCCGCAGCGGCCCCGGGATCGCGTACGGCCGCCCGTCCAGGAACGTCGCCCGCCCCTCGCGCAGCACCCTGGCCCTGGCCGCCGCGTCCAGCAGCGGCACCAGCCGGTCGGTGCCGTACGTGACGTGCGTGATCCGCCCGCTGCGGTCGAGCACCTGGACGATCGTGCCGTCGTGCGTGGTGATCGGGCTGGTCAGCGTCCCGGCGTCGGCCGCCACGCGCACGGTCTGGGCCTGCTGCCTGGTCGAGGTGTCGACCGTGTCGATCAGCGCCCGGTCGAGCACCGACAGCAGCACCGAGGCCGACAGAGCCAGCGCCAGCCCCAGCACGGCGGCCGCCGCGACCGTCAGCCTGAACCGCAGCCCCTGACGCCGCCACCAGGCCATCGGGGTGTCAGCCACCGTCGCCCGCCAGCCGGTAGCCCGCGCCGCGCACGGTCTGCAGCGCGTTCCTGCCGAAGGGGGCGTCGACCTTGCGCCGCAGGTAGCCGACGTAGACCTCGACCACGTTCGGGTCGGTGTCGAAGGTGTCCCACACGTGTTCCAGGATCTCCGACTTCGACACCACCTCGTCACGGCGGCGCATCAGGAACTCCAGCAGCGCGAACTCCCTCGGCGTCAGCTCCACCGGCGTCTCGCCCCGCTGCACCTTCCGGCGGGCCGGGTCGAGGGTCAGGTCGCCGGCCGCCAGCACCGACGGCCGCCGCCCCGAGTCGCGCCGCAGCAGGGCCCGGAGCCTGGCCACCAGCACCACGTACGAGAAGGGCTTGGTCAGGTAGTCGTCGGCGCCGAGGTCGAGGCCGTCGGCCATGTCGTACTCGCCGTCCTTGGCCGACAACATGAGGATCGGCACCCAGTTCTCCTCCGCGCGCAACTGCTTGCACACGTTGTAGCCCGACAACCTCGGCAGCATGATGTCCAGCACCACGACGTCGTAGTCGCCCTGCCGGGCCGCGTGCAGGCCCTCCTCGCCGTCGTGGGCGAGGTCCACGGCGAACCCCTCGGCCTGCAGCCCGCGCTGGAGGGCCGCGGCCATCCGCCGCTCGTCCTCGACGACCAGTACTCTCATGTGCTGATTCTCCCGTCCCTGAGCTGAGACGCCGCTGAGAAGGCTGAGAGGCGTCTCAGACAGTCTCAGGCCGGCCACAGGATGCATGCCGCAGGCTCTGGTCATCGACATACCGTTAAGGAGTGAGATGCGCAGAGGCACGTTCGTGAGGTGGGGAGTCCCGATCGCCGCGGCGGCGCTGATCGGTGGCGCGATCGGAGCCGGCCCGGTCATCGCGGCGGTGAGCGGCGAGCCCGTCCTGCCCGAGCGTTCGGCCCAGCAGCTGCTGGCCGACGCCGTGGCGGCGACGAGCAAGGGAGGCGGCCTGCCGCCCATGTCCGGCACGGTGCAGCAGACGGCCTCGCTCGGCCTGCCGTCGCTGCCCCAGACCGGCGGTGAGTCGCCGCTGAGCCTGCTGTCCGGCTCGCACGAGATCAAGGTCTGGTACGGCGGCGCCGACCGGTTCCGGGTGGCCATGCCGACCCAGCTGAACGAGACCAACCTGATCGTCAACGGCGACCAGGGCTGGTACTGGGAGAGCGCCACCAACACCGCGACCAGGTTGACCATCAAGCCGGGCACGGGCCAGGAGCACAAGCTGCCCAGCACGCCGCCGACCCAGCTGACGCCGCCGCAGGTGGCCGAGCAGCTGCTGGCCAAGGCCGGCCAGCACACCGCGGTCCGCGTGATCAACACCGCGGAGGTGGCGGGCCGTCCGGTCTACCAGCTCGTCCTCGCCCCCAAGGACGAGGGCTCGCTGGTGCAGGAGGTGCGGCTCGCGCTCGACGGCGAGACCTACGTCCCGCTCCAGGTCCAGGTCTACGCCAAGGGCTCGGCCGAACCGGCCTTCCAGGTCGGCTTCACCCAGGTGACGTTCACGCCGCCGGCCGCGGAGAACTTCACCTTCACCCCGCCCGCGGGCGCCAAGGTGGAGGAGAAGGACCTCAGCGAGCTGGGCGACGCCAAGCGCGCCGAGCAGCACGCCGAGCAGGCCGAGAAGGTCGCGGGCGAGCTCAAGGTCGTCGGCGACGGGTGGACGACCGTGGCCGTCCTGCCGTTCAAGCCGGAGGACCTCACGGCGGCCGGCCGTCCGGCGGCGGGCGACGGCCCGACGCCCGGCGACGGCTCGAAGGCCGACGTGGGGGCGCTGGCCGACACCGTCCTGAAGTCGGCCACGCCGGTGAGCGGCACGTGGGGCTCGGGCCGGCTGATCAGGACGAAGCTCGTCACCGTCCTGCTGACCGACGACGGCCGCCTGCTGGCCGGCGCGGTCACCCCGGAGGAGATCACCCAGGCGGCGGGCGTCAGGTGACCACCGCCGTCACGCAGGAAGCGGGGGCGCCCTTCGGGGCGGCCCCGCCCTCCGGGGAGCACGCCATCGTCACGCGCGGCCTGACCAAGCGTTTCCGCGGCGGCCAGGTGGCCGTGGACGCGCTCGACCTGGCGGTGCCGCGCGGCTCGGTCTTCGGCTTCCTCGGGCCCAACGGCTCGGGCAAGACCACGACCATCCGCATGCTGCTGGGCCTCATCGCGCCCACCGAGGGGGAGCACTCCCTGCTCGGGCTGCCGCTGCCGCGGGCGCTGCCCCGGGTGGGGGCGGTGGTGGAGGGGCCGGCGTTCTACCCGTACCTGTCGGGCGAGGCCAACCTGATGCGCTTCGACGCCGCCGACCCCACGGCGGTGCGCCGCACCGCGCGGGCGCGCGTCGCCGCCGCGCTCGACCGGGTGGGCCTGTCGGCCGCGGCCGGCAAGCGCTACCGCAACTATTCGCTCGGCATGCGCCAGCGGCTGGCCATCGCGGCCGCGCTGCTCGGCCCGCGCGAGCTGCTCGTCCTGGACGAGCCGACCAACGGCCTCGACCCGCAGGGCACCCGCGAGGTGCGCGCGCTGGTCAAGGACATCGCCGCCGGCGGCACCACCGTCTTCGTCTCCTCGCACCTGCTGGCCGAGGTCGAGCAGATGTGCACGCACGCCGCCATCATGCGGACCGGCAAGCTGGCCGCCCAGGGCACGATCGCCTCGCTGAACGGCGGCCTGGCCACGCGCGTCCGGGTGGAGACGCCCGACGTGGCCGACGCCGTTCGGGTGCTCGGCGGGCTGGGGCTGGCCGACGTGCGGCGCGGCGACGCCGACGTGACGGCCGAGCTGGGCGGCCACGCGCCGGAGCGGATCAACGCCGCGCTGGTCGGCGAAGGGGTCGCGGTACGGGGGCTGGCCGTGCTGCGGCCGAGCCTGGAGGACGTGTTCGTCGGACTGACGGGGGAGGGCTTCGATGTCGACGGCTGACACCTCGGCGCCGGACGCTGAGACAACACACGCGCCGCAGCCGCGGGACACCGGGGCGCCGCAGGCGCGGGACGGCCGGTCCGATGGGCGTATGCCCGGCCTGGTGCCCGTGACCGAGACACTGCGCACGGTGGAGCGGCACACATCGGACCCGGCCCGAGAGGCCGCGGCCGTCCCCGCGCGGGACGCCGGGACGGACGCCGCCCACGGCCCGCGGCGGGCGCGGTGGGCGTTCTGGCGGCTGCTCGGCTCGGAGCTGGGCCTGACCTTCCGCCGGCCGCGCAACCTGGTGATGCTGGCCGTGCTCGCCTCCGTGCCGGCCGTCCTCGGCCTCGCCCTGCGCGCGTTCGGCGGCGACGACCGCGACGGGATGGGCGGGTTCATCCAGAGCGTGGCGGGCAACAGCCTCATGCTCACGTTCGTCGCGTTCTCGTTCCTCGTGCTGCTGCTGATGCCGGTCGCCGTCAGCGTGGTCGCGGGCGACTCGGTGGCCGGGGAGGCGGGCGGCGGCACCCTGCGCTACCTGCTGGCCGCGCCCGCGGGACGCACCCGCCTGCTGGCCGTCAAATACCTCAACGCGGTCGTCTTCGCCTACGCCGTCACGGCGGTGGTGGCGCTGTCGGCGCTGGTCACCGGGCTGATCCTGTTCCCGGCCGGGCCGGTGACGCTGCTGTCGGGCACGACGATCTCCATGGGCGAGGGGCTGCTGCGCATCCTCATCGCCGTCGGCTACGTCGGGGCCGGCATGGCGGCGCTGGCGGCCGTCGCGCTGGCGCTGTCGACGTTCACCGAGGTGTCCATCGGGGCGGTGGCCGCCACGCTCGTGCTGGTGGTCGTCTGCCAGGTGCTGCGGGCCTTCCCCGAGCTGAGCGCGGTGACGCCGTACCTGCTGCCGACCAGGTTCACCAACTTCGACGCGGTGCTGCGCAGCCCGATGGACCTGTCGGCGCTGCGGGACGGGCTGCTGGCCTTCGGCGCCTACATCGTGCTGTTCTGCTCGATCGCGTGGGCGCGCTTCTCCGGCAAGGACATCACGTCCTGACCGGGCGGCGCGTCCCCGGCCGGGCGAGGTGCCCGGAACGCGGTG
>NZ_JBSGCE010000035.1:0-115616 GCF_053601695.1 Nonomuraea sp. NPDC004702
GACCTCCCCCACGCCCTGCTGTCCTTCACCGTCATCCCCTTCGTGGCCTACATGGCCACCTGGACCGGCTGGTTCGCCTCCGCCAACGGCTACGGCCGCAACTGGGACCAGGCCACCTCCTCCGGCCCCTTCTTCTTCCTGTTCGACTCCATGCGCTCATGGATCCAGTACCAGTGGCAGGTCTTCACCTTCCACAGCGGGGTGCACGAGTACCACCAGTACATGTCCGACCCCTGGACGTGGCCGCTGCTCGTCCGCCCGGTGTCGTTCTACTACCCCGCCGACGTGCCGCCGTCGGCGTGCGGGGCCTCCGCGTGCGCGCAGGCGATCCACGGGACCGGCACCCCCGCCCTGTGGTTCGGCGCGCTGCTCGCGCTGGCGGGCACGGCCGTCCTGTACGGCAGGAGCCGCGACTGGCGGGCCGGGGCGGTGCTGCTGGCGTACGCGATGGGCTGGCTGCCCTGGTTCTACTACGCCCTGGCCGACGACCGCACGATGTACCTGTTCTACATGCTGCCGGTGGTGCCGTTCATGGTGCTGGCGGTCGTGCTGATGGCCGGGCTCGTGCTCGGCCGGGCCGACGCGCCGCCCACGCGCAGGGCCGTCGGGGCGGCGTTCGTGGGCGCGTTCGCGATGATCGTGCTGATCAACTTCTGGTGGCTGCAGCCGGTGCTCACGGCCGAGACGCTCACGCAGACACAGTGGTGGGCTCGGATGCTGATGCGCTCTTGGGTGACCGCCGCCCCCAAGTGACGCCCTTGCGCAGCGTGATGGCCGCCGCGATGCAGGCCAGCGGGACGGCCGGCAGCACGTAGCGGTAGTCGAACTCGGCCGTCGCCGCCGGGGCCAGCAACAGCCCGAACGCCCCCAGCCAGGGCAGCGCCACCGGGCCGCCGAACCTGCGCCAGCGGACGACGATGCCGTACAGGCCGATCAGCATGATGCCGCCGAGCATGATGCCGCGCAGGAAGAAGATCTTCTGGTAGCCGCTCATGATGTCCGCCCACGGGTGGACGATCCTGGTCTCGGGGGGGCCCTGCTCGTAGCTGAACGCGTCGGTGTCGGTGTGGCCGCCCCCGTAGGAGGACCACTTCGGCAGGCGCTTGGGCCGCCCGGTGTCGTCCACCTCGTAATAGGGCTTGAACTGGTACATGTTGTACGTCGACTCGTCCGGGAAGCGCGGCCGTCCCCAGTGGAAGGAGCGGAAGAAGTCGCGCGCGACCACCTTCAGGTAGTCGCCCGGCTGGGACAGGATCGCCCGCGTCGCGAACGCGCTGGCCGCGTCGTTGGTGATGCCGCTGAACTTCTTGTTGATGCCCCACCGGTGGAGGACCTCGCCGGTGCCCGTGCCGTCGCCGTTGCCCTGGCCCCACAGATACCACTGTGCGTAGTCTTTGCGCTGGTTGACCGGGTCGTTGATGCACAACAGGAGAAGCTGCACCTCCTTGTACTTGTCGATCTTCATCTCGTTGCAGTCGGCGAAGATCGCGGTACGCATGTAGAGGATGAGCCCGTCGCTGTTGGTCATCGCGAATTTGCCGTAATTTGTCGAAAACCAACCCATATAGCTAAGAACGGGAACCGCGCACGCCGCGATGACCGCCACGATGGGCCGCCAGCCGGTGCGCTGGACGATCAGGTAGAGCACCACGAGCCCGAGGATCGGCATGCCGATCGACCGGGTCAGCCAGGTCAGCGCGAGCAGCAGCCCGACCACGATCCCGGCCCGCCACGACAGCCGCCGCTTCCACAGCACCAGCGTCACCACGCCCACGACCAGCAGCGTGAACAGGGTGTCGGACATGACCATCTGCTCAAGCTGGATCTGGTAGGCGTCGAACAGCACCGGCGCCGCCGCGAGCGTGGCCGCCCACTTGGGCAGCGCGAACTTGCAGCGCAGCAGGGCGTAGATGAGCGCGGCCGCGGCCAGGCCCATCAGGTGTTGCGTGAAGATGGCGAGCGTGAAGCTGTGGAACGGCTTGAGCAGCATCAGCCAGAAGCTGTAGCCGTCGGGCCTGATCGGGTGGGGCCTGGGGTGCAGCGCCACGTTGACGTACTCGTAGGAGTCGTTGAACCACATCGCCGGGCCGTAACCGAGCATGGTGATCAGCCGCAGCACGGCGCCGACGCCGAAGGCCACGGCGAACACGCGATGACGGCGCACGAGGGACAGCACGCGAGCTGCCCGGCCAGGAGCGGAGTGGTCCACAGGGGTAATCTCCGCGACGCTCACCATGCTGTAAAGAATGCCAGTCGTTTTTAGGTCTTGACCCGAGCACGCCGGGCACAGGGCATGATGGTTCACTGGAAGAGCCTTATTACTGAAGGGTTGAGACGTGGAACTGACGGTGGTCATGCCCTGCCTCAACGAGGCGGAGACCGTGGAAGTCTGTGTGCGCAAGGCATTGGCGTGCATGGAGGAGCACGGAATCGAAGGGGAAGTCCTGATCGCCGACAACGGCAGCACGGACGGCTCGCAGCAGCTCGCGCGTGATGCCGGTGCCCGTGTCGTCCACGTCGACGAGAAGGGCTACGGCAACGCCCTCATGGGCGGCATCCGCGCCGCCCGCGGCAAGTACGTGATCATGGGCGACGCCGACGACTCCTACGACTTCACCTCGTTGCTCCCGTTCGTCGAGCAGCTCCGCGACGGCGCCGACCTCGTGATGGGCAACCGGTTCAAGGGCGGCATCGCCCCCGGGGCCATGCCCCCGCTCCACCGCTACCTGGGCAACCCGGTGCTGTCGTTCATCGGCCGGCTGTTCTTCCCGTCGGCCATCGGCGACTTCCACTGCGGCCTGCGTGGCTTCCGGCGCGACTCCATCCTGCGCCTCCACCTCCAGACCGGGGGCATGGAGTTCGCCTCCGAGATGGTCGTCCGCTCCACGCTGTCCGGCCTCGACGTGCGCGAGGTGCCCACCACGCTCTCGCCCGACGGCCGTTCGCGCCCGCCGCACCTGCGCTCCTGGCGCGACGGCTGGCGCCACCTGCGCTTCCTGCTGCTCTACAGCCCCAAGTGGCTGTTCTTCTACCCCGGCGTGTTCCTGATGGTCCTCGGCCTGATCGCGGGCACGGCGCTGACGTTCGGGCCGGTGGAGATCGGCGAGCTGGCCTTCGACGTCGACACCCTGGTCGGGTCGTCGGCGCTGGTCGTGATCGGCTTCCAGGCGGCGCTGTTCGCGGTGTTCACGAAGGTCTACGCGGCCGAGGAGGGCTTCCTGCCCGAGTCGCGGCGGATCCGGAAGATCATCGACATCGTGACGCTGGAGAAGGGCCTCGTGGTCGGCGGCCTGCTGGCGCTGGCCGGTCTGGTCGGCCTGGTGATGTCGCTGGTCCACTGGCAGGTGCGCAGCTTCGGCGCGCTCGACCCGCGCGAGTCGCTGCGCATGGTCGTCCCGGCCGCCACGGCGCTCGTCATGAGCTTCCAGACGATCTTCGCCTCGCTGTTCATCAGCATCCTCGGCATCCGCCGTACCAAGGAGAGCTCGATCGACGTGGCCGCCAAGGCGGCCGAGGAGGCCGCTGAGGCGGTCTCCCTGGAGAAGTCCAAGCGCTAGGGTCCTCCGCGTCCCGGTGGGAGCCGGCGCCGGCCACGTGCCGGCGCCGGCTTCCGTCTTTCCGCGCGGGGGTTGGGGGTTTGGACGAGGAGCGGGGCCGGGCCCCGTAGGCTTAGGTCATGTCCCAGCACATCTTGACCGCCGTCGCGTGGCCGTACGCTAACGGCCCCCGCCACATCGGGCACGTCTCGGGTTTCGGCGTGCCGTCCGACGTCTTCAGCCGCTACCAGCGGATGGCGGGCAACAAGGTGCTGATGGTGTCCGGCACCGACGAGCACGGCACTCCGATCCAGGTGCAGGCCGACAAGGAGGGCGTCAGCGCCCGCGAGCTGGCCGACAGGTACAACAGGGTGATCGCCGAAGACCTGACCGGTCTCGGGCTCTCCTACGACCTGTTCACCCGGACCACGACGAAGAACCACTACGCCGTCACGCAGCAGATCTTCAAGGGCCTCTACGACAACGGCTACATCTTCCCCAAGACCACGATGGGCGCGATCTCGCCCTCGACCGGCCGTACCCTCCCCGACCGCTACATCGAGGGCACCTGCCCCATCTGCGGCTACGACGGCGCGCGCGGCGACCAGTGCGACAACTGCGGCAACCAGCTCGACCCGATCCAGCTCATCAACCCCAAGAGCCGCATCAACGGCGAGACCCCCGTCTTCGTCGAGACCGAGCACTTCATGCTCGACCTGCCCGCCTTCGCCGAGGTCCTGGGCTCCTACCTGCAGTCCAAGCAGGGCGAGTGGCGGCCCAACGTGCTGAAGTTCGCCCTCAACCTGCTCGGCGACCTCCAGCCCCGCGCGATCAGCCGCGACCTCGACTGGGGTGTGCCGATCCCGCTGGAGGGGTGGCGCGACCAGCCCAACAAGCGCCTCTACGTGTGGTTCGACGCGGTCATCGGCTACCTGTCGGCCTCCATCGAGTGGGCCAGGCGCTCCGGCGACCCCGACGCCTGGCGTCAGTGGTGGCAGAACCCCGACGCCCGCGGCTACTACTTCATGGGCAAGGACAACATCGTCTTCCACGCCGAGATCTGGCCGGCGATGTTGTTCGGCTACAGCGGCATCGGCGCGCGCGGTGGCTCGGCCGGTGAGCTCGGCGCGCTCGACGTGCCGTCCGAGGTGGTCTCCAGCGAGTTTCTGACGATGGAGGGCAAGAAGTTCTCCTCCTCCAGGCAAGTAGTAATTTACGTGCGCGACTTCCTGGCGCGTTACGACGCCGACGCCCTGCGCTACTACATCGCGGTGGCCGGCCCCGAGAACCAGGACACCGACTTCACCTGGCAGGAGTTCGTCAACCGCAACAACGGCGAGCTCGTCGCCGCCTGGGGCAACCTGGTCAACCGGTCGATCTCGATGGCGTCCAAGAACTTCGGCGTCGTGCCCGAGGCCGGCGACCTGACCGACGCCGACCGGGCCATGCTGGAGCGCTCGCGCAACGCGTTCGCCCCGGTGGGCGCCGAGCTGGGCAGGTCGCGGTTCAAGAACGCGATCACCGAGGCGTTCGACGTCGTCCGCGAGGCCAACAAATACCTGGCCGAGCAGGAGCCCTGGAAGCTCAAGGACGACATCGAGCGGCAGAAGTCGATCCTCCACGTGGCCCTCCAGGTCGTCGACGACGCCAAGACGATGCTCACGCCGTTCCTGCCGGGCTCGTCCAACAAGGTCTTCTCGATGCTCGGCGGCCAGGGCGTCTGGTCCGGCATGCCGGAGATCCGCGAGGTCGACGAAGACGGCGGCGCCCCCTACCCCGTCATCACCGGCGAGTACGACGGCGCCGCGCGCTGGGAGCACCGGCCGATCAAGCCCGGCACCCCGCTCGCGCCGCCCGTGCCGCTGTTCAAGAAGCTCGACCAGAAGGTCGTCGAAGAGGAGCTGGGCCGGCTGGCCGACTGAGGCCGTAGTCCTTGAGCGTGATGGCGGAGGCGGTCTTCCTGACCGACTTCGCTATCACGCCCTTCCACGGCAGATACGGCATGATCTTGTAGTTCTGGTTCATGAACCAGGCCATCAGCCGGTTCTCCGGCACCATGAACTTGCTGACGCCCACGGCCGACTTCTGGCAGCCGGTGGCGTAGGCGCGCACCTCCTGCTCGTAGCGGGCGAACGCGGTCCGGTGGTCGCCGCCGGCCGCGGCCAGCTCGCCCGCCAGCACGTGCGCGCCGACCAGCGCGAGGCCCGTGCCCATGCCCGACAGCGGCGACGGGCAGCAGGCGGCGTCGCCGATCAGCGCCACCCGGCCGCGCGACCACGAGTCCAGGTGCACCTGGCTGGTGGAGTCGAAGTAGAAGTCGTCGGCGTCCCACATCCTGCGCAGCAGCTTGGGCGTCTCCCAGCCGACCCCCCGGTACGCCTCGGCCAGCAGCTCCTTCTGCCGGGCGACGTCCCGGCGGTCGTGCTCCAGCGGCGGTGAGCCGAAGTAGAACATGGCCTTGGCCTCGGTGTTGTTCCTGGCGCTGTAGAGGCCGACCGTCTTGCCGGGCGTGCTGTGGAGCAGGCCCGTGTGGTCGAGGCCCAGGTAGTTGTCGAGGGTGAACACCGCGCAGTAGAGCCCGAGGTGGCTGGTGACGGCGGCCTCCGGCGCGTCGAAGGCCAGCGAGCGCACGTTGGAGTGCAGGCCGTCCGCGCCCACCACGAGGTCGAACCTGCGCGTCGCGCCCCGCTCGAACGTCACCGTCACCCCGTCCGCGTCCTGGGCGAGGGAGGTGATGGAGTCGCCGAAGACGTACTCGGCGCGGTCCTTGGTGGCGTCGTAGAGGATGCGGGCCAGGTCGCCGCGGAGGATCTCGACGTCGCCGGAGAACAGGTCGCCGGGCACGGAGGCGAGCTTCTTGCCGGACTCGTTGACGTACGACATGTCGCCCATGTGGGTCTGGAGGCGCTCGACGTCGGCGAGGATGCCGAGGGCGCGCAGCGCGGTCATGTGCGCCTCGCCGCGGAAGTCGACGGAGTAGCCGCCCTCACGCAGGGCGGGGGCGCGTTCGACGACGGTGACGCGGTGGCCGGAGCGGATGAGGTGGAGGGCCAGGGCGGGACCGGCGACGCTCGCGCCGGAGATCAGGATGTCCATGCCCGAGAGCCTGCCGGGGCCCGCTCACCGCCCCCTCACCCCACGCTCACCGCCCTCTGTGCCCTTGCTCGGGGTATCCCGCGTCTCAGGCCGGGTCGTGGAGCGGGAAGTCGTCGAGGGAGTGCAGGGGGGAGGCGTCGATGACCTCCGCCGGGACGCCGGCCAGCATCAGCGCCTCCCGGTGGGAGAGCCGCGCGCCCGCCCGCCGCGCCCCCGCGTACCCCTGCTCGCCCAGCGCCTCGCGCAGCCGCCGCGACAGCCCGGCGACGTGCTCGTCCTCGGGCACGTCGATGCCGCGGATCGCGACGGCGGCGCCGAGCAGCGTGGCCGCCGCCGCCGGGTCGTCGTCGAAGGCCAGCACCGCCAGCGCCTCGATCGCCCTGACGCTCTCCGACAACGCGCCCGAGGTGACCGTGCTCTCCATCGCCCGCAGGTAGGAGGCCCGCGCCCCGGCCGTGTCGCCCTCGGCCGCGGCCAGCCGTCCGAGCCCGACGAGCAGCCTGGCCATGTTCCCGGACGTCTTCACCCAGACCGGGTCGGACCGGCGCAACGCATCCTCGTAGAGCTCCCGGGCCCGGACCAGGTCGCCCTCGCGTACCGCCACGTCGCCCAGGCCGCGCAGGGCCGCCGGCAGGATCGCGCCGCCCGTGCGCCCGGCCAGCTCCGCCGCGCGCTCGTAGTCGGCCCGCGCGCCGGCCAGGTCGTGCCGGATGCGGTAGTCGCCCCGGTTGCAGTAGTGATCGGCCAGGTCCTCCTCCGCGCCGAGCTCCTCGGCCAGCGTGATGGCCTCCTCGGTGCGGGCCAGCGCCGTGGCCTCGTCGCCGCACGTGCTGGCCAGCCAGGCCAGCGCGTCGAGCGTCATCGCCGAGCCCCAGCGCTCGCCGAGGCCGTGGAAACCCTGGAGGGCCGCCTTGAGGTCCGCCTCGGCGGCGGCGAACTCGCCGGCCGCCATCCGCGGGTAGGCCCAGATCAGCCGGGTGGCGGCCGTCTCCCACGCGTCGGGGCCGCGCTCGCCGCGCCGGATCAGCGCGATCGTGACGGCGGGGTCGACCGACGCCGAGGTGACCATCGGCCACAGGCAGGTGACGACCGGGTTCCGCAGGCCGTCCGCCGCGATCATCGTCTCGGCGCCGTCCTTGTGGCGCTCCCACAGCTCGCGCCGCCCGCTCGCCGCGGTGAGCAGGGTCAGCAGGTACGCGTCCCCCAGCGCGGGATCGGGCCGTGGACCGGCGGCCTCCAGCAGGGCCGCCGCCGCCTTGGCGGGAACCGTGCGCATGCCGCGCATCCACAGCGAGAACGTCTGCGCGGCCAGCAGCCGCATCCCGAGCGCCACCTCGCCCTGTTCCACCGTCCAGCGCAGCGCCGCCTGGAGGTTGTCGTGGTCGGCCGCGAACCGGGCCAGCCACGGCAACTGCTCCGCGCCCCGCAGCCGGGGATCGCCCTCCTCGGCCAGGGCGAGGAAGTACGCGGCGTGCGCCCGCCGGAAGGTCGCGGCCTCCGCGCCGAGCCGGTCGGCGCAGAACGCCCGGATCGTCTCCAGCATGCGGTAGCGGCCGCCCGACACCTCCAGGAGCGACTTGTCGGCCAGCGAGTCGAGCAGGTGCTCGGGCAGGCCGCAGACGGCCGCGGCGGCGGCCGCGGTGGCCCCGCCGGAGAAGACGGTCAGGCGCATGGCCATGGCCTGTTCGGGCTCGGTGAGCAGCTCCCAGCTCCAGGCGACGACCGCGCGCAACGTCTGGTGCCGGGCGTCGGCCGTCCGGCTGCCGCGCAGGCTGAACCGGCCCTGACCGGCCAGGCGTTCGGCCAGCTCGCCGGCCTCGTGCGTACGCATGCGGGCGGCTGCCAGCTCGATGGCCAGCGGGAGGCCGTCGAGCGCGGCGCAGATGCGTTCGACCGGCTCACCAGGGGTGAAACCAGGACGTACGGCCTTGGCCCGGTCGGTGAAGAGCGTGCGGGCGTCGGAGGGGGTGAGGGGGCGTACCGGCCACAGGTGCTCGGGGGTGATCGCGAGCGGCTCGCGGCTCGTGGCCAGCACGCGCAACGCCGGGCACGCCGACAGCAGCCGCTCGGCCAGCGCCGCGGCCTCGCCGACGACGTGCTCGCAGTTGTCCAGGACCAGCAGGACCGGCCGATCGGCGAGCACCGCGACCAGGCGGGCCAAAGGATCAGGCTCACCGGACGCGCCCAGCGCCGCGGCCCCCAGCAGCGCGCCGTCGCGTACGCCCAGCGCCGCGAGGACCGCTCGCGCGAGATCGGCCCCCGGGCCGAGCGGGGCCAGCTCGACCAGGACGGCGTCGCGGTGGTCTCTGGCCAGCTCGACCGCCAGCCGGCTCTTGCCCGCGCCGCCGGGGCCGAGCAGCGTGACGAGACGGGCGGCGGCCAGCAGCGCCCGGACCTCGGCCAGGTCGCCGTCGCGGCCGACGAAGCTGGTGAGCCTGCCGGGCAGCGGCACCGCCGCTGGGCCCGTCCCGGCCCGGGGCGCCGGGGGCGGGGTCGGGGGCGAGTCGGTCGCGCCGCGCAGGAGAGATCGGTGCAGGGCGGCGAGCTCGGGGGAGGGGTCGGCGCCGAGCTCCTCGGCCAGCAGCCGCCGGGTCTCCTCGTAGAGCACCAGCGCCTCGGCCGGCCGGCCGTCGGCGCGCAGCGCCCGCATGAGCTGGCCGCGCAGCCGTTCGCGCAGGGGGTGGCGCTGGACCAGCTCGCCCAGCTCGGGGATGACGCCCTGGTGGCCGCCGCAGCGCAGGTCTGCCTCGATGCGGTCCTCCAGCGCGGCCAGGCGGCGCTCCTCCAGCGGCGCGCCGTGCACGGGGTCGAGGTCGGCGAAGGCGGGCCCGCGCCAGAGGGCCAGCGCCTCCCGCAACAACGTCCCGGCCAGGGCGGCGTCGGCCCGGCCTTCGTCCGCCCTGTCGGTGTCGGCTCTGGCGGCGTTCGCCCTGTCGGTTTCGGCGGGGTGGTGGCCGAGGAGGGTGGCGCGGCCGGCGTCGGCGAGGTGCAGGAAACGGCCGGCGTCGATGTCGCCGGGGGCCGCCGGCAGCCGGTAGCCGGCGGGCGTCAGCTCGACCGGGATCCCGTCGCCCCGCAGGCGGGAGACCTGGGAGTGCAGGGCGTGCTGGGCGTTCTTCGGCGAGCGGTCGCCGTACAGGAGGTCGATCAGGCGGTCCTGGCTGACGATCTCGCCCGGACGGACGAGCAGCAACGCCAGCAGCGCGCGCCTGGCCGGACCACCCAGAGGTACGTCGACGCCGGCCGCGTCCCATGCTCGGGTGCTGCCGAGAATGCCGAAGCGCATGGAGGCTACTTTAGATGCGTGAGCAAGATTCCCGCCGCGCCCGAGCCGCTTTCCGCACCGGTGTTCGACAGCCACTGCCACCTGGACATCATGGTCGGCAACAGGCAGGCGTCCTCGGGCGACCCGGTGGCCCAGGCCGCCCAGGCGGCGGCGGCCACCGTGCGGTCCATCCTGCGGGACGCCCGCGAGGTCGGCGTGACCAGGCTGGTCACCATCGGGTACGACCTGCCCTCCTCGCGCTGGAACGCCGAGGTGGCGGCCGAGCAGGAAGGCGTGTACGCCGGGGTCGCCATCCACCCCAACGAGGCCCACGAGGCGACCCCCGAGGTGCTGGCCGAGATCGAGTCGCTGGCCGGGCAGGCCGACGTCCGCGCGGTGGGGGAGACCGGCCTCGACTACTTCCGCGACTGGGCGAGCAAGGACGACCAGCACGCGAGCTTCCGCGCGCACATCGAGATCGCCAAGCGCACCGGCAAGGCGCTGGTCATCCACGACCGGGACGCGCACTACGACGTCCTAAAGGTGCTGGCCGAGCAGGGCGCGCCGGACAAGGTGGTGTTCCACAGCTACTCAGGGGACGCCGAAATGGCGAAAAAGTGCGCGGAAGCCGGATATTTCATGTCCTTCTCCGGGCCCGTCACCTACAAGAACGCCGGCTACCTGCGCGAGGCCGCCGCCGTGGCCCCCATGGAGCTCCTGCTCGTCGAGACCGACGCCCCCTACCTGCCGCCGGTCCCGTACCGGGGCAAGCCCAACGCCCCCTACCTCATCCCGCTCACCCTGCGCTGCCTCGCCGAGGTCAAGGGCGTCCATCCGGACGAGTTGTGCGCGGCGATCAGCACCAACGGAGTCACGGTCTTCGGCGAGTGGTGACCATCTTTCCGTTCGGCTTTTCGTGAAGCGGTGGAGGCGGGCGCGCCGCCGCCGCTAGCGTTCGGGCGGTCCCTGGCCGTTTCCGGAGGTGGTTCGTGCGAGGCAGGAGGCGTGCGCCGCGTCCGCGGATCCCCTGGCGTTCTCCGTGGACGCCGGTGGTGTGCGTCCTGGGTACGCTGGCCGCCGGCCTGCTGGTCGCGGCCTCGTACCTGGTCAAGGACGTCGTCGTGGTCGTCGACGGCACGCCGGTGGCGATCCGCGGCTTCGCCGCGCGGGTGGCCGACGCGCTCGGCGAGGCGGGCGTGTCCGTGGGGCAGGGCGACGTCGTGCGTCCCGCCCTGAGCGAGAGCATCGCCGACGGCTCCACCATCGAGGTGCGCCACGCCCGCCTGATCACGCTGACCCTCGACGGCCACACCACGACCCACCTGGTCACCGCCACCAACGTCCGGGACGCCCTGGCCGAGCTCGACGTCGAGGCGGCGGCCGGCAGCCTGTCCGCGCCGCCCGGCCGTCCGGTGCCGCTGTCGGGAATGTCGCTCACGGCGTACACCGAGCGCAGGGTCTACGTGGTCGCGGGCGCCACCCGGCTCGCCGCGCGCACCACGGCGCGTACCGTCCGGCAGGTGCTCAGGCAGGAGCGCGTCGTCGTCCGGCGCGGGTCCATGGTGCGCCCGCCGCTCGACAGCTTCCCCGAGGACGGGACGGTCATCACGGTCATGCCGCCGCGAGCCGTACAGATCCCGTGGGAGGTGACCCGGCTCGACTGGCAGGCGCTGGCCGCCTGCGTGGCGCGCGGCGACCCCCGGGCGTACAACCCCGACGGGCCGTACTACGGGATGTACCAGTTCAGCCTGCCCATGTGGCAGGCGGTCGGCGGCGTCGGCCTGCCGAGCGCCTGGCCCGAGGAGGAGCAGACCTACCGGGCGCAGCTGCTCTACCAGCGGGTCGGCGGCCGGTGGCAGACCCAGTGGCCCAACTGCGGCGACCGCCTGTTCACCTGACGCCACCCTGTCCGGGGCCCTGTCCGGCCCCCTGTCCGGCCCCCTGTCCGGCCCCTGTCCGGCCCCCTGTCCGGGGCCCTTTCCGGGCCCCGGCTCGGTCACCCGGCCAGTGAGGTGCCGAAGTCGGTGCCCTTGGGGGGTTGCACCGACTGCACGTCGTCGGCGTTGCGCGGCGCCACCGCGACCTTCCCGTACGGCGGCCCGTCCGGCTGGCCCACGAAGAGCTTGTTCCCGCTGAAGGCCACCGACCAGCCGAACAGCCCCTCGGCCGTCGCGAGCTTCCGGTCGTCGGCCGGGTTCTTCCACGAGAACACCTGGACGCCGCCGCCGTAGGGCGCGCCGACGGCCAGCCTGCCGTCCGAGGAGGCGGCCATCGAGAAGCCGAACGCCTGCTTGCCGCCCTGCTTCAGCATCCTCGTCTGCTTCCTGCTCGGGTCGAGGAGCTGCACGTAGCCGGGGCCGGGCGCACTGACGGCGTAACCGTTGCCCTCGGCGTAGGCGACCGCGTAGCCGTACCGGTCGCCGGAGGCCTTGGTGGGGGAGTCGAGCTTGAGGCTCACGATCCGGGGAGCCAGCACGTCGTCGATGAAGACCACCGACCCCGAGTCGATCTTGCCGGCCTGGACCTGCCGCCCCGCGCCGTCGTCGTTCTCGTACGGGACGCCCACGACCAGGCCGTTGCGCGGCCCGATCGCCAGCGACCAGCCGAACTGGTCGCCGACTTCGCTGTTGCCGCGCACGTCCACGGTCTCCTGGCTGATCCGGCGCAGCGCGCCCGAGCCCTGGCGCACGTAGACGGCGCCGGCGTCCTCGATCTGGCCGTCGTCCTCGTAGGGCGCGCCGATCACCGCCAGGTCGCCCCTGGCCGCCAGGGACCAGCCGAAATGCGCGAACCGCTGCGGCTGCGGGGCGGTCAGGCGTTGCGGGGGCCCGGCCTTGCCTCCGTAGACGACGTAGACGCTGCCCGCGTCCTGCTCGCCGTCCACGTCCGCGAAGGGGGCGCCGATCAGCAGGTCGGCGCAGGAGTCGCCGTTGACGTCGGCCAGCCGTACGGACCAGCCCAGCCCGTCCCCCTTGACCGGCCCCGGCACGGCGACGGGGGTCACCTTGGCGCCCGACAGCAGGTGGACCGACCCCTTCTGCCCGTCGCCGAACGGGTCGCCCACGGCCACGTCGTCCGCGCCGTCACCGTCGAAGTCGGCGGCTCCGGCGCAGGCCACCGCCGACGCGGCGGCGGGCGCGGGTGACAGGACGCCGCCGGCGGCGAGCAGGACGGCCATCGTCACCGCCCGGAAAGCGCCGGCGGAAAGCGTTCGGACGGGGCTCACAGGGCGACCTCGATCTGTCGGCCGTTCTCCAGCATGGTCGCGGACAGCTTCACGGGTTTGCGATAAGGCGCCAGGTCGAACACGAAGGCGCCGTCCACCCGCCCGCCCGGCTGGAGGGCCGGGGGCAGGGTGACCGGGGCGGGGTCGTGCTCGCCGCCCTTGTCGTCGACCATGGTGACGACCGGCCGGACGAGTCGGCGGCGTTCACCGCCTGGATTGATCACGGTCCAGTGGACCACGCAGAGCTGCCCCTTCGTGGTGGTTTGCCCCTCGAACTCCTTCAACCCGCACTCCGGCGCCTCCGGCACGACCACGACTGGGTCGTCGAAGTTCCCGCCCAGCGCGAACCTGCGGCCCACGTCGCCCGGACGCGGGTTCGTCACGGCCCTGGAGGGACTGTTGGAGGTGGCGACGGAGGAGGGGGTGCGGCCGGAGTTCACGATCAGGACGGTGACGGTGACCACGATCGCCAGGACGGCGGCCGCGGCGGCGATCAACCAGCGGGTGCCCTTCGTACGGGTGCCGCCCAGGGTGTCCGGTTCGTCGGGGGCATACGTCAGGACGCCCGGGTCCGTGCCCTCGCCGCTCCGGGGCCCGAGGCCGGATCGATGCTCAGCGGCGGATCGACGCTCGGCGCTGGATCGATGGTCGGCGGTGGATCGACGCTCGGCGGTGGATCGGGGGCCGGTGAAGGGTTGGGACTCGGTGGCGGGCCGGGTGTCGGTGGTCGGCCGTGACTCGATGGTCGGGCGGGACTCGATGGGGGGCCGTGACTCGGTGGTTGGCCGGGACTCGGTGGGGGGCCGCGACTCGTAGGGAGGCCGCGACTCGGTGGTCGGCCGGGGACGTGCCGGTTGCCCGCCCGAGGCGGACTGCCTGCGTGCCAGTTGGCGGGCCTGCTCAAGCTGGCGCTCCTGCTCCTGGCGGCGGGCCTGCGCCTCGGCCTCCCAGCGGGCCAGCTCGTCGCGGGCGGCCTGCTCCTCGCGCCGCGCCAGCTCGTCCGGGGACGCCTGCCGCGCCCCCGCCTGCCCGCCCGCTAAGTCGGCGGCCCCTCCGGAAGCGTTCCGAACATCGGGCCCGGCATCGGCCCCGAACGCCCCAGGCACCTTGGGCCGCCCCGCCCCCGCTTCCGGCCGCGGGGCGGTACTGGGGCCGGGGGTACGCGCGCCCGTCGCGTCGCTCGGCGGCGGGGTGGTGAACGTGGCCGTGACGTCGGGCTCGTCCACGACGTTCTGCGGCGGCTCCCAGTCGGTCAGCATCTCCGTGGCGACCAACGTAGGCGGATTGTCGGAGAGAGCCGGAGTGCTCCCGCCCACCAAGGCGATCAGAAGCTCCTGGGCCGTGGGCCGATGGGCGGGATCCATGGCGGTGGCACGGCGTACCAGCTCGTTGAGCGGCGCGGGAAGCGCGCCGAGCTCGGGCGGCGTGTTCAGCACGCGGGTCGCCATCGTGATGGGATCGCCCCGCCCGAACGGATGCCGCCCGTTGCCCGAGTACGCCACCAGGCACCCCCAGGCGAAGATGTCCGCCGCCGGGGACACCAGCTCACCCCGCACCTGCTCGGGAGCCCACCACCCGGGGCTGCCCAGCAGTTCCCCGGAGAGCGTGAACCCGGTGTCCCGGTCCAGCGCCCTGGCGATCCCGAAGTCGATCACCCGCGGCCCGGACAGCGACAGGATGACGTTCGCCGGCTTCAGATCCCGGTGCACCAGCCCGGCCACGTGGATCGCCGCCAGCGCCGCGGCGACCCCCAGCGCCACGCCGTGCAGCGGCCCCGGGTCGAGTGCCCCGAAAGTCGCGATCTGGTCGGAAAGGGGAGTGCCCGCGATGTACTCGGTCACCATGTAAGGACGTCCGTCCCCGGTGTTGCCGTTGTCGAGCACCTGAGCCGTGCAGAACGACGCCACCCGGCGCGCGTTGTCCACCTCGGCGTGGAAGCGGGCGGCGAACCCCTCCTGGTTGGCGAACTCCGCCTTCACCACCTTGAGCGCGACGAATCGCCCCGTCGGGGCCCTGGCGAGGAAGACGGTCCCCATGCCGCCTTCGCCGAGTCGTCCGAGCAGGCGGTAGGGCCCGATCTCCCGCAGATCGGTCGGACGGAGCGGCGCGGCGCCCGTTGGCTCCATCAGGGACGTCCCTTCCTGTTCCACGCCATCCTCTCCTTAGGTCTCCCCCATCCGCCATCGCAGGTTCTTCGATGCGGGAGACTGGTTGGATGATGAGGCTGTTGGGCCCTGCAGAAATACGTATTTTGGCGAACAAGCTAGATCTTCGCCCCACGAAAAAGCTAGGCCAGAACTTCGTGATCGACGCGGGGACCGTCCGGCGCATCGTCCGCGTGGCCGACCTGTCGGCCGACGACGTGGTCATCGAGGTCGGGCCCGGCCTCGGCTCGCTCACCCTGGCGCTCCTGCCCGAGGCCGCGCACGTGGTGGCCGTCGAGATCGATCCGGTCCTGGCCACCCAACTGCCCCTCACCGTCGCCGAGCGCGGCCCGTCCGACCGGCTCACGGTCGTCAACGCCGACGCCATGAAGATTTCCCTCGACGACCTCGCCGGTCACGACCCCACGGCCCTGGTGGCCAACCTCCCGTACAACGTGGCCGTCCCCGTGGTGCTCCACCTCCTGGAGACGCTGCCCTCGCTGCGCAAGGGCCTGGTCATGGTGCAACTGGAGGTGGCCGACCGCCTCGCCGCCGGTCCCGGCTCCAAGGTGTACGGCGTGCCGTCGGTCAAGGCCGCCTGGTACGCCGACGTACGCCGGGCGGGCCCGGTCGGCCGTACGGTGTTCTGGCCCGTCCCGAACGTCGACTCCGGCCTGGTCTCCCTGACTCGTCGCGAACCGCCGGCCACCACGGCCACCAGGGAAGAGGTCTTCGCCGTCGTGGATGCCGCCTTCGCCCAGCGCCGCAAGACCCTGAGGGCCGCCCTGGCGTCCTGGGCCGGAAGTCCGTCCCTGGCGGAAACGGCACTGAGAGCCGCCGGTGTGGACCCCTCGGCCAGAGGCGAACAACTCACCGTCGACTCCTTCGCCCGAATAGCCGAACAAAAGCCCTAACCCAACCCACCCCAAATGCCCAAGCCCCACCCCCCGAGCCCCCACTAGGCACCCCCTCCACTCCCCAGGGCTTGGCATCCCGTGACGCCCGCACCCCCTAGGCGCCCCGCCTCACGTCACACGCGGCCTCGGGGCGTCCACCTGGCGTCGGCTCCCCTGCGGCCTCAGGGCGTCCGCCTGGCGTCGGCTCACCTGCGGCCTCGGGGCGTCCACCTGGCGTCGGCGCGGCGAACCTGCACAGCCCCCACACGCCCCCCGCCTTCCGCGCAGGCACGCCCCCGTCCTTCCGCGCAGGCACGCGGCCGCCCTTCCGCGCAGGCACGCGGCCGCCCTTCCGCGCAGGCACGCGGCCGCCCTTCCGGGCAGACGCGCGCCCGGCCTACATCCACTCGTGCTCGCACGAGGCCTCTGACACCGGGCGGCTGTCCACAACCCAAGACGCTCAACACCCACCCATCCACAGAACCCCGTTCGGCCCCTCCGCCCCCGCTTCACCCACGTGATCCTGGCTCTCGTCCCTCATCACGACGAAGGAGCCACTGATGAACACCCGCCACCACATCACCCAACTCTCGATCATCCTCAGCAGCGGCCTCCTGACCGTCACAGGAGCCCACCCCACCCTCGCCAGAGCCACCCCCACTCCATGCCTCAGGGCCACCATCACCATCCCCGCCGCCGGCGCCGCAGCAACCGCCACCACTCGCTGCCCGGCCCCCCACCACCCCAAGAAACCGAAGCCGAAAAAACCCAGAAAGCGCCCGAAGCACAAGGGTGAAATCGCAGCCGCCGCCGCCCTCTCCCAGCTTGGCGTCTCGTTCTCCTGGGGCGGCGGCTCCTCAAGAGGCCCCACCATCGGAGTCGGCACCGGCGCGAACACAAGAGGCTTCGACTGCAGCGGCCTCACCCTCTACGCCTGGTCCAAGGCCGGAGTAAGGCTCGCCCACTACACCGGCACCCAGTTCCGCCAGGGCCGCAGAGTCCCCCTCGCCTCCAGACGCAAGGGCGACCTCCTCTTCTTCGGCGGCCCCGGCGACCCGACCCACGTAGCGCTCTACCTGGGCGACAACACCATGATCCACGCCCCCCGAACCGGCGACGTAGTACGAAGAACCAACTTCCTGACCTCCGCCTACTACCGAACCGCCTACCGAGGAACCATCCGCCCCGCCTGACACCACCGCACCGTCAGCACAAGGAACACCCCAACCCCCGAACACCCACCAACCATGGTCGCCAGCCAACTCCGGTCGCCCATCAACCAGGGCGCCCATCAACCAGGGCGCCCGCCGCCCAGGGCGCCCACCAACTGCTGACGACGCACCCTCCGGCAGGCGGCCATCCACCCCGGACGCCGACTCATCACCTGAGAGCAACCACCACGAATCAGCGCTGCGACCGGCTACAACCCTGAGCAGCGCCACGGGCCGCGAACCAGCGCTGCGACCAGCCACTTACCCCGAGCAGTGCCACGGGCCCCTGCCGTCCACCTTGACCAGCACCACAGGCGCTCACCTTCTACCCCCGAGGCGACTGCCGCTCGCCCTCATCAGCGCTACGGGCGCCCACCGTCCACCCGATCAGCGCCGCAGGCGACTGCCGCTCACCGGGACCAGCACTACAGGCGCTCACCTTCTACCCCCGAGGCGACTGCCGCTCGCCCTCATCAGCGCTACGGGCGCCCACCGTCCACCCGATCAGCGCCGCAGGCGACCGCCGCTCACCGGGACCAGCACCGCGAGCGCCCACCACTGACCCTGACCAGCACCGGAGGTGAGCGCCCGCCCCGACCAGCACCCAAGAGGACCGCTCCGCCGCGAGCGCCACCTACCGCCCGGCGCAGACCGCCACCAACTCCTTCACCACCGACGCGAGCAACGCCTGATCCTCAGCCCCCGCCGGCTCATACTCCATGAGCCCCAACCCCACCACCTCGAACCGCTCAGCAATGGCCCTCACCAGCTCCAGAAGCTCCTCAGGCCGGAACCCCTCAGGCGTAGGAGACCCCACGCTCCCGAAGAGTTGCGGATCCAGCACATCGAAGTCGACATGCACATAAACAGCCGTCCGCTCCCCGCCCGCCGCCGCCGCAGCACCGACAGCCTCGACCAGAGCCTCCGCATCCGCCGCCCGAACCCACCGCACACCCCGAGCCTCGACGAACGCGACCTCGGCCGGATCCAGATCACGCACCCCCGCCAGCACGACCTGCCCGGCCCCGACCGGCTGCCCGGCCACCAGCCCGTCAGGCCCTTCACCGGTCAACGCCCTCAGGACCATGCCGTGAAAGGCCCCCGACGGTGACGACTCCGGCGTGTTCAGATCCCCATGCGCATCGAACCAGACGACGACCAGCCCATCCCCGAACCTCCGCCGCGCCGCCGCCACCGGCTCCAGTTCGACACCGCAGTCCCCACCCGCGGTGACCAGAAGCCCGTCCCACCCAGCCTCGACGACCGCAGCCCGAACCCTGGAAGCAGTGACCACCAGATCATCGTCATCGACCTCGACCTGAATCCGACGATCCGCGTCCACCATCTCCGCAACCAGCCGGGCCCCCTCCCGCAGCCGCTCAGCCGTACGAGCCCCGGACCCCCGCCACTGCGGCACCTCGACAACCGTCACCTCGGACACGAGCACCTCCACATCAAGTAGGTCCTCTCAGCATCCCAAGGACGAACCAATGCCGACCACCACAAACTCTGCTGAACCAGATCGACGAGTGCCGCATGAAGGCCCCCGCAGGCCGTCGTCCCGGACGGGGGCACACCGTCCCGCCGCCACCCAGGTCCGCCTCGGCCAAATCCCGCACGTTCAGCTCTCAGAGCCTGCCGACAAAGGCTCAGGTGTGGCGGCGGCGCCGATAGTAGGCGTAGGCCAGGGCGAGCACGATCGGGCCCCACAGGTTCAGCGGGCTGATGCATGCCGCGGCCAGGATTTCCCACCAGACGTTCTCGTAAGCGACCTGGTCAACGGTTCCGACCCATTGAAGCACCGTCTGTACCGGCAGCATCGACAAGATCGCACCGCCGGCCACCGCGGCGATGATCGCGGCCATCGGCCGTACGCGACGCCCCCCGAGGAACGGGATCCAATTCGGGACGACCTCTCCCCACCGGCGCACGAGGCCGATGCACAGCAAGGCCGCCAGCTCCGACAACACGCTGAGCCCGAGGATGTACGGAAGCCTGATGATCCACAGCGCCGGCATGTCCGTGTCGTGGACTTGACCCATAGGGAAGTTGAAGGCGAACGGCAGCCTCCAAAAACACGAAGGAAGCACCAGCCAGGGAAGCGCGTAGGCGGCACGCAGGGCCCAGCGCGGGACGGGCCGTTCGGTGTCGCTGGCGGCCGGAGCTTTGTGCAGCAAGTTGATCGTCATGGTTCTACCTCCAGGACTGTCCGGATGAGTAGCCGGCGTGTACTCGATCTTGGTGATTCATCCGGCCGTCGGCGGCGAGACCGGCCAGCAGCCATCTCTCCCGCGTCTGCTTCTGCCGGCCCGCGCCCTGCCCGAGTGCTCCGTAAACGGCGCTTGACAGCAGCACGCCGGACATCGGTTTCCGTACCATCGCAGCCTCCTGGCCTCTGGAATCAGCACCCAGACTGCGCTCGCGCGGCGAGGAAGACATCTGCCGATCGGCTGATTCGCCGGCCCCGGCGCTGCTCTAAGGTGCCGCCCATGAGACTTCTCGCAGGCGGGCTGGTGGCCGGCGCGCTCGCGCTCGCGTTCGTCCTGTGGCCGCTCCCGAGCCCGCTCGTCGTCGTGCCCGCGGTGCTCACAGCCGCAGCCATGTGGCTTGTCCGGTGGCCGAGGGCACGCCCCCGCCTCGCGGCGATCACGGCGGCCGCCGGTGTGACCGGCGCGGCGTGCACGCTCGTCTGGTTGGCCGATCCCGGCACCGCGGGCGGACCGTCGACCTACGTTCACACGGTCGCCGTGCTCACGTTGATGACGCTGACCGTGCGCTGGGCCGCCGTACGGCAGGCGGTCCCGGCGGTGGGGGTGGCCGCGATCTCCCAAGCGCTTCTGGCGTTGCAGATCACCCAGCCACCGCCGTCGGGCCTCGACGCGGTCGCCCTCACTCTCTTCTGGTCCATCGGCACGGCAGGCGCAGTCGGCCTCGGCGCCTATCTGCGTGCCCTCGATCGGCGCCGGGTCGAGGCGGTCAGGCGGGCCCGCCGCGCCCAGCGGCTGCAGCTTGCCCGCGACCTGCACGATTTCGTCGCCCACGACGTCAGCGCCATGGTCCTGCAGGCACAGGCGGCGCAGATCCTGCTTGACCGCGATCCGTCCGAGGCCGTGGCTGCACTGCGGGCGATCGAGGAGGACGGCTCGCGGGCGCTGGCGTCGATGGACCGGACCGTACGCATGCTGCGCGAGCTGGAGGGCGACAGCGCCCCCGCCGAGCCGCTGCCTGGCCTCGACGACCTGCCCGATCTGGTACGGCGTTTCGCCGACGCGGGCTTCCCCGACACCGAGATGCGCGTCGAACCGTCCGGCCCGGTGCCGCGCGAGGTCGCGACAACGACCTACCGCATCGTCGTGGAGGCGCTCACCAACGTCAGGAAGCACGCGCCGGCCGGGTCGAGCGTCACCATTCAGGTGAGCGACGAGACGGGGCCGGTCGTCGTCACCGTGGCCGACCATGCACGCGACCTGGCCCTGCCGCGCCTGCCGTCCGCCGAACGCGCCGGCGTCGGCCTGGCCGGGCTGGCCGAGCGGGTGCAGGCGCTGGGCGGCACGTTCACCTCGGGCCGCGCCGTCGGCGGCGGCTGGGTCGTGAAGGCGGTGTTCCCATGACCATCCGGGTTCTGATCGCCGACGATCAGCCGGCCGTCCGGCGCAGCTTCCGCACGATCCTCGCCGCCCAGCCGGACTTGGAGGTGGTGGGCGAGGCAGCGGACGGCGTGGCCGCGCTCGACCTCGCCCGCGAGCTCCGGCCGGACGTGGTCGTCGCCGACATCCGCATGCCGCGCATGGACGGGCTCGAACTCACCCGGCGCCTGGCCGGCCCCGAGACGCCATCGCCGATGCGGGTGATCGTCGTGACCACCTACGACCTCGATGAGTACGTGCACGCCGCCCTCCGTGCAGGAGCCTGCGGTTTTCTGCTCAAACACGCGGGGCCGGTGCTCCTCGTGGAGGGCATCAGAGCGGCAGCCGCCGGCGATGCCTTGATCAGCCCTTCGGTGACCGTACGGCTGCTGCGCCATCTCACCCCGTCACCCGCTCGTACCGGCGTACCGGGTGAACAGCCGCTGAGCGACCGCGAGCTGGAGATCGTCAAGCTGGTCGCCGCAGGGAGATCCAACCCCGAAATCGCCGCCGAGTTGTTCATCTCGGCAGGCACCGCCAGGACCCACGTGGCCAACGTCCAGCGCAAGCTCGGTGTGCGCAACCGCGTGGGCATAGCCGCCTGGGCCTGGGAACACGGCCATGCGTGAACCCTGAGCGAGCGCCTGCGGTGACGCCGACACCGTTCGATCGCGGCGACGGTACGGCGGGCGGCGTACTGCTGTGTCGCCGGGTAGTACGTGTCGTAGACCGCCTCGAAGCGATCTCGCTGTGTCACAAGTTCTCCTAGCGAAAGGTGCCGGACACAGTGGTAAGCGTCCGGGACCAGCCCGCCTGTTGCACCACCGCCCACAACGCCCACAACGGCCGCGACGCCGCCGAAGCAGCTTCCCCGGTGCGGTCCGGGCCATCGGCGGCGCCCATGGAGGGCAAGGCACCGTTCCGGAGAGAAGGTCGGCCTGAAGAGAAGGCGGTGGCAGAAAGACGGCAATGTCGGCGTATGACCACCTGATCAGCCGAAAAGAGGACGAACCTCACTCTGCGTGGCCCGCAGTCGGTCATCTCACACGTCTAATTCCGAGAACCGCATGTCAGCGCACCCCACCCCGATAACATCGAGTGTCCTTGACCCCGGCAAGCGATGAAAGTGGCAGAAGATCGATGAGTTCGGTGACCGTACGTGTGCCCGCGAAGGTCAACGTGCAGCTTTCAGTCGGCCCGCTCCGGGAAGATGGCTACCACGACCTGGTCAATGTCTTCCACGCAGTGTCGATCTTCGATGAGGTGGTCGCGAAGGAGGCCGAGTCGATCACCGTCACGGTCAACGGCAGATGGTCCGACCAGGTGCCCGTCGACGACGACAACCTCGCCATCCGCGCCGCCCGCGCCCTCGCCAAGCACGCGGGCCGCTCGTACGGCGCCGACCTGATCATCGAGAAGGCCATCCCGGTCGCCGGCGGCATGGCGGGCGGGAGCGCCGACGCGGCGGGGGCCCTCGTGGCCTGCAACGAGCTGTGGGGGCTCGGCCTGCCCTTCGAGGACCTCATGGAGATCGCCGGGGACCTGGGGAGCGACGTACCGTTCTCGCTGCTCGGCGGCACGGCGGTCGGCACCGGCCGCGGCGAGCAGCTCAGCGAGCTGCCCACGGGCGGCACGTTCCACTGGGTGTTCGCGCTGGCCGACGGCGGCCTATCGACCGCCAAGGTCTACGCGGAGTGCGACCGCCAGCGCGAGGCTTCGAACGCCCGCGTGCCCTGGCCCGAGCTCGACGCCCCGCTTATCGAGGCCCTCGGCACCGGCGACGCGTACGCCCTGGGCGCCCACCTGAGCAACGACCTCCAAGCCGCCGCCCTGGCCCTGCGTCCCGAGCTCGCCACGACCCTCGACAGCGGGCGCCAGCACGGCGCGCTGGGCGCGATCGTCTCCGGCTCCGGCCCCACGTGCGCCTTCCTGGCCATCGACGCCACCCACGCCCGCGACCTCGCCAACAGCCTCACCGCCACAGGCGCCGCCACCACCACGGTCGCCGCCCACGGCCCCGTAACCGGCGCCACCCTGCTCTAACCCCCTGGCGACACCCCCAGCGCCCCCAACGACCCCGCCACGCCAGCCCCGCACGGGGCCACCCCGCACGGGCCGCCCCGCACGGGCCGCCCCGCACGGGCCGCCCCGCACGGGCCACCCCGCACGGGCCACCCCGCTGGGGTCGTCCCGCTGGGCATGGCACGACGGATCTGCCACGGCCGGTGCGGCACGACAGAAGCCGTCACGCGCGGCAAGTCACGCGCGGCGAGTCACGCGCGGCAAGTCACGCGGGGCAAGTCACGCCAGCCCCAGCACGTGAGCCTGTCGCGCTGCGCCCGTCACCTTCGGCGCGCAAGGCGGGCTGGCACGGTGGTCCGACGTTGCGGCCTACGGCAATGGCTGCCGGGTGTCGTCCGCGTGGCCCGCTCGCCCCAGGCCCAGGTGGTCCCGTCGGTATCTGATGCAACGGTCTGAGGCGCTGGTTTGCGGTGCTTGGCGAGGTGGCAGTCGGTGGGGGTTGGGCGGAAGGCTGGTGGTCGTTCTTGTGGTTGGTGCCGTCACTAGCCGCCGGCACCCGGATCTGAACAGCGGTGGGGCACGGATATCGGGTTCGGAGTCGGCTCGTACGGACCTGCTGATCACAGAGGGCGGTGAGGGGGGCGCCCGGCATCGCGTGCGCCCGCCCACCGTGGGAGGGGGCCAACGTTTCGTCGCGCGGGGGCGACGCCTCCGGGACGGACGTGAGCCGGGCGCTCAAGGTAGGCATTCGGTCCGGCAATCCCTGGCCCGTAGACGATCAAGGGACGTCGTGGGCGTCGGGAAGCGGTTGAGGGGACCGATACCCTGGACACGTCATGAATCTGGTCAACCTTGAGTCGGTCTCCCACGCCTACGGGCCCAAGCCGCTCCTCAGCGACGTCTCCCTGGGCATCGAGGCCGGGGAGCGCATCGGCGTCGTCGGCCGCAACGGGGGCGGTAAGACGACCCTGATGTCGGTCATCGCCGGTGACGTGCGTCCTGACAGCGGCCGGGTCACCCACACGCGCGGGCTGCGGGTCGGGTTCCTGTCCCAGCAGGACACCCTCGACCCCGAGGCCACCGTGACCCAGCTCGTCCTGGGGGACAGGGCTGAGCACGAATGGGCAGGTGACCAGCAGGTCCGCGAGATCCTGGCGAACCTGATCGGCGACCTCGACCTCAGTGCCAAGGCCGCCGCGCTGTCCGGTGGCGAGCGCAGGCGTACGGCGCTGGCCCGTCTGCTCATCGACGACCACGACCTGGTCATGCTCGACGAGCCCACCAACCACCTCGACATCGAGGCGATCGCCTGGCTTGCCGCCCACCTGGCGACCAGGAAGAGCGCCCTGCTGGTCGTGACCCACGATCGCTGGTTCCTCGACGCCGTCTCCACCCGCACGTGGGAGGTCGTCGACGGCCGGGTCGAGCGCTACGAGGGCGGCTACGCCGCGTACGTGCTGGCCAAGGCCGAGCGGGCGCGCATCGCCCAGGCGGCAGAGGAACGCCGCCAGAACCTCATGCGCAAGGAGATCGCCTGGCTGCGGCGCGGTCCGCCCGCCCGCACGTCCAAGCCGAAGTTCCGGATCGACGCCGCGCAGGCCCTGATCGCGAACGAGCCGCCGGCGCGGGAGACCGTCGAGCTGATGCGGTTCGCCGCGGCCAGGCTCGGCAAGACCGTCTACGACCTGGAAGACGTCACCCTGCACGCGGGCGGTCCCGGCGACGGGCCGCTGGTGCTCGATCACTGCACGTGGCAGTTCGGGCCGGGCGACCGGATCGGTCTGATCGGCGTCAACGGGTCGGGCAAGTCGTCGGTGCTGCGGTTGCTCGCCGACGGCGTCCAGCCGGACTCGGGCCGGGTGATCCGCGGCAAGACCGTACGTCTGGCGCATCTGTCCCAGGAGTTGACCGAGCTCGACCCGTCGCGGCGGGTGCTGGAGTCGGTGGAGGAGATCCGCAAGTACCTCCAGCTGGGCAAGCGGGAGTGGACGGCGTCCCAGTTGCTGGAGCGTCTGGGTTTCAAGGGCGACGCGCAGTGGAAGGTCATCGGCGACCTGTCCGGCGGCGAGCGGCGGCGGCTGCAGCTGCTGCGCCTGCTGATGGACGACCCCAACGTGCTGCTCCTCGACGAGCCCACCAACGACCTCGACATCGAGACGCTCAACGAGCTCGAAGACCTGCTGGATGGCTGGCCGGGCACGCTGATCCTGGTGAGCCACGACCGCTACTTCCTGGAGCGGGTGACCGACCGGTGCGTGGCCCTGCTGGGTGACGGCAAGCTGGTGATGCTGCCGGGCGGGGTCGACGAATACCTCGAACGCCGTAGCGCCGGCACGGCGGTGACCGCCCGGATCGGCAGCGCGCCTGCCCCGGCGTCCGGTGCTCCGGCCCCGGTCGCGGCGTCGTCGGGCGCGCAGCCGGAGGCCGGGCTGTCGGCCAAGGAGGAACGCGAGCTCCGCAAGGAACTCAACCGCCTGGAACGCCAGCTCGACAAGCTCGGCGACCAGGAGGCCCGCCTGCACGCCGCCATGGCCGAAGCCGCCAGCGACTACGCCAAGCTGGGCACCCTCGACGCCCAGCTCCGCGACGTCCTGGCCCAGAAGGACACCGTCGAGGCGGAATGGCTCGAAGTGGCCGACCGCCTCGGCGACTGACCCTCGCCACGCTCTCGCGCGCGAGGGTCCGCGCCGGTTCGACGGCCACCGGAGAGGCGGCGTCGGCAGACCGGCCCGTCGGCAGACCAGCCAGGCGCCGTCGCCGGTGCGGGCCGCAAGGCAGTGGCCGACGTGGCGGCCTCAGTCGCCGGGCCTCAGTCGCCGGGCCTTCGTCGCCGGGCCTTCGTCGCCGGGCGGTCGTGGCCGGGCGGCCGTGGCCCTGAGGTTCCCGAAATGGGTGCCGCCCGCCGGAAGAGCGTGCGTAAAACCTTCTAGAGGGGTTATTGGGGGGAGTCGAAGGGGGCGAGGAGCAGGCGGAGGAGGGCGGCGAGGGAACGCTGGTCGGCGGGTTGGAGGCCGGAGAGCAGGTCGCGCTCACGCCGCAGCAGGTCGGCGAACGCCGCGTCCACCCGCGCCACCCCCGTGTCCGTCAGCGACACCAGCACGCCGCGCCGGTCCTCGGGGTCGGGCCGCCGCCGCACCAGACCCGCCTGCGCGAGCCGGTCGATGCGGTTGGTCATCGTCCCGGACGTCACCAATGTGGCCCGCAGCAGGGCCCCGGGGCTCAGCTCGTACGGCTTACCGGCCCGCCGCAACGCGGTGAGCACGTCGAACTCCCAAGGTTCCAGATCATGTTCGGCGAACGCCGCCCGCCTGGCGCGGTCGAGATGTTTGGCCAGCCGTGACACCCTGGAGAGGACCTGGAGGGGCTCGACGTCGAGATCGGGCCGCTCGATCCGCCATGCCGCGACCAGCCGGTCGACCTCGTCATCCTGTGGCGTCATGACACAGAGTCTACTGTCTTGACATCGAGATATCTCTCTCGATATCAATTATCTCTATGTCAAGAGATATCTGGGACCCGGTGACCTACGCCGTCTACGCCGACGAGCGGTCGCGGCCGTTCATCGAGCTGATATCCAGAGTCGGTGCGGTGGCTCCCGATTATGTCGTGGACGCGGGCTGCGGCAGCGGCGAACTCACCGTCATGCTGGCCGAACGCTGGCCGGACGCCACCGTCGAGGGCTTCGACGCCTCGCCTGCGATGATCAGCAAGGCTCGCAAGCTCACCGGCTCGGTGCATTTCGCCGTGGCCGACGTCGACACCTGGCACCCCGACCGCCCCATGGACGTGATCGTCTCCAACGCCGTCCTGCAGTGGGTGCCCTCCCACCACGGCGTGCTCGAACACTGGCTGGAGGAGCTGGCCCCCGGCGGCTGGCTGGCCTTCCAGGTGCCGGGCAACTTCGACGCCCCGAGCCACGTCGCCATCCGTGAGCTGTGCGCCTCTCGCGCCTGGTCCGACCGGCTCAGCGACCTCAACAGGACCAACCCGGTGGACGACCCGATCCAGTATCTCGACTTCCTCAACGACGGCGGCTGCCAGGTGGACGCCTGGGAGACCACGTACGTGCACCTGCTCCAGGGCGAGAACCCGGTCCTCGACTGGGTCTCCGGCACGGCCCTGCGCCCGATCTTCGACCGGCTCGACCCGGCGGAGCAGCGGCGGTTCAAGGCCGACCTGGCCGGGCCGCTCGCCGAGGCCTACCCGGCCAGAAGCTACGGCACCCCCTTCCCCTTCCGCCGAATCTTCGTAGTCGCCCAGAAATGACCGGGAGCCAGAAATGACCGGGGCCCAGAAACGACCGGGCCCGGAAACAACTCGTGGAGACCCAGAGATGACGATCAAATCCCTGCACCACGTCCAACTCGCCGCGCCCAAAGGCAGCGAGCCCGAGCTGCGCGCCTTCTACGGCGACGTGCTCGGCCTGCGCGAGCTCCCCAAGCCGCCGGAGCTGGCCAAACGCGGCGGCGCCTGGTTCCGCGGCGACGGCGTGGAGATCCACCTCGGCATCGAGGACGACTTCAGGCCCGCGCGCAAGGCCCACCCGGCGTTCCTGGTCGAGGACCTCGACGCCTACGCCGCCAGGATCCCCGGTGCGGTGCCCGACGACCTCTTCCCGGGCTACCGCCGCATCTACGTCACGGACCCCGTGGGCAACCGCATCGAGCTCCTGCAGGCCGTGTGATGTTCACCTGCAGGTGGCATCATGGTCCGATATCGGACACTTGTGAGGTGCAGTGGGCATCGAGATCGAGGACAAGTTCGACGTTCCGACCGACTACACGATCCCGGACCTGAGCGGCCTGGCCCAGGTCACGGGCCCGCGCAGTCATCAGCTCGTGGCGCTCTACTACGACACGGCCGACCTGCGGCTGGCCGCGCGCGGCGTCACGCTCAGACGCAGGCGCGGCGGCGACGACGCGGGCTGGCACCTGAAGCTGCCCAAGGCCAGGGGCGTGCGCCAGGAGATCACCTGCCCGCTCACCCGCAGCACCAGGGTCGTGCCGCCGGAGCTGGCCGAACTCGTCCGGGCCTACGCCAGGGGCGCGGAGCTCCAGGTGGTGGCCGAGCTCGACACCCGACGCAGCGTCACCCTGCTGCACGACGGCGGCACCCGGCTGGTCGAGATCGCCGACGACCGGGTGAAGGGCACCGACCACCGGGACGGCAAGGTGCTGCGGTGGCGCGAGGTCGAGGCCGAACTCCTGGCCGAGGACCGGCGCGACCTGCTGGCCAAGGTGGGCAAACGGCTGCGCAAGGCGGGCGCGACCCCCGCGGGCAGCGCCAGCAAGCTCGCCCGGCTCCTCGAACCCGCCCCGCCCGCCAGGGCCGCCACCGAACCCGGCACGGCGGGCGAGACCGTCATCGACTACCTGTCGGGCCAGGTCGCCGCCCTCCTCAGCCAGGATCCGCGGGTGCGCAGGGCCGAGGAGGACGCCGTCCACCAGATGCGGGTGGCCTCGCGCAGGCTGCGCAGCGCGCTCAAGGCGTTCAAGTCGGTGGTGACCGGTACGGAGCAGGTCCAGGAGGAGCTGCGCTGGCTCGGCACGGTGCTCGGCGAGGCCCGCGACCTGGAGGTGATCAGGGCCAGGTTCGCCGGGGAGCTGTCCGGCCTCGCCCCCGAGCTGGTCACCGGCCCCATCCAGACCCGGCTCGGCGCGGACCTGCGCGTCCGCGAGCAGGAGGCGTACGAGCGCATCAAGGACGCGCTCAGCGGCGACCGCTACTACACCCTCCTGGACGCCCTCGACGCCCTGATCGCCACCCCCGAACTGGGCAAGGCCGCCGCCAAGCCGGCGAAGGACAAGCTCACCGCCCTCGCCGCCGCCGGCTGGGACCGCGTGACCAGGGCGTACGAGATCGCCCAGGCCACCGAGGACCCCGGACGCCGCGAGATCGCCCTGCACGACGTCCGCAAGGCGGCCAAACGCGCTCGATACACCGCCGAAGCCGTCGAACCCACCCTCGGCAAGGGCATGGCCAGGCTGGCCGAGCTGGCCGAGAACGTCCAGGAGGTGCTGGGGGCGCACCGGGACGGCGTGGTCGCCCAGGAGACGCTGGCCAAGGAGGCCGAGGGCGCCCGGCAGGCGGGCGAGGACACCTTCACGTACGGGCTGCTGATCGGGATCGAACGCAACACCGCCGAACGCGCCGAGGCCGATTTCCCCAGAGTCTGGGCGGAGACCGTGAAGGCGGTTAAGAAGGTTCTATGACGAACCTTCCGGCAATACCCTTCCCGCGCAGCGACCCCCTCGACGTTCCGTCGGCCTACCGGGAGCTGCGGGCGAGGGAGGGCATCGCGCGGGTGCGCACCCCGGTGGGCGACGAGGTCTGGCTGGTCACCGGCTACGAGCAGGCACGCAGGCTGTTCACCGACAGCCGGCTGGGACGTTCCCACCCCGAGCCCGAGCGGGCGCCGCGCGTGTCGAACTCGGCCCTGCTCGGCGGGCCGCAGGGCGAGGCCGCCACCGAGAAGGCCGACCACGAGCGCCTGCGCAGGCTGTTCGCGCCCTCCTTCTCGGCCCGGCGGATGAGGCGGCTGGCCGGCGAGGTCGGCGTCCTGGTCGAGGAGCGGCTGGATCGCCTGGCCGGGCTGACGCCGCCGGCCGACCTGCACGCCGAGCTCTCCTTCCCGCTGCCCGTGCTGGTCATCTGCCGGCTGCTCGGCGTCCCGTACGAGGACAGGGAGCACTTCAGCGGCGTGTCCGCACGCATGGCCGACCTCCAGGACGAGGCGGCCGGCGTCGCGGCACGGGCGGAGCTGAGCGCCTACATGGCCGGGCTGATCGCCCGCAAACGGCACGAACCGGCCGAGGACGTCCTGTCGGACCTGGCGGGCGAGCTGGACGACGACGGCAAGATCGCCGAGCTGGCCGCCGGCCTGCTGTTCGCCGGGCACGAGACCACCGTCAACCGCATCGACCACGGCGTGCTCCTGCTGCTGGCCCACCCCGGCCAGCTCGACCTGCTGCGGTCGGACCCCGGGCTCGCGCCCGCCGCGGTCGAGGAGATCCTGCGCATGGCCGTGCCGAGCCTGCACGGCCTGCCCAGGTACGCCCACGAGGACATCGAGATCGACGGCCGCACGATCCGCCGCGGCGAGGCCGTCGTCCTCAACACCGGCGTGGCGAACCGGGACGAACAGGTCTATCCCGATCCCGACACCTTCGTCATCGGCCGCCCTCCGGCCGACCCGCATCTCGCCTTCGGGTACGGCCCGCGGTTCTGCATCGGCGCGAGCCTGGCCAGGGTGGAGCTGGAGGCGGTGTTCAGCCGGCTGTTCCAGCGGCTCCCCGGACTGCGCCTGGCCGTCCCCGTCGCCGAGCTGCCGCGCAACGAGGGCAGGATCACCCAGGGGTTCGCCCGTCTCCCGGTCACCTGGTGAGCCGTCAGGTCGCGTAACGCTCCACGCCGACGACGTGCCCGCCGACCCGGTGCAGCACCGCGAACGCGCCCTTGCGCAGGTGCACGTCCTTGCCGCTCAGCGCGTGGATCAGGTGCGGCAGGACCTTGCCGTGGCTGCACACGGCCGCGGGCACGGCGAGGTCGCCGACCAGTTCCGGCGTCTTGTGCGGGTCCTGGCCCTCCTCGCTGAGCAGCGGCTCGGTCCTGATCTCGGCCCTGATCCCGGCCGCGTACGGCTCCAGCGTCTGGACGCACCGCCGGCTGGGCGAGCTGACCAGCAGCTCGGGCCGGTACGCGGGCAGCGCGGTGGCCAGGGCGGCGGCCTGGGAGCCGCCGTGGTCGTCCAGCGGGCGCAGCGCGTCGTCGCCGTCCCACCGGCTCCTGGACCCGGCCGTGGCGTGCCGGACGAGCACCAGCGGCACGGTCGCGAGCGGCGCGGCGGCCAGGGCGCGCAGCAGCCCGGCGTCCCACTCGTAGGTCAGCAGCTCGCGAGCCCGGTCGACGGGCAGCCAGCGCAGCCCGTCGACCTCGTCCCCCGGCTCGAAGCCGGCGTCGGAGGCGACCCGCGCCGTCCAGTAGTCGACGCGCTTGAGCCGGCCGCCGCTGAGGTAGTGGATCGGCGGCAGGGCCCGGCCCAGGACGGCCGTCAGGCCGGTCTCCTCGGCGACCTCGCGCAGGGCGGCGGCGATGACGTGCTCGCCGCTCTCCAGCTTGCCCTTGGGGAAGGTCCAGTCGTCGTAGCGCGGGCGGTGGATCACCGCCACCTCGGGGCTGCTCTCCGCGCCCCTCCAGACCACGGCTCCGGCGGCCCGGAGCAGGTCAGTCGTCAACGGTCCTCCATCGCCTGGTGCCCACGAGATGGCTCTGCAGGTCCTCGCCCTGGTGGCGGATCCAGGTGCCGTCGGAGTTGAGCCACCACGCGTTCGTGGTGTCGGCCATGGCCAGGTCCATCAGCTCGATCAGGTACGCCTTGTGCTGCTGGGAGGTCACCTTGACCAGGGCCTCGACCCGGCGGTCGAGGTTCCTGCGCATCAGGTCGGCGCTGCCGATCCACACCTCGGGACGCCTGCCGAGGCCGAACTCGTACACGCGGGAGTGCTCCAAAAAGCGCCCCAAAACCGACCTTACGCGGATATTTTCGGACAAATTGGGGATTCCGGGGCGAAGGATGCAGATTCCGCGCACCCACAGGTCCACCGGCACCCCCGCCCTGGACGCCCGGTAGAGCGCGTCGATGATCGGCTCGTCCACCAGCGAGTTCGTCTTGATCCTGATCCGCGCCGGGCGGCCCGCCTGCTGGTGGGCGATCTCCCGGTCGATCCTGGCCAGCAGGCCGCTGCGCATCGAGTGCGGCGCGACCAGCAGCCGGCGGTAGGCCGAGTGGTTGGAGTAGCCGGTCAGGTGGATGAACAGGTCGGTGACGTCCTCGCCCACCAGCGGGTCGGCGGTGAGCAGGCCGAAGTCCTCGTACTGGCGGGCCGTCTTGGGGTTGTAGTTGCCGGTGCCGATGTGGCAGTAGCGGCGCAGCTCGCCCGAGGGCTCCTGCCGTACGACGAGGGCCAGCTTGCAGTGGGTCTTCAGGCCGACCACGCCGTAGACCACGTGGCAGCCCGCCCGCTCCAGCTTCCTGGCCCAGGAGATGTTGGCGTGCTCGTCGAAACGGGCCTTGATCTCCACGACCACGACGACCTGCTTGCCCGCCTCGGCCGCGTCGATCAGCGCGTCGACGATGGGGGACTCGCCGCTGGTCCGGTAGAGGGTCTGCTTGATCGCCAGCACCCGCGGGTCGGCCGCGGCCACCTCGATGAAACGCTGCACGCTGGTCGCGAACGAGTCGTACGGGTGGTGCAGCAGCACGTCGCGCTCGCGCAGGGTGGAGAAGAGGTCGTCCTCGGCGTTGATCACCTCGGCCGGCACGAACGGGCGGAAGCTCAGCTCGCCGCGGTCGAGGTCGGCGATGGCGTGCAGGCCGGTCAGGTCGAGCGGGCCGGGCAGCCGGTAGATCTCGTGCGGAGCCAGCTCCAGCTCCTCGATGAGCGGGGCCAGCACCTCCGGCGTGATCGTCTCCTCGACCTCCAGCCGCACGGGCGGCCCGAACCGCCGCTTGAGCAGCTCCTTCTCCAGCGCCTGCATGAGGTTCTCGGTGACGTCCTCGTCGACGTCGAGGTCTTCGTTCCTGGTGACGCGGAAGACGTGGTGCTGGAGGATCTCCATGCCCTTGAACAGCTGGCCGAGGTGCGCCGCGATGACGTCCTCCAGCGGCACGAACCGGTCCTTGGACGCCGGCACGAACCGGGGGAGCTGCGAGGGCACCTTCACCCGCGCGAAGACGGTGTGGTCGGTGATCGGGTTGCGCACCAGCACGGCCAGGTTGAGGCTGAGCCCGGAGATGTAGGGGAACGGGTGCGCCGGGTCGACCGCCAGCGGCGTCAGCACCGGCCTGATCCGCTCCCTGAACAGCTTGCGCAGCTCCGTGCGCTCCTCGCGGCCCAGGTCGTCCCACCGGACGATCTCGATGCCCTCGGTCGCGAGCTGGGGGCAGACGCGGTCGTGGAAGGCGGCGGCGTGCCGCTTGGCCAGGGAGTCGGCGATCGTGGCGATCCGGGCCAGCTCCTCGCGCGGCTTCAGCCCGCTCTTGGTGCGCAGCAGCAGCCCTGTGGCCATGCGCCGCTTGAGGCCGGCCACCCGTACGCGGAAGAACTCGTCCAGGTTGCTGGCGAAGATGGCCAGGAAGCGCACCCGTTCGAGCAGCGGGATCGACGGGTCCTCGGCCAGTTCGAGGACGCGCTCGTTGAACTGGAGCCAGCTTTCCTCGCGGTTGAGGAACCGCTCCTGTGGCAGGGGCAGGTCGTTTCCCGATTGCAGCGGTTCCGCGGACATATGGCCTATATTGCCCCGATTGGTTGAACGGAACGTTAACGTAGCCGCAACGAACTCACTCTGGCTGTTCGGCCTGCTCCAGGCGTGCGGCGCGCTCGGCGAGCCTGGCCTCCCGCTGACGGATCTTCTCCTCGCGCTCGCGGGCCTTCTCCGCCTCCTTCAGCAGCCGCTCGCGCTCCTTCAACTCTCGTACCCGGGCTTTCTCCGCGTCACGCAACTCTCGCTGGCGAAGCTTCTCGGCTTCCTTGAGCTCCTTCTCGCGGGCCTTCTCGAACTCGCGCAGATCCTTGTCGCTGACGCGCGGTTTGGCGGCGGCTGCGGCCTGGTTGCGGGTGGCCACCGAGATGACCGGGCTCGGGTTGAGCCCGGTCAGTCCGTTCCAGGCCAGGTTCACCAGGTGCGCGGCGACCTCCTCGCGGCCCGGCTTGCGCACGTCCAGCCACCACTGGCCGGTCAGCGCGACCATGCCGACCAGCATCTGGGCGTACATCGGGGCGAGCTTGGGGTCGTAGCCGCGGCCGGCGAACTCGTCGGCCAGGACGTCCTCGACCTGGCTGGCGATCTCGCTGATCAGGCTGGCGAACGTGCCCGTGCCCGAGGCCGCGTGCGAGTCGCGCACCAGGATGCGGAAGCCCTCGCTGCTCTCCTCGATGTACTGGAGCAGGGCCAGGGCGGCCCGCTCCAGCTTGATGAGGGAGTGGGAGGCGGCGAGGGCCGAGGTGATCATGCCCAGCAGCTTCTGCATCTCGCGGTCGACGACGACCGCGTAGACGCCTTCCTTGCCGCCGAAATGCTCGTACACCACAGGCTTCGACACCTGCGCGGTGGCGGCTATCTCCTCTATAGAGGTCCCGTCGAACCCCTTCTCGGCGAACAGCGTGCGGCTGATCCGGATCAGCTGCTCTCTGCGCTCTCTACCGGACATGCGCCTGCGAGATCGGGGTTCCGTCACGGGTTCCATAATGACGGCCACGGACGAATGGCCGTTCATCGGCTGATTCTCGTCAGGCAATGCGCTTCGCCGCCAGGCGTTCTGGCGTCGGCCAGCGCACGTCGTACACCCAGCCCGCCCGTTCGAACAGGCGGATCAGGCCGGCGCTGAGGTCGATCTGGCCCTTGAGCGCGCCGTGCCGGGCGCAGGTGGGGTCGGAGTGGTGCAGGTTGTGCCAGGACTCGCCGAACGACGGGATGGCCAGCCACCAGACGTTGCGCGACTTGTCACGCGTCTGGAAGGACTCCTCACCGAAGACGTGGCAGATCGAGTTGATCGACCAGGTCACGTGGTGCAGCAGGCCGATGCGGATCAGCGAGCCCCAGAACAGCGCGGTCAGGCCGCCCTGCCAGGACCAGGTCAGCAGCAGGCCGAGCACGCCGGGCAGCAGGACGGAGACGAGGGCCAGCGTGGGGAACCACTTGTGCAGCTTCTGGATGTCCTCGTCCTTGCACAGGTCGGGGGCGTACTTCTCGCGGTTGGTGCGCTCGCTCTCGAACAGCCAGCCCATGTGGGCGTACAGCAGGCCCTTGGACATCGACCTGAAGCCGGGGCCGAAGCGCCACGGCGAGTGCGGGTCGCCCTCCTTGTCGGAGAACTTGTGGTGCTTGCGGTGCGTGGCCACCCAGTCCAGCACGGACATCTCCAGCGACAGGCTGCCCGCGATGCCCATCGCGATCTTCAGCGGCCGCTTGGCCTTGAACGAGCCGTGCGTGAAGTAGCGGTGGAGCCCGACGGTGACGCCGAGCCCGGAGACGACGTAGAAGACGAAGGCGATGACGATGTCCGTCCAGCCGAGTCCCCATCCCCAGGCCAGCGGGACCGCCGCCGCGAGCGCGACCAAGGGCAGTCCGACCACGAGTGCGAACGTGATGATCTCTGCCCTGGACTTCGGTTCTTCTTCGAAGTCGGGCTTCGGGGCGGGGGAGGAACGCTCGGCGAGAACGGTCATGGGCTACCTCCAACGACATGTATGAGGATGAATGTCCAGGCTACGCCACCGTAACCTACGCCATCGTAAGTAAGGAAGCCCTAAGTGTGGATGTCACTTAGCTGACGGCCGGCGCGCCCAGGTGAGTGGGTTTCGTGGCTTGCGGCTTTTGGGGTGGTCTGTTATATGGCCAGCGCGCCGACTACCCCCGCGTGTCCCCGGTATTCGCGGCACTGGAGATGTGCGAGAGAATTGGGGGCGCATACGCCCGTGCGGGCTCGGTATCGTAGGGCTGTGTGTCGGACGCCACGGCGTCCGGTCCGTCCCGGATCGTCTAATCGGCAGGACAAGTGGTTTTGGTCCACTTTGTAGGGGTTCGAGTCCTCTTCCGGGAGCCTTGACAGCCATCCCGCGACTCCCCGCGCGAGAGAGTTCCGAACCGGGCAGGTATCCTCACGGTGTCGGGAGGGTTGCGGCGCGGTAGCCGCGCCGACGACCCTGATCCGTCCAGTCACAGGGAGCCTCAGTCCGTGAGTGTGCCGCGCCCGGCAGCCGTCATCGTCCTCGCCGCGGGCGAGGGCACCCGGATGAAGAGCCAGACCCCGAAAGTCCTCCACGAGCTGTGCGGCCGCGCGCTGGTCGACCACATGCTCGCCGCCGCCCGCGACCTCGATCCCGAGCGGCTCATCGTGGTCATCGGCCACGCGCTCGAACAGGTCGGCGGCCATCTGGCCGCCACCAGCCCCGACGCGCGCGCCGTCGTCCAGCGTGAGCAGCGCGGCACCGGCCACGCCGTCCGCACCGTGCTCGAAGAGGTCGGCACGATCGCCGGCACGATCCTGGTCACCTACGGCGACGTGCCGCTCATGCAGGCCCGCACGCTCGCCACGCTGCTGGCCAAGCACGCCGCCGACGGCAACGCGGTCACCGTGCTGACGGCCGAGGTGCCCGACCCGACCGGCTACGGCCGGATCGTCCGCGACCCCTCCGGCGCCGTGCTGGAGATCGTCGAGGAGAAGGACGCCGACGACGAGCAGCGCGCGATCAAGGAGATGAACTCCGGCATCTACGCCTTCGACGGCCTGCTGCTCGCCGACGCCGTCAAGCGCGTGTCCACCGACAACGCCCAGGGCGAGGAGTACCTCACCGACGTCCTCGGCATCCTGCGCGGCGACGGCCACCGGGTCGGCGCCTGCGTGGCCGCCGACTACGTCGAGGTCGAGGGCGTCAACGACCGCGTCCAGCTCGCCTTCGCCCGCAAGGTGCTCAACCAGCGGCTGCTGGAGCAGCACATGCGCGCCGGCGTCACCGTCGTCGACCCGGCCACCACGTGGGTCGACGTGGGCGTCGAGATCGGGCCCGACGCCGTCGTCCACCCCGGCACCCAGCTCCACGGCCGCACGGTCATCGGCGCCGGAGCCGAGGTCGGCCCGGCCACCACGCTGACCGACACCCGCGTCGGCGAGCGCGCCGTAGTGCGCAACGCGGTCTGCGACGACGCCGAGATCGGCCCCGAGGCCAACGTCGGCCCCTACGCCTACCTGCGCCCCGGCACCGTGCTCAGCCGCAGGTCGAAGGCGGGCACGTTCGTCGAGATGAAGAACACCAAGGTCGGCGAGCGCTCCAAGGTGCCCCACCTCACCTACGCCGGCGACGCCACCATCGGGGAGGACGTCAACATCGGCGCCTCCACCGTCTTCGTCAACTACGACGGGGTCGACAAACACCACACCACCGTGGGCGACGGCGCGTTCGTCGGCTGCGACACCATGCTCATCGCCCCCGTGACGATCGGCGAAGGCGCCAACACCGCGGCCGGGTCCGTGATCGTCAGCGACGTACCCCCAGGGGCGATGGGCGTGGCCAGGGCGCGACAGCGCAACATCGAGAAATGGGTCCTGCGCAAGCGCGCGGGCACCAAGTCGGCCGCCGCCGCCGAACGGGCGCTGGCCGAGCGAGCACAGCAGGAGAACGAACAGTGACCAGCATCAAACAGCCGGGCGAGAAGAACCTCATGCTCTTCTCCGGCCGGGCCTATCCAGAGCTGGCCGAAGAGGTCGCCGAGCACGTCGGCGTCTCACTCACCCCCACCAAACTGATCGACTTCGCCAACGGCGAGATCTACGCCCGTTACCTGGAGTCCGTCCGCGGCTGCGACGCGTTCGTGATCCAGAGCCACACCGGTCCCATCAACAAGTGGATCATGGAACAGCTCATCATGGTCGACGCGCTCAAGCGGGCCTCGGCCAAGCGCATCACCGTGGTCATGCCGTTCTTCGGCTACGCCCGCCAGGACAAGAAGGGCCGCGGCCGCGAGCCCATCACGGCCCGGCTGATGGCCGACCTGTTCAAGACCGCCGGCGCCGACCGGCTCATGTCGATCGACCTGCACACCTCGCAGATCCAGGGCTTCTTCGACGGTCCCGTCGACCACCTGTTCGCGATGCCGGTCCTGGAGAGCTACCTGAAGAACAAGCTCGACCTGGAGAACACGACCGTCGTCTCGCCCGACACCGGCCGCGTCCGCCTGTCCGAGCGCTGGGCCGACACCCTCGGCACGCCCCTGGCCTTCATCCACAAGCGCCGCGACCTCGACGTGGCCAACTCCGTGAAGGTCAGCGAGGTCGTCGGCAAGGTCAGCGGCCGCACCTGCGTGCTGATCGACGACATGATCGACACCGCCGGCACGATCTGCAAGGCCGCCGACGCCCTCTACGAGCAGGGCGCGACCAACGTCATCGTCGCCGCCACCCACGCGGTCTTCTCCGACCCCGCCGTCGACCGGCTGAAGAACTCGCGCATCTCCGAGGTCATCGTGACCAACACGCTGCCGCTGTCGGAGGCCAAGCGGTTCGACAAGCTGACGGTGCTCTCGATCGCGCCGCTCATCGCCCGCGCCGTCACCGAGGTCTTCACCGACGGCTCCGTCACGAGCCTGTTCGAGGGCGACACCTGAGCGAGTAAGCTGTACGGGTTGCGCTCGTAACGCCTTCCGCTAGGGCGGGTGAGGGGGAGCGCGCCACAATCCGATCTCTGCATCCCTAGGAGATGTCATGTCTGAAGTACGTATCGCCGCCGAGCCGCGCACGGTGTTCGGCAAGGGCGCCGCCCGTAAGATCCGCCGCGCCGACAAGGTGCCCGCCGTCCTCTACGGGCACGGCATCGACCCCAAGCACCTGACCCTGCCCGGTCACGAGGTGCTGCTGGCCCTCCGCACGCCCAACGTGCTGATCCGCCTCCAGGGTGACGGCGTCGACGAGCTGGCCCTGCCCAAGGGCGTGCAGCGCGACCCGATCAAGGGCTTCGTCGAGCACGTCGACCTGCTCCTGGTCAAGCGCGGCGAGAAGGTCACCGTCGAGATCCCGGTCACCACCACCGGCGACGTCAACTCCGAGGGCCTGCTCGACCAGCAGCTCGTCTCGGTGGCCGTCGAGGCCGAGGCCACCCACATCCCGACCGGCGTCGAGGTCGACGTCGAGGGCATGGAGGTCGGCACCGTGATCACCGCCGCGCAGCTCGACCTGCCGTCGGGCGCCACGCTGGCCGCCGACCCCGAGGCCGTGGTCCTCCACGTCATCGCCAAGCCGACCGAGGAGCCCGCCGCCGAGGCCGCGGAGGCCGCCGAGGGCGAGACCGCCGAGGCCGAGGGCGAGGGCGAGAGCGCCGAGGCCGCCGCCGAGTAAGCACGTACCGCGAAAACGGGGGTGGCGCGAGGCCGCCCCCGTTCCGCTGTAAGGGGAGCGCACATGGACCGCTGGCTGATCGTCGGACTGGGCAATCCGGGGCCCGAATACGCGGGTAACAGGCACAACGCGGGCTTCATGGTGCTCGACGAGCTGGCCGCGCGGGCCGGCGGGCGCTTCAAGGCGCACAAGAGCAGGTCCGAGGTGCTGGAGACGCGGGCGGCCGTGCTGGCCAAGCCGCTGACGTACATGAACCTGTCGGGCGGGCCGGTCAAGGCGCTCGCCGACTTCTACAAGATCGGCCCCGACCGGCTGATCGTCGTCCACGACGAGCTCGACGTCCCCTACGGCGCGCTGCGGGCCAAGCTCGGCGGCGGCGACAACGGCCACAACGGGCTCAAGTCCATCACCAAGGTCCTCGCCACCCGCGACTACCTGAGGGTGCGCTTCGGCATCGGCCGGCCGCCCGGCCGCATGGACCCGGCCACCTTCGTGCTCCGCGACTTCGCCACCGTCGAGCGCAAGGATCTGCCCTTCCTCGTCGACCGCGGCGCCGACGTCGTCGAGTCGCTCATGGCCCGTGGCCTGGAAGCCACCCAGAACGACTTCCACCGGGCTGATCTCCACATTTCCGGCCCTCCGCGCTGATCGCCGCATAGAACCGTTCGCCGCCTGTCGCGCCGCACGCGCGGCTAGCATCGGTGACTGTCCGTTCGGGAACGGGCACACAGAGGCGTGCCACCGCCCGGAGCGACGGCGGGAGCGGAGCGGGGGAAGACGGCATTTGGCGACCGAGGCCGCCTCACGGAGTGAGGCAGGAGAGCCCGTGAAGTCCGGCGAGGCCCTCTCGTGGCGGGTCAGCCCGGTGACTCCGGCGTGGATGCGTTCCTACCGGTTCCGTGCCGTGGTGGGCGATCTGTGCGGGGCGGGCATCGGGTCCGCCGCCGCCTTCTGCGGCAGGTTCGGCGGGTTCACCCCTTACGTGCTGCCGTACCTGCTGGTCAGCGTGGCGCTGCCGTGGGTGTGGATCTGCGCGGTCGCGCTCAACCGGGCCTACGAGCCCCGCATGATCGGCGTCGGCTCCGAGGAGTTCCGCCGCGTCGTGCACGCCGGCGTGGCGCTGACCGCGGCCACCGCGATCGGCTCGTACGTCACCAAGACCGACGTCGCCCGCGGCTACGTCGTGCTCGCGCTGCCCCTGGTCACGCTGCTCACGCTGGTCGCCCGCTACCTGCTGCGGCGCTCGCTCAACCGGCGCAGGGCGGCCGGGGCCTGCATGCGCCGGGTGGTCGCGGTCGGCCATCCGGCCTCGGTCGCCGAGCTGGTCCACCTCTTCCGCAGGGAGCGCCACCACGGCATGGACGTCGTGGCCGCCTGCCTGCCCTACGGCGAGCCGCCCGGGGTGCTGACCGAGGTGCCCGTCGCGGGCGACTTCGGCGACGTGCCGCTGGTCGTCGACCAGATGCGCGCCGACACCGTGGCGGTGCTGGCCTGCCCCGAGATGGACGGCGACGCGCTGCGCCGGCTGGCCTGGCGGCTGGAGCGCACCCACACCGAGCTGGTCGTCGCCCCCGCCCTGATGGACGTCGCCGGCCCGCGCACGATGATCCGGCCGGCCGCCGGGCTGCCGCTGCTGCACGTCGAGCACCCCGAGCTGACCGGCGCCCGGCAACTGGTCAAGAACGTCTTCGACCGCGTCGTCGCCGCCGCGCTGCTGGTGCTGCTGTCGCCGCTGCTGGCGGCCCTGGCCGTGGCCGTGCGCGGCACGAGCCCGGGGCCCGCGCTGTTCCGCCAGACCCGCATCGGCAAGGACGGCAGGCCGTTCACGATCCTGAAGTTCCGTACCATGCGGCGCGGCTCGGAGCAGCAGAAGATCACTCTCGTCAGCGACCACGACGGCGTGCTGTTCAAGATCCGCAACGATCCGCGCGTGACGCCGCTCGGCACGCTGATGCGCCGCCACTCCCTCGACGAGCTGCCCCAGCTCATCAACGTGCTGCTCGGACACATGTCGCTCGTCGGCCCCCGTCCGCCCCTTCCGGAGGAGGTGGCGCGCTACGGTGACGACGTGCGCAGACGGCTTCTGGTGCGTCCGGGGCTGACCGGGCTGTGGCAAGTGAGCGGACGATCTGACCTATCGTGGGAGGAATCCGTCCGTCTTGACCTGCGTTACGTGGAGAACTGGTCCCTCACGCTGGACCTGCAGATCCTGTGGAAGACTTGGTCGGCCGTCGCCCGCGGGCAAGGAGCATATTGATGACGATTCGCGACGACCACGCCGTGGCCGGCGACCTGGCGACGGAGGCGGGCGAGAGGCTGCTGCAGGTCCGCGAGCGCACCGGGTTCGGCGACTCCGCGGCGCTGCGCGCGGAGGGCGACCGGGCCGCGCACGTGTTCCTCATGGAGGCGCTGGCACGGTTGCGTCCCAGTGACAGTGTCCTGTCCGAGGAGGCCACCCGCGAGGAGCGGCTCGACCCGCGCCGGCTGGGCGCCGAGCGCGTGTGGATCGTCGATCCCCTCGACGGCACGCGCGAGTTCTCCGAGGAGGGCCGGTCCGACTGGGCGGTGCACGTCGCGCTGTGGGAGCGCGGCAAGCTGACCGCGGGCGCCGTGGCGCTGCCCGCGCAGGGCCGTACGCTGACCACCGCCGAGCCGCCCGCCCTGCCGGCCTTCGAGAAGGGCCGCTTCCGCATCGCGGTGAGCCGCACCCGTCCGCCGGAGTTCGTCCAGAAGCTGGCCTACCTGCTGGGGGCCGACCTGGTGCCGATCGGCTCGGCGGGGGCGAAGATCTCCGCGGTGCTCACCGGCGAGGTCGAGGCGTACGTGCACGCCGGCGGCCAGTACGAGTGGGACTCCGCGGCCCCCGTGGCCGTCGCGCAGGCGGCCGGGGCGTTCGCCAGCCGCGTCGACGGCTCGGAGCTGACCTACAACCAAGCCGACCCGTCACTACCGGATATCCTGGTTTCCCTACCGGAGCTGGCGACATCCCTGCTCGCCGGAATTCGGGACCTGCACCGCTAACCGCCGGAGGAAGCGCCCATGCTCCAGCGCGACTACACGACGTCGCAGCTCGACGTACTCGAAGCCGAGGCCATTCACATCATGCGCGAGGTGGCGGCGGAGTTCGAGCGGCCGTGTCTGCTCTTCTCCGGCGGCAAGGACTCGATCGTCATGCTCCGCATCGCGGAGAAGGCGTTCTGGCCCGCGGCCATCCCGTTCCCGCTGATGCACGTCGACACCGGGCACAACTTCGACGAGGTCATCGAGTTCCGCGACCGCCGTTCCGAGGAGCTGGGCGCGCGCCTGATCGTGGCCAGCGTGCAGGAGTCGATCGACAGCGGCCGGGTGGTCGAGGAGACCGGCCGGCGCGCCTCGCGCAACCGCCTGCAGACCACCACGCTGCTCGACGCGATCGAGGAGCACGAGTTCGACGCCGTCTTCGGCGGCGCCAGGCGCGACGAGGAGAAGGCCCGCGCCAAGGAGCGCGTGTTCTCCTTCCGCGACGACTTCGGCCAGTGGGACCCGAAGAACCAGCGCCCCGAGCTGTGGAACCTCTACAACTCCCGCATCCGCAAGGGCGAGCACATCCGGGTCTTCCCGCTGTCCAACTGGACCGAGCTCGACATCTGGGACTACATCCGGCGTGAGGGCATCGAGATCCCCTCGATCTACTTCTCGCACACCCGCAAGGTGTTCGAGCGCGACGGCATGCTGCTGCCCGACTCCGACGTCGTGTCCCGCGGCGACGACGAGCCGCTCTTCGAGGCCGTCGTGCGCTACCGCACGGTCGGCGACATGACCTGCACGGGCGCCGTGCAGTCCACGGCCGCCACGGTCGAGGAGATCATCGAGGAGATCGCGGCCACCCGGATCACCGAGCGGGGGGCCACCAGGGCCGACGACCGCTCGTCCGAGGCCGCCATGGAGGACCGCAAGCGAGAGGGCTACTTCTGATGGACATTCTCCGCTTTGCCACCGCGGGAAGCGTCGACGACGGCAAGTCCACCCTCATCGGACGGTTGCTCTTCGACTCCAAGGCCATCTTCGAGGACCAGCTCGAAGCGGTCGAGCGCACCTCCCGCGACCGCGGCACCGAGTACACCGACCTGTCGCTGCTGACCGACGGCCTGCGGGCCGAGCGCGAGCAGGGCATCACGATCGACGTGGCCTACCGCTACTTCGCCACGCCCAAGCGCAAGTTCATCATCGCCGACACGCCCGGCCACATCCAGTACACCAGGAACATGGTCACCGGCGCCTCCACGGCCGACCTGGCGATCATCCTCATCGACGCCCGCAAGGGCGTGCTGGAGCAGTCGCGCCGGCACGCGTTCCTGACCTCGCTGCTGCGCGTGCCGCACCTGGTGCTGGCCGTGAACAAGATGGACCTGGTCGACTACTCGCAGGAGCGGTTCGAGGAGATCCGGGAGGAGTTCACCTCCTTCGCCTCCAAGCTCAACGTGAGCGACCTGACGTTCATCCCGATCTCCGCGCTCAACGGCGACAACGTCGTCTCGCGTTCGGAGAACATGCCCTGGTACCTCGGCACGTCCCTGCTCCACCACCTGGAGAACGTGCACATCGCCTCCGACCGCAACCTGGTCGACGTGCGCTTCCCCGTCCAGTACGTGATCCGTCCGCAGAAGGCCACCGACCACGCCTTCCACGACTACCGCGGCTACGCGGGCCAGGTCGCGGGCGGGGTGCTCAAGCCGGGCGACGAGGTGACCCACCTGCCGTCCGGGCTGAGCACGCGGATCGCCTCGATCGACACGTTCGACGGGCCGGTGGAGGAGGCGTTCCCGCCCATGTCGGTCACGCTGCGCTTCGAGGACGACCTCGACATCTCGCGCGGCGACATGATCGCCAGGCCCAACAACCAGCCGCACGCGGCCCAGGAGCTGGAGGCCATGGTCTGCTGGATGGCCGACGGCCTCAAGCTGACCCCGCGCACCAAGCTGACGATCAAGCACACCACCCGCACGGCGCGGGCGCTGGTGCGCGACCTGCACTACCGGCTCGACGTCAACACGTTGCACCGGGACGAGGAGGCCACCGCCCTCGGCCTGAACGAGATCGGCCGGGTCTCGCTGCGGGTCACCCAGCCGCTGTTCGTCGACGACTACGCCCGCAACCGGCTGACCGGCGGCTTCATCCTCGTGGACGAGGCCACCAACGGCACGGTCGGCGCCGGCATGATCATCGACGCCAGCTGAGCGTCCCAGAACGGCCCGGCGACACCACGCCGGGCCGTTCGCCGTTTCGGTAGATCTTTGCGGGGTTTCCTGACCATCTGATTACCCTCCGCGCTAGGGTCGTCGCGTTCCGTGTTGGCGACGTGTGAAGGCCCTCCCCCTGTGACCGACCGCGCATCCGCCACCCGAGTGATCTTCCTCGGTGGCCTCGGCCGTAGTGGCACCACTCTGCTGGAGCGGCTGCTCGCCGAGCTGCCCGGCGTCGTGGCGCTCGGCGAGGTGGTCCACCTGTGGTCGAGGGGCGTGCTGGCCGGAGAGCCGTGCGGCTGCGGCGCCGCCTTCGCCGCCTGCGACTTCTGGCGGCAGGTGGGCCGGGCGGCGTTCGGCGGATGGCGGCCGTCGGTGGCTGAGCGGGTGCTCGCGTTGCGGCAGCGGGTCGATCGCACCCACCGGATGGGGCGCATCGCGCATCCCGACCTGGCCGAGTACGCGCGGGCCTACCGGAGGGTCTACGAGGCGACCGGCGCGCCCGTCGTGATCGACTCCAGCAAGCACGCCTCCCTCGCCCACTGCCTGGTCGCGGCCGGCATGGACGTCCGCGTCGTGCACGTCGTCCGGGATCCGCGGGCGGTGGCCCACTCCTGGCGCAGGACCGTCGAGCGGCCCGAGGACGGGCGTCCCATGACCCGCTGGGGGCCGCTGCGCACGTCCCTCCACTGGACGGCCCAGAACGCCGGTCTTGAGCTCCTGGCCCGCCAGGGGGCCCGCGTGACCCGGGTGCGCTACGAGGACCTGGTCGCCGACCCGGAGCCCACGCTGACCGCGCTGGCCGGCTTCCTCGGGCTCGACGTGCCCGGCCTGCCGTTCCTGGAGGGCACGACGGCGCGGCTCGGGCCGGCGCACACCGCGTCCGGCAATCCGATGCGGTTCCAGGTCGGGGGGATCCGGCTGCGGTGCGACGACTCGTGGCGTGCGGGGCTGCCCGTCCGGGACCGGCGGCTGGTCGCCGCGCTCACCTGGCCCCTCCGCGTCCGGTACGGCTACCGGGAGGTCGCCGCGTGAGCGCGCCGCCGTCCGTGGGGGTGGTGATCCCGACCCGCGGCGACCGGCCCGAGCTGCTGCGCGAGGCCGTGGCGGCGGTGCTGGCCCAGGACTATCCGGGGCGGCTGGCCGTGGTCGTGGTCGACGACGGCGGGCGCGGGCGCCCGGGGGCGGAGCTGGGCGTGCCCGTCCTGGCCAACCGGCGTGCCCCTGGGCTGCCGGGGGCGCGCAACACCGGCATCGCGGCCCTCGACACCGATCTCGTCGCCTTCTGCGACGACGACGACCTGTGGCTGCCGGGCAAGCTCGCCGCCCAGGCGCGGGCGCTGGGCGTGACCGGGGGCGAGTTCGCGAGCTGCGCCATCGAGGTCGAACACGGGGGGCGCCGGGTGGCGAGGCTCGCGGGCGCCGACACGGTGACCGCGGCCGACCTCCTGCGGTCGCGCATGGTGATGGTGCACTCCTCGACGTTCCTGTTCCGGCGCGGGGCCCTGTGGGCCGACGAGAGCGCCCCCGGGGGCCAGAACGAGGACTGGGACCTCGCCCTGCGCGCGGCCCGGCGGCGGCCGATCACGCACGTCGACCGGCCGCTCGTCCGCGTGCGGTGGGGTGGTTCGTCCTACTACGCGGCCCGCTGGGCGGACCGGATCGCCGGGCTCGACTGGATGCTCGACCGCCATCCCGAGCTGGCGGCCGACCGGCGCGGCGCGGCGCGGGTCTACGGCCAGCTCGCCTTCGCGTACGCGGCGCTCGGGCGGCGGCGCGTGGCGGTGCGGTGGGCGGTGCGCGCGTTCGGTGCGCGGCCAGGTGAGCCGCGGGCGCCGATCGCGCTGGCCGTCGCGGCGGGGATCGTCCCGGCCGCGACCGTGCTCGGGCTGCTGCACGGGCGGGGGCACGGCATATGACCCCGCCCAGGACCCGCATCCCCGCCGTCCCCGGGCAGCGCCCGTCCACCCCGAGCCCCGCTTCCGACTCCCCGCCCGCCCGCGGCCATGCCGCCGAGGCCGCGTCCGCCCGGACGTACGCGTCGGGGGCCGGGCATGCCGCCGAGGCCGCGCGGGCCCGCGCCGCCGGGTCGCCCGTGGTCGGCCGAGGCCGTGGCGCCGAGCCGGGGGCTGCGCGCACCCTCCCGTCCGAGCGCCCGGCGGGTCGTGGGCCCGCCGAGGCCGGGCGTCGAGGACGTGCCGGGGAGCGCGTGCGGGTCGGTGGCGTCGGGCTGGACGTCGTCACCGAGGCCGACGTGGTGCGCTGGGTGGCGGCCGAGGCCGCGGCCGGACGGGGCGGCCGCATCGTGACGCCCAACGTCGACATCTGCCGGGCCGTCGCCCGCGACCCCGCCCTCCAGGAGCTCGTGGGCTCGGCCGAGATCGTGGTGGCCGACGGCATGCCGCTGGTGTGGGCGGCCAGGCTGCTCGGCACCCCGCTGCCCGAACGGGTCACCGGCGCCGACCTGATCTGGTCGCTCAGCGAGGTGGCCGCGGCCCGCAACTGGCCGGTCTACCTGCTCGGCGGGCCTCCGGGGGTGGCCGAGCTGGCCGCCGACGAGCTCAGGAGCTGCCGTCCCGGGCTGAAGGTGGCGGGGGTGCACGCGCCGCCGTACCGCTTCGACGACACGGCGGAGGGAAGGGAGCGGGTGCGGCGCCGGGTGGTCGCGGCGCGGCCCCGCCTGGTGTTCGTCGGGCTGGGCTTCCCCCGGCAGGACCTGCTCATCGCCGAGCTGCGCGAGGAGCTGCCGCAGGCGTGGTTCGTGGGCTGCGGGGCGGCCATCGCCTTCGCCGCCGGCACGGTCCAGCGGGCGCCGCGCTGGATGCGGCGGGCCGGGCTGGAGTGGGCGTTCCGGCTGATGAGCGAGCCCGGCCGGCTGGCGCGGCGCTACCTCGTGGACGACCTCCCCTTCGCGGTACGCCTGCTCGCCGGCTGCCTGCTGACCAGGCTCAGGCGGTGAGGGCCCGGACCCGGGCCGCCTCCGCCGGGGTGAGCCCCCGGGCCGCCGTGGCGAGGGCGTGACGGGAGTCCATCGGACGGAAGGCCGTACGGGACAACCCCGACCAGGCGAACGCCGCCGACCGGCGGGACGGCGTGGTGCAGGCCCGGACGATCCGGCGTTCGGCGGACGGTGACCACGGCAGCCCCGCGTGGGCGTAGAGACCCCGGAAACCGGCGACCGGATCCTCGGCCAGCGACTCGTACGAGGCGACCAGGACGCCGGGCGTGGCGGCCAGCACCGACCGCGCGGCCCGCCACAGAGCGGCGGTCGTGGCCAGGTCGTCGGCGGAGCCGAGCAGCCGATGCAGGCCCAGCAGCCCGGGATGGTCGCGGACGAGCAGCGGCTGGCCGAGCAGGTCGCCGACGTCGAACCGCCACCCGAGACGGCGCCAGCTCGCCACGAACGACACCGGATCGCGGACGAGGACGATGACCGCGCACCCCAGCCGCCGGGCGAACCAGCCCGCCGACAACACCGCGAACGGGTCGTCGAGCAGCGCCCGCCGCCCGGCCAGGCGGCCGAACGCGAACGCGGTGCCGTAGCGCGCCAGCCGGGCCAGGTCGTAGGGGGAGCGGTTGGCGCGCAGCTCGGCGAGCCAGTGGTAGCGCAGCGCGACCGTGTCGCGGAAGGCGGGCAGGAAGTCGGCGGCGTTGTCGTCGCAGATGTACTGGAACCGGTGGGCGACCTCGGCCCGCAGCACGCCGGGGCAGCGGCCGGGCGGGTGCTGCGGGTTGAGCGGCTCGTTGACGTAGACCAGGCCGCCGCCGGCGGTGAGCATCTTGCCGGCCCAGCTCGTGCCGCTCCTCGGCAGGCCGGTGACCAGGACGGGCGCGCTCACGCGGCCGCCGCCCAGGTGCGCGGGCGCAGGGCGGGCAGGGTGTGGCGGCCGAACGGGCGCAGGCCGTAGCGGTGGTGGAGCTGCCACAGCGGCAGCAGGTTCTTCACGATCACCCCGGCCGACCAGCCGACGACCGCGCCGAACGCCCCGTGGGAGGGGATCAGGGCCAGGTCGAGCGCGACCGTGCAGGCGACCGCGGCCAGCAGGTTGAGCAGGCTGGCCAGGGTGTGGCCGGCGGCGGTCAGGACGACGTCGACCATGCCGCAGGCGGAGGCCACCAGCATGGTCCCGGCCAGGACGAGGGCGATGGGGGCGGCGGCGCCGTACGCGGGGCCGAAGACGCGCAGCAGCCACGGCGCGAGGACGGCGTAGCCCAGCCACACCGGCCAGGTCAGCAGCACCAGCCAGATCGTGGTGGCCTGGTACAGCTCGCGCGCCCGGCCGAGCTCCCCGTCGGCGAGCGCCCGGACCAGCCGCTCCTGCACGGCCTGCGCCAGCCCCTGGTTGGCGAGCTGCCCGACGACCCGGAACCGGGTGGCGGCCGTGTAGACCGCGGCCTGGGCCGGTCCGCCGAGCAGGGCGACGACCACGATGTCCAGCCGCTGGAACACCGCCTGGATGGCGCCCGCGGCGGACCGGGGCGCGGTGTACCGCCACAGGTCACGCCCGGTCCCCGGCAGGTACGGCGTGCGCGGCGCCCGTCCGCGTAGGTCGGCGAGGGCCAGGACGAGCAGCGGCAGGAAGGGCAGCGCCCAGGCCGCCGGCAGCCACTGCGGCGCGTGCGCGAGCGCCGCCCAGGTGACGAGCACGAGCTGCGCGGCGGGCAGCAGCACGCCGTCCAGCAGCACGGTGGGCCGCATCGAGCCGAACCCGCGGGTGGCGGCCAGCGCGATGTCGCCGAGCACGATGACCGGCAGGGCCCAGGCCAGCAGCCCGATGCGCGGCTCCAGCAGCACCCCGGCCGCGCAGGCGGCCAGCGCGCACGGCACCATGGCCGCCCGGAAATAGCCGGAGATACCGCGATAGCCGTACGTCTTGGCCCGCGCGATGAAGTACACCAGGCCGTTGCCGGCGTCCAGTTTGGCGATGCCGGCCGCCATCAGGGCCAGGGCCGTCACGCTGAAGAACGCCCCCGCCTGCGCCGGGCTGAACGCCCTGGTCACCACCACGGCCACCAGGAACTGCGCCAGCGCGCTCACCCCGGCCCCGGTCAGCCCGGCGATCCCGCGCCGGACCATCACCGGCGCCACGACGGCTCACCGCCCAGCCAGCGCGTCAGCCGCGCGTCGTAGGGCTCGAAATGGTCCCTGAGCGCCTGTTCCAGCACCCGGGGCACGGGCCGGGGCAGCGGCCGGCCGTTGTGCCGCTCGAACGTCGGATAGCCCAGGTGCGGCACCGTCAGGAACTCCAGCACGCGGTCGTAGGCGGTCTCGGGCTCGGCGAAGAACCGGTGGCTGTCGAGCACCAGGATCCGGTCGCGGCCGAAGAGCGGTTCGAGGCGGTCGAGCTGGTCGGCGTACCGGCCGCGGGCCAGGTAGGCGTGGTGGCGGTGGGAGTGGTGCTCGGAGAACGGCGACACGCGCAGGCTCTCCTCGGCCCCGGCCAGCCGCTCGGCCTCCAGCTCAAGGGCGGATTCGAGGTGCGACTCGGACTCGAAGCCCCTGGCCAGCTCGTGGGCGTGGGCCGAGCAGGCCCGCTCGACCGGGTCGCGGACCAGGACGATCAGCTTGACCCCGGGCAGGTCGGCGGCGATGCGCTCACCGGCCAGCGGATGGAACAGGTAATAGGGGGACGACTCGAACGCCTGGGTGCGGCCGCCGTACCGGTGGGCCAGCAGCGCCGCGCCCGCACGCAGCGGGAAGTGCGCCTGGTACCAGGCCATCGGCCGGTGGTAGCCGACGTCGAAGTAGTGGACGCCCTTGTGCAGGACGGGCTTGAGCAGCAGCGGGTGCTGGGCCAGCGCCCGGTAGAGCGAGGTCGTGCCGCACCGCTGCGCCCCCACGATCAGGAACGACGGCAGCACCCGCGCGCTCGACGTGAACCGGCCCGCCAGGCGCGAGAAGGACAGCACCGGCCGCTTCATCGTCCTCATGGCAGCAGCTCCTCGTGGTCGACGGCCGGGTTGAGCCAGGTCTCGGGCGGGCCGAGCGGGCAGTGGCCGTCGGCGGCGTGCCGGTCGGCCAGCACGATGAGGTAGCGCAGCGCCGTCCGCCTGGCCTCGGCCGACGACAGGCCGAGCGGGGCCAGCTCGCGGGGCGCCCTGGCCACGCAGGCGCGGGCCGCCGTGGGCGGGTCCATCCTGCGCAGCGCCCGCTGGAAGAGGTGGTGGGCGGCGTCGAGGCCGTAGGGGACGCCGGTCTCGTACCGCTCCCAGTCCCAGACGAGCAGCCGGCCGTCGGCGGAGGGGCAGATGTTCCACGGGGACAGGTCGCCGTGCCAGGCCGGGACCGGACCGCCGGTGGCGGCGATCTCCATGATGGCGGCGTTCAGCAGGGCCGGGGGCACCCGGCGGCGCCGTACGGGCAGCGGCGAGAGCGCCAGCACGGGCAGGCCGCGCCACTCGCCGTGGTGCAGCACGTCGGGCACGACGACGGTCTTCAGCGGCGCCGCGGCCAGCCCGCGCAGCGCGGCCGCCTCGCGGCCGACCAGCTCGCGGGCGAGCGGGCTGTCGCCGACCTTCACGTACGCCAGCAGCCGCCCTCCGGTACGGGCCTCCAGGACGGGCTTGCGGTTGGGCCGCAACGCCGGACGCACGTGGAGCACGACCTCCACGGGCGCGTCGAAGACCTCGCCCAGATAGGCCGCCACGGACCCCTCCAGCGGCACGGCGACCGCGCCCCCCACGTGCCACCAGCGCCGCGGGGCCAGCCGGCGGGGCAGCACCCGGTGCGGCAGCACCGAGTACGGCCGCGGCGACCCGGTACCGGGGAACAGCAGGCGCACGGTCTCGCGGAGGTATCCGAGCCGCGCGGAGGCGTCCTTCATGCGTTTCTCCACAGCAGGGCGAACGAGATGAGATAGAGGCTCAGCGGCGTCACCAGGCCGTCGTAGACGAACATGTAGAGCAGCACGAGACCCATCACCAGCACCCCGGCCAGCCCGATCGGGGAGCGGTCGGCCCAGTGGCGGCGGATGGCGCCGAGGAAGAACGCCACGTAGAGGGCGGCCCCGGTGAAGCCCTGGGTGATCAGCAGCAGCCAGAGCTGCCCGTCGCTGCCGAGCGGCGGGTGACCGCAGGCCGCGCACCACTGGGTCTTGCCCGTGGTGATCGAGCGGTGGTTGCCGAGCGAGTTGCGGGTGTTGCCGTAGCCGATGACCGGCGAGTGGCGGGCCGCGGCGACCGTGGCGGTCATCGTGAAGGCCCTGACGTCGTTGGAGTGCGGTTTGTCCAGCCGCTGGGCGAACACCGAGGCCAGCGGGCTGAGCGCGAACACCACCAGCCCGGCGGCCACCGCCCCGCACAGCACGATCCTGGTCCGGCCCGCCACCCGCACGATCAGGTACGCCACGGCCAGCCCGAGCCCGATCCACAGGCCGCGGTTGAGCGAGTACACGACCGGGACCGCGGCCAGGGCGATCACCAGCACCGCCAGCATCCGGCGCCGGCGGCCGCCGTACGTCCACCAGCCGACGAGGAACCAGATCAGCAGCACCGACGCGTTGCTGCCCCACGCGTTGGCCCACTCGAAGGGCGCCTCCGGCCTGGGGGAGGAGTAGCCGAGCACCTTCTGGGTCTGGGCGGCCGTGGGATGGATGAGGTTCTGGACGAAGGAGTTCTCGCTGATCCAGCCGGGCAGCAGCAGCTCGACCGGCGAGGTGAAGGCGAAGTGCGGGACCAGGACGCCGAGCAGGCCGCCGGCGACCGTCGTCAGGAACAGCACGCCGAGCCAGCGCACCAGGCGCAGCTGCGGCAGCTCGCGCTCGGTCAGGTTGCCCAGGTAGAGCACCATGACCAGGACGGACACGTACAGGGCCAGGCGCATGGCCCAGCCGATCAGGCGGCCGGCGCTGAACCCGCCGTACGTGCCGGGCGGCAGCTCGTCCAGCATCATCGCGCTCAGCAGGTAGCCGGCCAGCAGCAGCAGCCACAGGCCGAACCCGTGGGGGACCCGGACCGGCCGGCGCCGCCACAGGATCACCGCCATCGGCACGGCCAGGACGATCACCGACAGGCCGCCGAACCCCAGCGCCCACCAGATCGGGTAGCCGAGCAGGAGCGCCGCGATCGGCCAGGCTGGTCCTGTCACGGCTGCTTGCGCTGCCGGTGGTGGAACGACTGCATGGGCGTGGTCTCGGCAGCCAGGCTCACCTCCAGCTCGCCGGTGGCGACGAGCTTGCCGAGCGAGGTGTGGGCGCGCGGCTCCAGCAGCGGGACGAACTCCGGCACCGCGTCGGTCGCCGTCACCACGCCGACGACCGGCACGTCGTGCCGCTCCAGATGGCGGGCGGCCGCGGTCACCTCCGGCGAAGTGACCCGGCCCAGCCCGACCAGCAGCAGCGCCGCGTCGGCCCGCGCCAGGTCGCGGACGTCGGAGCCGTCGAGCACCGACAGCGGCGCGCTGATGGCCAGCGGCTCGGCCAGCGAGGAGGCGTAGAGGTCGGCGGGCAGCGACCGGACCAGCAGCCGCTGGCCGGGGCAGGCCGCGACCACGGCGCAGGCCAGCTCGTGCAGCACGCCGTGCTCGCGGGAGGCGGACAGGTCGGTCAGCACGGGCAGCCCGGTCAGCCGCTCGACGTCGGCGGCCGTGCGCAGCCGGGTGTCGAGCCGGTCGCGGGCGTAGGCCGCCGCCGCGCCGAGCAGCAGGCCGGCCATCAGGCCGGTGCCGAGGTAGAGCGGCAGGCTGGGGGAGCTCGGCCGGGTCGGCGGCAGCGCCTCGCTGATGACCGAGCCGGGGGTCACCGCGATCGTGCGCAGCGCGTCGTACTTGAGCGTCAGGCTGGCGGCCTGCCGGTTGAGCACGCTCTGGCGCTGGGTGGCGATGGCGTGCTCGGCGCTGCCCTTGGGCAGGCGGCCGACCTCTTTGATGGCCGCGTCGAGGCCGGTGTTGACCTGCTTGAGCTTGGCCAGCACCGCCTGCTGCCGCTCGGCCGTCGCGGCCTGCGCGCTCTCGCGCCTGTTGGCCAGGTAGGCGTCGGCGTAGGCCCGCGACTGCGCGGCGGCGGCCACCGGATCGGCGTCGGTCACCGAGATCCACAACACGGCGGAGTTGGGCGGGACGGAGACCTCGACGGGCTGCGGCGCGGTGATCCGCAGGGCCTGGGCGACCCGCGCCGAGACGACCGCCGACTGGGCGATCTGGGCCTCGGTGTCGAGGTTGAGCGGCTCGCGCTGCCGGTTGCTCACCTGGTTGCCCTGGTCTTGACCGTCGACGGGCGTGACCAGGACCTGGGTGATCGCGGTGTAGGCCGGCGGGGTGGCGCGCAGCAGGGCGAGCCCGGCAGTGCCGCCGACCACGACGCAACCGACGAGCAGCAGCCACCGCCTGCGCAGCAGGGAGAGGTGCTCGTCCAGGTCGGCGCCCGGACGGCGCGCCTGGAAGTCCGGCGACGGGCTCATGGGGACGGTCTCCTGGAGGGGATGCGCGCTGTCGCGGATGGGCAACGCTGCGTCACTCGGCGCAGTGTGCGCCCACTATAGGCCGGACGGATATTACCCAAGTCGAATACTGAAGATTTTTTCCGGTACGGCCGCGAAGATGCCCCTTTTTAAATGGATATTTCCAGAAAATGCGGGTGGCGGGTCGTGGGCGGTGAGCTGGGCAGACCAGCACACTGGCTGAAGTTCGAGGAATGGCATGGCAAGGTTCAGGTTTGATAGGCGGGGGTCCGTCGACAAGGGGGTTGGAAGGCGTTGCAGCTTCGGGGCTTTTCTCATTTCGCGTCTTTCGCGATGAAGTGTCACTTCGCGTCTTTCGCGATGAAAACCGCAATCACCTGCGCGGTGCTCGCCCTCCTGGCCGCCTGCTCGACGGCCGAGGGCACGCCCGCCCGGGTCGACACCAGCACGGCCGAGCTGGCCGGCGCGCCCTCCTGCGCGGTCACCGCCAGGCTCATCCCCTCCTGCGGCGCCTGGTGGGGCGTGGCGCCCGAGGTCTTCACCGGCGCTCCGGTGGCCGAGGCGCTGCGCGGGGCCGAGTCGCGCATGGGCGCCGGCGCGGACGTGCTGCACGTCTACCATCGCGGCAGCGAGCTGTTCCCGACCCCGCAGGAGATCGGCCTGGCCCGCGACCCGGGCCGGCCCCGGCTCCTCATGATCAACTGGAAGCCGTCGCTCGACCGCACCTGGGCCGACATCGCCGACGGCGCCCTCGACCGGCGGATCGACCGCCTGGCCGACCACCTCAGGCGCACCTTCCCCGAACGGTTCTTCCTCACCCTCCACCACGAGCCGGAGAACGACGTCGACGCCCGCTCGGGGTCGGGCATGCAGGCCGGCGACTACGCGGCGATGTTCCGGCACGTCGTGCTCAGGCTGCGCGAGCGCGGGGTGAAGAACGCCGTGACCGTCATGACGTACATGGGGGCGCCCAACTGGGCGGCCAAGCCCTGGTTCGAGGATCTCTACCCCGGTGACGACGTGGTCGACTGGGTGGCCATGGACCCGTACGCCGACGACCGGGTGCGCGACTTCGACGGGCTGGTGAACAAGACCCGCAAGGAGTACGGGCGCTGGCCGGGGTTCTACCGGTGGATGCAGGCCCGTTTCCCCGGCAAGCCGGTCATGGTGGCCGAGTGGGGGGTCTTCGAGCGGCCCGCCGACCGGGCCTTCAAACGGCGCTTCTTCGAGTCGGTGCTGAGACAGATCAAGCGGTATCCGCAGATCAAGGCGTTGCTGTACTTCGACTCGCCGCAGGCGCCGCGCGGCAACACGAGCTTCGACTCCGATCCGGGCGCGGCCCGTGCCTTCACCCAGCTCGCCCGCGACCGCTACTTCCGCTCGACCCGCGTGCCGCGGCCCTAACGCCGCGCCGCCTGGGGAGCCTCGACGGCCGCGGCCCCCTCGCCGCGCCGGGCCAGGCCGCCGGCGCGCAGCCGCCAGCCGGCGAAGGTGACCGCGCAGGCGGCGACGAGCAGCCAGACGGTGACGGCGTTGCCGACGTCCAGGAGCTTGAGCGCCGAGGCGAGCAGGACGATTGCCAGCAGGGCTCTGATCAGCCCGCCCGGGGCGCGTGAGGAGATCCGCGCGCCGAGGTAGACGCCGGGGATCGAGCCGATCAGCAGCGAGAGCGTGAGCTCCAGCTTGAAGTCGCCGAACATCAGGTGGCCGAGCGCGGCCGCCGCGACCAGGGGCACGGCCTGCACCAGGTCGGTGCCGACGAGCTGGTTGGCCTTGAGCGCCGGATAGAGCACGAGCAGGGCCACGATGATCAGCGAACCCGATCCCACGGAGGAGACGCCGACCACGAGCCCGCCTACCGTACCGACCAGTAGGGTCGGAATTGGGCGCACGACGATCTCGTGGGCGTTCGACGAGCCGCCCCGCGCGCCGAGCCAGCCCTTGACCGCCATGCCGACGACGGCCAGCAGCAGCGCCACGCCCAGCGCGTACTTGACCGCGTCCGTCACGGCGAACGCGCGGGCCAGGAACACCCCGCAGAACGCGGCCGGCACCGACCCGGCGCACAACCAGCCGACCAGCCGCAGGTTGACCGTGCCCCGCCGCAGGTGGACGACGCTGCCGACCGGCTTCATGACGGCCGAGGCGACCAGGTCGCTGGAGACCGCGGCCAGCGGCGGCACGTTGAAGAACAACATCATCATCGGGGTCATCAGGGCCCCGCCGCCCATGCCGGTCAGGCCGACCACGATCGCGACGACGAAGGACCCGGCGACCAGTGCGAAGTCGATCAACGTACCCATCCTCCGGACTGCAGCGCCCCCAGGACCTGGGAGACGGCCGCCTCGATCGAGATGTGCGTGGTGTCGATCACCAGGTCGGCGTCGTCCGGCTCCTCGTAGGGGTCGGAGACGCCGGTGAACTCGGGGATCAGGCCGGCGCGGGCCTTGGCGTACAGGCCCTTGCGGTCGCGCCGCTCGCACTCCGCCAGCGGCGTGGCGACGTGCACGAGCAGGAAGTCGGCCCCGACGGACTCGACCGTCTCGCGCACCTCCTCGCGGGTGGCGGCGTAGGGGGCGATGGGGGCGCAGATCGCCAGGCCGCCGTGGCGGGCGGCCTCGGCCGCGACGAAGCCGATGCGCCGGATGTTCAGGTCGCGGTCGGCCTTGGAGAAGGTCAGGCCCTTGGACAGCAGGTGGCGCACGACGTCGCCGTCGAGGTAGGTGACGGTGCGGGTGCCGAGCTCCAGCAGGGCGTCGCGCAGGCCGCGGGCGATGGTGGACTTGCCCGAGCCGGACAGGCCGGTGAAGAAGACGACCAGGCCGCGGCGGTGGGGCGGGCCGGGGAGCGTGACGGGCTCGGGGCCCGCGTAGTGCTCGGTGGCGCCGTAGGCGGTGGCGACGTGCTCGCGCAGTTCGAGGTCGATCTCCGGCTCCGCGCGCGGCGCCAGGGGGACCGGGACCACGAGGGTGCCCTCCGGCAGCTGCGTCTTGGCGCGCAGCGCGGCGCGGACGACGCCGGGGCCCGCCTCGCCGTACGACAGGGGGAGCAGCACGATCACCGCGTCGAGCTCCTTCGCGGTGGCGACGATCTCGGTGAGGTCGTCGAGCGGCCCGCGCATCGTGACGGCCAGCGCGGGCCGGTCGCCGAGCTCGGCCCTGACCTCGGCGGGCGTGCGGCGCAGCCGGGCGAACGGGCCGTGCTCGGGCGCGCCGAGCGCCTTGAGCGGGCCCGAGGTCAGGCCGTCGGCCTCGCGCGCGGTCACGGTGAGCACGGCCAGCGGCAGGCCCTCGGGGTCGAGCAGCCGCACCTCGTCGCCGGGCGAGACCTCGGCGGGCAGGTGGAGGGTGACCGGCGCGGGCCAGGGGGTGCCGTCGGCGAGCGTGCCGCGCTCGTGCACGGCGTGCACGTCGTCGTGGCCCAGGAAGCCGGTCAGCGGCTCGAACGCCCCGGACAGCAGCAGCTCAAGGTCGGCCAGCTCGTGCGCGTCCGGGGTCCACTCCACGGTTCCGACATCCCAACTATTCCGATTGAATTGGTAGGAAAGGAGTCTAGTCGCTCGGACCGTCCTGTCGCTAGAGCAGCCGGGCGAAGTGATGCTGGGGCTTCCTGATCACCATCGTGATCTCGTCGTGGGAGGCGGGGTAACGCCCGCCGCTCAGCCGGTCGACCAGCGCGACGGCGGCGGAGCCGAGCCGGCCGGCGCGGGCCGGGCCGCTGACCCGGCGCTCGTCGTCGGTGATCATCAGCCCGCGGCTCAGACAGAACGCGTGCATGCCGTCGCTGGAGGCCAGCGGCTCGTAGACGACGGGCAGCGGGCCCGGCGTGCCGGGGGTGACCAGCGTGCGCCACAGCGCCCGGCGCAGCCACGACGGCGTGAGACGGTCGAGCAGCCCGTAGGCCGACTTCCTGTCACGCATCCGCAGCAGCACCAGGCCGCCCGGTCGCAGCGACTGGAGCAGGCGGTCGAACACCAGCTCGGCGTGCTGGACGCGTTCGAGCAGGAACGACAGATGGATCACGTCGTAGGCGCGGTGCTGGAGCGGCACGCAGCGCAGGTCGCCGAGCGACCAGGCCACCAGGTCGGCGCGCTCCTCCACGACGTCTCTGATGACCGGGTGGTCCTCGTCGGCGCCCGTGGCCCTGGCCTCCAGCGGCTCCACGTCGAGCGGCTCGTCGTGGGCGCACCCCGCGACGAGTATGTCGAGCCGCCGGCTGTACCGCCCGGCCCAGTGCTCGCGGATCCGTTGACCGAAGAGGTCGCCTCGCTGGGCGACTGATCGCACCTCAGACATGTCACCTACAGTAATCAATCGAGCCGTCTCGGTTACGCACTTCCCTGCTAGCGTCCTGCCCCGTGGACGGGCAGGTTTACGTGGGGAACGCCAATATCGACGCGGCCGGCGACCGGGGCTGGCTGCTCGGTCACTTCAAACCCTTCGGCGACCCAAGACACAGTGAGGAAGTCGAGATCAAGTGGGGCGTGCACCCGGCGGGCGACGAGCGCGCCCAGTGGGTCAGGGGCGAGGAGCGCACCGCCCTGCTCGTCCTGATCAGCGGCCGGTTCCGGGTGGAGCTGCCGGGGCGCGGCGTGCTGCTGACCGAGCCGGGCGACTACGTGGTCTGGGGCAAGGGCGTGGACCACTCGTGGGTCGCCGAGGAGGAGTCGGTGGTGCTCACCGTACGCTGGCCGTCGGTCCCCGGTTACCGGGTGCCGCACCCCGAGTAGGCTGGGTGGAGACCCCCGCGACCTGACCCGGCCGGGGGTAGTTGTGTTGCCGTCGTGGGGCTGTGGGCGTATCTGATGAGTCTTTCCGGACTGCTTGACCTTGTGGCCCTGGGGGCCGGGGCCGACCCGAAGCTGACCGCCGCGCTCGAAGAGGGCGGCGACGTCTCACTGATCGCGCCCTCGGCGCTGCGGCCGTTCGGCGTGGCCGCGCTGGCCGCGCACGATCAGCGCACCGTGCTGGCCGTCACCGCCACCGGCCGGGAGGCCGAGGACCTGGCGGCGGCGCTGACGAGCCTGCTCGAACCGAGCTCGGTCGCGGTGTTCCCGGCCTGGGAGACGCTGCCGCACGAGCGGCTCTCGCCGCGCAGCGACACCGTGGGCCAGCGTCTGGCCGTGCTGCGCAGGCTGGCGCACCCGGTCAAGGGCGACACCGCCGCCGGGCCGCTCGGCGTGGTGGTCGCCCCGGTCAGGGCGCTGCTCCAGCCGATCGTCAAGGGGCTCGGCGACCTGGAGCCGATCAGGCTGCGGGCGGGCGACGACGCCGACCTCGACGAGGTGGTCGAGCGCCTGGTCACCAACGGCTACCACCGGGTCGACATGGTGGAGAAGCGCGGCGAGGTGGCCGTGCGCGGCGGGCTGCTCGACGTGTTCCCGCCCACCGAGGAGCATCCGCTGCGGCTGGAGTTCTGGGGCGACACGGTCGAGGAGATCCGCTGGTTCAAGGTGGCCGACCAGCGCTCGCTTGAGGCGGCCGAGGACGGCCTGTTCGCGCCGCCGTGCCGCGAGCTGCTGCTGACCGGCGAGGTCAGGGCGCGGGCGCGGGAGCTGGCGCAGGAGCATCCGGCCCTCGCCGAGGTGCTCGACCAGCTCGCCGACGGCATTCCGGTCGAGGGCATGGAGGCGTTCGCGCCGGTGCTGGCGGGGGAGATGGACCTGCTGCTCGACCACCTGCCGGTCAGGTCGGCGGTGTTCGTGTGCGACCCCGAGCGCATCAGGGGCCGGGCAGAAGAGCTGGTACGCACCTCGCAGGAGTTCCTGGAGGCGTCCTGGATCAACGCGGCGGCCGGCGGCGAGGCGCCGATCGACCTGGGCGCGGCGGCCTTCCGCACGCTGGAGGAGATCCGCGGCCACGCCGACGCGCTGGGCCAGCCGTGGTGGACGATGGCGCCGTTCGGCAACGGCGTCGAGCTCGACGCCCATGACTCCGAGGCCTACCGGGGCGACACCGCCAAGGCGCTGGCCGACATCAAGGGCTGGCTGGCCGAGGACAAGGCGGTCGTGCTGCTCAGCGAGGGCCACGGGCCGGCCGAGCGCATGGTCGAGCTGCTCAAGGGCGTCGACGTGCCCGCGCGGTTGCAGCGTTTCCTGGACAAGGCGCCCGAGCCCAAGGTCGTGCACGTCTCGACCGGCCTGATCGAGCACGGGTTCATCACGCCGCGCCTGGCCGTGCTCACCCACCTCGACCTGGTGGGCCAGAAGGCGTCCACCAAGGACATGCGCCGGCTGCCCTCGCGCCGCCGCAACATGGTCGACCCGCTGCAGCTCAAGGTCGGCGACCACGTCGTGCACGAGCAGCACGGCGTCGGCCGCTACGTCGAGATGGTCCAGCGCACGGTCCAGGGCGCGACCCGCGAGTACCTGGTCATCGAGTACGCCAAGGGCGACCGCCTCTACGTGCCCACCGACCAGCTCGACGAGGTCACCCGCTACGTCGGCGGCGAGGCGCCCACGCTCAACCGCATGGGCGGCGCCGACTGGGCCAAGGCCAAGTCCAAGGCCAAGAAGGCGGTCAAGGAGATCGCCGGCGAGCTGATCAGGCTCTACTCGGCCCGCATGGCCTCGCCGGGCCACGCCTTCGGCGCCGACACGCCGTGGCAGCGGGAGATGGAGGACGCCTTCCCCTACGCCGAGACCGGCGACCAGCTGGAGGCCATCGACGAGGTCAAGCGCGACATGGAGCGCGGCGTCCCGATGGACCGGCTGATCTGCGGCGACGTCGGCTACGGCAAGACCGAGATCGCGGTGCGGGCGGCGTTCAAGGCGGTCCAGGACGGCAAGCAGGTGGCCGTGCTGGTGCCGACCACGCTGCTGGTGCAGCAGCACATGTCCACCTTCACCGAGCGGTTCTCCAGCTTCCCCGTCGCGATCAGGCCGATCTCGCGCTTCCAGACCGACGGCGAGGTCAAGGGCACGCTGGAGGGGCTGCGGTCGGGCGCGGTCGACGTCGTCATCGGCACCCACCGGCTGTTCAGCCCCGAGGTGCGCTTCAAGGACCTCGGGCTGATCATCATCGACGAGGAGCAGCGCTTCGGCGTCGAGCACAAGGAGGCCATGAAGCACCTGCGCACGCAGGTCGACGTGCTGGCCATGTCGGCCACGCCGATCCCGCGCACGCTGGAGATGGGCCTGACCGGCATCCGTGAGATGTCCACGATCCTCACGCCGCCGGAGGAGCGGCACCCGATCCTCACCTTTGTGGGGCCGTACGAGGAGAAGCAGATCGCGGCGGCGATCCGGCGCGAGCTGATGCGCGACGGCCAGATCTTCTTCGTGCACAACCGGGTGGCCTCGATCAACCGGGTGGCGGCGCGGCTGCGCGAGCTGGTCCCCGAGGCGCGCATCGCGGTCGCCCACGGCCAGCTGAACGAGCACCAGCTCGAAAAGATCATGGTCGGCTTCTGGGAACGCGAGTACGACCTGCTCGTCTCCACCACGATCGTCGAGTCCGGCCTCGACGTGCCCAACGCCAACACGCTCATCGTCGACCGGGCCGACAACTACGGCCTGTCCCAGCTGCACCAGCTCAGGGGCCGGGTCGGGCGAGGCAGGGAACGCGGTTACGCGTACTTCCTCTACCCGCCGGAGAAGCCGCTGACGGAGACCGCGCACGAGCGCCTGGCCACCATCTCCCAGCACACCGAGATGGGCGCGGGCATGTACGTCGCGATGAAGGACCTGGAGATCCGCGGCGCGGGCAACGTGCTCGGCGCCGAGCAGTCGGGCTTCATCGCGGGCGTCGGCTTCGACCTCTACGTGCGCCTGATGGCCGAGGCCGTGCAGGAGCAGAAGGCGAAGCTGTCCGGGGCCGAGGTCCAGGAGGAGCAGCAGGACGTCAAGGTCGAGCTGCCCATCAACGCCCACATCCCGCACGACTACGTCACCTCCGAGCGGCTGCGGCTGGAGGCGTACAAGCGCATCGCTGCCATCAGCGCGCCGATCCACATCGACGAGGTCCGCGACGAGCTCACCGACCGCTACGGCAAGCCGCCGGTGGAGGTGGAGAACCTGCTGGAGGTGGCCCGCTTCCGGATCAAGGCGCGCTCGGCCGGGCTCACCGACGTCACCCTGCAGGGGCAGAACATCAAGTTCGGCCCGGCGCGGCTGCGGGAGTCGCAGCAGGTCAGGCTCGACCGGCTGTACAAGAAGGCGGTCTACAAGCAGGCGGCCGAGACGCTGCTCGTGCCGGTGCCCAAGACCAAGCCGCTGGGCGGGCAGCCGCTGCGCGACCTGGATCTGCTCAAATGGTGCGGCGACCTGGTCGAGGCGATGTTTCTTGAGCCCGCGCGGGTAAGCTAAGCGCGGTTTTTGTTCGGAAAGGGACGCATGTGAAGTCGATTCGAGTGGCTGTGGCCGCCGGTGCGGTAGGACTCGCCGCGCTGACCGCCTGCTCTTCGCCCATGGAGGCCGGAGCCGCGGCCGTGGTCGGGAGCGAGCGCATCTCGGCCCGCGACCTGACCAAGAACGTTCAGGAGTACGAGGCCGCCCTCAAGCGCGCCAACGTCTCGGCCGAGCAGCTCGGGGTGCCCGTCACCCAGTTCGTGCTCTACCGGATGGCGAACGAGAGCGCGTTCAGGCAGCTCGCGGCCAAGCACAACGTGCAGGTCAGCGAGAGCGAGGTCGACAACGCGCTCAAGGACCCGGGCCAGTACCAGTCGCCCGAGATCAACCTGATCGCCAGGGGCGTCAGCCCGGCCGACGCGCGTGGCTACCTGCGCGCGGAGCTGGGCGCGGTCAAGGTGCGCAACCAGCTCGGCGGCGCCCAGGACCAGGCCGCGCAGGAGAAGTTCGTCAAGGAGCTGACGAGCATCAAGCCGGTCTACAGCCCGCGTTACGGCGAGTTCAGCCAGCAGGGCTTCGTCGATCCGGGCCGGTTCGGCAAGTCCTCCCAGCAGGCGCAGCAGCAACAGCAGGGCTAGCCCGATGCCGCTGATCGTCGTCACCACCTCGCCCAGGGTCGCGCCGGGCCTGCTGAGCGACCAGGCCTGGCAGGCGCTGCGCTCGGGGCCCGTGCTGACCGGCTCCGCCGGTCATCCGCAGCTCCCCTATCTGGCCGCCGCCGGGATCGAGGCGGAGGTCGTCGTGCCCGACGCGGTCGCGCTGTCCAGGCGGGCGGTGCGCGAGCGGGTGGTCTGGCTCGCCGGTGACGACGAGGACTTCATGCGCGCGATCGGGCGCGCGGCCATCGCGCTCGACGAGCCGCCGCTGATCGAGGTCGTGCCCGGTTCGTACGACCTGCCGGGCTCGCGGGTGCTCGACCTGGTCGCGGTGATGGACCGGCTGCGCACCGAATGCCCGTGGGACCGCAAGCAGACGCACGAGTCGCTGGTGCCGTACCTGCTGGAGGAGTCGTACGAGGTCCTGGAGACGATCGAGCAGGGCGACTACCCGGCGCTCCGCGAGGAGCTCGGCGACCTGCTGCTCCAGGTGGTCTTCCACGCCCGCGTGGCCGAGACGTTCGACATGGACGACGTCGCCGCGGGGATCGTCGAGAAGCTCGTCCGGCGGCACCCGCACGTGTTCGGATCGGTGCGGGCCGAGAGCGTGGACGAGGTCAACGACAACTGGGAGGCGATCAAGGCGGCCGAGCGGGCGGCCAAGGGCGGCGAGTCGTCGGTGCTCGACGGCGTCCCCATGGGCCAGCCCGCGCTCGCGCTGGCCGCCCAGCTGCTGCGCAGGGCCGAGCGGGCCGGTGCGCCCGAGGCGCTGGCGGCCGCGATCGGCCAGGGGGTGGCGCGCGAGCTGTTCGACCTCGTACGCCGGGCGCAGGAGGCCGGGCTGGACCCCGAGGCCGAGCTGCGCGCCGCGGCCCGTGCCTACCGCGACCGCGTACGCGCGTGGGAGTCCAACGCCTGACCGCCCTGGTTGTCGGAAGAAGTCACCCAATGCCAGGATCCTCGGGGGCTTGAACCGGCGAGCCGAGGGGGACTGGTGGTGGAGCTGAGACCGCTGCGCTCGGGGGAGCCGCGGGAGGTGGCGGGCTACCGCCTGCTCGGCCGGCTGGGCGACGGCGGCCAGGGATCGGTGTTCCTCGGCCGCGACGCGGGCGGCGGCCACGCGGCCGTCAAGGTGCTGCATCCGCGCCTGCTGGGCGACGAGCGGGCCACCCGCCGGTTCCTGCGGGAGAGCACGACCGCCGCCAAGGTGGCCGGCGCGCGCACGGCGCGGATCTACGGCAGCGGGCTGGCCGAGGGGCGGCCGTACATCGTCAGCGAGTTCATCGACGGGCCGTCCCTGCACGACCTGGTCCTCGACGGCGGCCCGCTGACTGGCGGCGAGCTGGACCGGCTGGCGGCCGGCACGATCACGGCGCTGACCGCCATCCACGGCGCGGGCATCGTGCACCGCGACTTCAAGCCGAGCAACGTGCTGATGGGCCAGGACGGCCCCCGCGTGATCGACTTCGGCATCGCCAAGGACCTGGACATCTCCACCACGGCGAGCAGCGTCGTCGGCACGCCGGGGTACATGTCGCCGGAGCAGATCGCGGGGGAGAGCGCGACGGCCGCCTCCGACGTCTTCAGCTGGGCGGCCACCATCGGGTTCGCCGCCACAGGGGAGCCGCTGTTCGGCCGGGACTCGATCCCGGCCGTGATGAACCGGATCCTGCACGCCGAGCCGGACCTGCGCGAGGTGCCCGAGCCGCTGCGCGCGGTGCTGGCGGCGTGCCTGGCCAAGGAGCCGCAGGCGCGGCCGTCGGCCGACGACGTGCTGGCGCGGCTGCTGGGCCGTACGGCGCCGCGCGGGCACGTCCGCGGGCACGTCCGTGCGGACGTCGGCGGGCGCGTCGGCGGGCACGTCGGCGGGCACGTCCGTGGGCGGGCGCGGCCCGGGGCGGGTGAGGTGCGGGAGGCGCCGTCCGGCGGGCGTCCGGTGACGCGGCGGAGGTGGGCTGCCGCCGGGGTCGGCGTGCTCGTCGTCGTGGGGGTGGTGGCCGGGGCGTTGTGGCGGAACGCCGGTCTGCCCTCCGGCGGCGGGGACGGCGGGCAGGCGGGGGCGTTCGGCGTCGAGCTCGGCCCCGAGTTCGGGCCCGAGCCGGGGGCCCAGGTGGCGGCGATGGCCATCGGTCACCACAAGGGCGCGCCCGTCGTCGTCTACGCCGAGCGGGCGGGCAACTCGATCGAGGTGTGGGACCCGCGTGCCGGCGAGCCGCTCGACCGGCTCGCGAACGCCGGCCCCACGCCGGTGCGCTCGCTGCTGCTGGTCCCGGTGGGCGGCCGGCAGACGGCGGTCTGGACGGGCACGGACGGGGCCGTGCGGCGCTGGCGCATCGGCGACGCCCGCCCCGGCACGTGGCACTCGGTGTGCCCGTCGGAGGCCCGCCTGGCGCCCGGCCAGTGGCGCAAGCAGCCCGCGGTCGTGATCGGCTGCCGCGACGGCCGGGTCGTGACGCTCGACCTGGCCTCCAACCGCGTCGTCGCCAGCACCAGGGCCGCCGCTGGCCCGGTCACCGCCCTGGCCTGGGACGAGGCCACCGGCAAGGCCCTCGTCGGCACCGGCCGGGGCCTGGTGGGCGCGGCCGGCGGGCTGCTCGGCGAGGGCAAGGGCGAGGTGCGCTCGGTCGCCGCGTTCGGCGACGGCCACGCCGCCGTCACCACGGGCCGCTCGACCGCCGTGTACGACCTGGCCAGCGGCGCCTTCGTGCGCGGCTTCACCACTGGCGCGGCGGGCGCCGGCGTCACGGCCGCGGGCGGCCGCCGGATGATCGCCGGGGGCGGCGACGGGGTCACCGTCTGGAACGCCGACCGCGGCGAGCGGCTGGGCGGCCTCGCGCCGGGCAGGAAGGTCACCGCCCTGGCGGTGGGCGACGGGCTGCTGGTCGCCGCGACGGGCGGCCGCCTCCAGGCCTGGAGCCTGTCCCCGGCCAGCTGACCCACGGCGGGCCCGAGGCTCGGTGGCCGGACCGTGCCGTACCGGTGGGCCGGGGTACCGATAGGCTCTGATGGCATATTGCCTTTCGATTTAGGAGCGCAACCCGTGGCTACCATCGAGGTCGTTTACGCTCGCGAGATCCTCGACTCCCGGGGCAACCCCACGGTCGAGGTCGAGGTCGTGCTCGACGACGGCAGCAGCGGCCGCGCCGCCGTGCCGAGCGGGGCGTCCACCGGCCAGTTCGAGGCGGTCGAGCTGCGTGACGGCGGCAAGCGCTATGGCGGCAAGGGCGTGGAGAAGGCCGTGCTCGCCGTGACCGACGAGATCTTCGAGGAGATCAACGGGGTCGAGGCCGAGGACCAGCGCATCATCGACCAGATCATGATCGACCTCGACCGCACGCCCAACAAGGCCAAGCTGGGCGCCAACGCCATCCTGGGCGTCTCGCTCGCCGTCGCCAAGGCCGCGGCCGACAGCGCCGACCTGCCGCTGTTCCGCTACGTCGGCGGCCCCAACGCCCACGTGCTGCCGGTGCCGATGATGAACATCCTCAACGGCGGCGCGCACGCCGACACCAACGTCGACATCCAGGAGTTCATGATCGCGCCGATCGGGGCGGAGACGTTCCGCGAGGCCGTGCGCATGGGCACCGAGGTCTACCACGCGCTCAAGGGCGTGCTGAAGGAGAAGGGCTACGCGACGGGCCTGGGCGACGAGGGCGGCTTCGCCCCCAACCTGCCCTCCAACCGCGACGCCCTCGACCTGATCCTGGTCGCGATCGAGCGGGCCGGCTACGTGCCGGGCGAAGACGTGGCGCTGGCCCTCGACGTGGCCGCCTCCGAGTTCCACAAGGACGGCGTCTACACGATCGACGGCAAGGGCGTCTCGGCGCAGGAGCTCATCGCCTTCTACGCGGACCTGGTCGCCAACTACCCGCTCGTCTCCATCGAGGACCCCCTCGACGAGGAGGACTGGGCGGGCTGGAAGGCCATCACCGAGGCCCTCGGCGACAAGGTGCAGCTGGTCGGCGACGACCTGTTCGTCACCAACCCCGAGCGGCTGGCGCGCGGCATCGACGAGGGCACCGCCAACGCCCTGCTGGTCAAGGTCAACCAGATCGGCACGTTGTCGGAGACCCTCGACGCCGTCGACCTGGCCCACCGCAACGGCTACCGGTGCATGATGAGCCACCGTTCCGGCGAGACCGAGGACACGACGATCGCCGACCTGGCGGTGGCGGTCAACTGCGGCCAGATCAAGACCGGCGCCCCGGCGCGGTCCGACCGCGTGGCCAAGTACAACCAGTTGCTGCGCATCGAGGAGCTTCTCGACGACGCCGCCCGCTACGCGGGTCGCGCGGCTTTTCCGCGGTTCCGGCGCTAGTTTCGACTGACGGTCCGCGGCCTGGGAAGGTCTGACGGCCGCGGGCCGTACGTCGAAGGGGGTGTGCAGCATTGGCGAAGAGGCCGCAGCTGACCGGGCGGGCAGCCATCCTCGCGGTCGTGGTGTGCGCGATCGCGATGAGCCTGGCCTACCCTGTGCGCGAGTACATCAGCCTGCGCCGCAGCATCGCCGAGCTGCAGGCGGAGAAGGCCAGGGTCGAAGCCGAGCGGCAGACGCTGCTGGCCCGCGACCGGCAGAGCGACGATCCCAACTGGATCAAGCGCACCGCCAAGGAGCGGCTGCACTTCTGCGGCCCCGGCGAGAAGTGCTATGTGGTGATGGAGCCCGAGAAGGGCAAGGAGCAGACGGCCGTGAAGCAGCCCGTCGAGGTGCCGCCGTGGTACCAGACGCTGTGGGAGTCGGTGGAGGCCGCCGACAAGGGCACGGGCCGCAGAGCGGTGGAGAGCAGCAGTGGAAAGTGACGACGTCGAGGCGGTCCAGCGGCAGCTCGGCCGGCCGCCCAGAGGGCTGCGCGGGGTGGCCCACCGCTGCCCGTGCGGCAATCCCGACGTGGTGGAGACCGCGCCGCGGCTGCCCGACGGGTCGCCGTTCCCGACCCTGTACTACCTGACCTGCCCCAAGGCCGCCTCGGCCATCGGCACGCTCGAAGGCTCCGGCCTGATGCGCGAGATGCAGGCCAGGCTGGCCAGCGACCCCGACCTGGCGGCCGCCTACCAGGCCGCGCACGACGACTACGTCGCCAGGCGCGACAAGGCGGCCCACGACGAGGGCATGGAGCCGCTGCCCCGCGACATGCAGAGCACCGGCGGCATGCCGCTGCGGGTGAAGTGCCTGCACGCCCTGGTGGCGCACGAGCTGGCGGTGCCGGGGAGCAACCCGTTCGGCAGGGAGGCGCTCGACGCGCTCCCCGACTGGTGGAGTGACGGACCATGCGTGTAGCCGCCATCGACTGCGGCACCAACTCGGTGCGCCTGCTCATCGCCGACGTCCGCGACGACACGCTGCACGACGTCGAGCGGCGGATGGAGATCGTCCGTCTGGGGCAGGGGGTCGACCGCACCGGCATGCTGGCGCCCGACGCGCTGGAGCGCACGTTCAAGGCGATGCGTTCCTACCGGGAGCTGATCGACCGGCACGGCGCGGTCGCGACCAGGGTGGTGGCCACGAGCGCGACCCGCGACGCGGGCAACCGGCAGGAGTTCGCCGACGGCGTCCGCGAGATCTTCGGCGTGACGCCCGAGGTCGTGACGGGGGCGGAGGAGGCCGAGCTGTCGTTCAGGGGGGCGACCAGGGGCCTGCTGCGCATCTCGCCGGAGACCGAGATGCCGCAGGGCCCGCTGCCGCCCTACCTGGTGGTGGACATCGGCGGCGGTTCCACGGAGTTCGTGGTCGGCTCCGAGCACGCCGAGGCCGCGCTGTCGGTGGACATCGGCTGCGTCCGGCTGACCGAACGCCACCTGAGGGACGCCGGCGACCCGCCGCCGGCCCCGGCGCTGGAGGCCGTCGTCGCCGACATCGAGGCGGCCCTCGACCGGGTCGAGGAGGCGGTGCCCGTCGAGCGGGCGCACACGCTGGTCGGCCTGGCGGGCTCGGTGACCACGATCGCGGGCATCGCCCTCGACCTGCCGGCCTACGACTCCGAGCGCATCCACCACTCCAGGATCACCGCCGAAGAGGTTCACGAGGTGACGCGGCGGCTGCTGGCGATGACCCATGGTGATCGCGCGCGGATTCCGGTGATGCATCCTGGGCGGGTTGACGTGATTGGCGCCGGTGCGCTAATTCTTGACCGGATCGTGCGTCGTTTTGCGTTTTCGCAGGTCGTCGTCAGCGAACACGACATCTTGGATGGAATCGCCTGGTCCCTCGCCGGCTGAGATAGCCAAATCCGGACATTTCCGATCTATGACCCGTGTTGAGCGTGCAATCACTATTGTGATTAGGTAAAGGCGCAAAACGGGGGCTTTGCCATATTGCTGTGCACGGAAGGTGACGGCGTGGCGACCGTTCCCGAGCGCGTCTTTTCCCTCACGGAATGGAGCACTCTCACATGATGTCTGTTGGGTTGGCACGTAAGGCGGCGGCGTTCGGCGCCTCCGCCGCCGTGCTGGCCGCCATGGCAGCGGGCCTGGTAGCCAGCCCCGCTCAGGCGGCGACCTCGGCCGCGGCCGGTAAGACCGGCACGGCCACCGCGGCCAAGTCCACCAAGTCCGGCAAGGTCTCGGTCACCACGCCGAAGGTCTCGTCGAAGGACTACCAGGGTTCCTGTCCGGTCAACCTGCGCTTCTCGTCCAGGATCTCGGTCCCGGTCAAGGGCAAGACCGAGCTCGCCTACCGCTGGCTCCACGGTGACGGGTCCAAGGGCAAGGTCCAGGTTGTCAAGCTCAAGGGCCACGGCACCAAGTCGGTCACCGTCAAGGAGTCGGTGACCTTCAAGGGTGACGTCAAGGGCTGGGAGGCCGTCCAGGTCCTCGGTCCGAAGAAGGCCACGTCCAAGAAGGGCTACTTCTCGGTCAGCTGTGCCGACCAAGGTGGCAGGAATGACGGGGACGACCGTTCGGGTGTTCGTACGGACAAGGACGTGTCGGTCTCGGCTCGCGCCTGGGCCAACCCCTCGTCCTACGAGGGCGTCTGCACCCCGGGTGACAAGATCGACTTCACCGGTCTGATCAGCGTCAACCACCCGACCTGGGTCCGCTACCGCTGGATCCTGAACGGTGAGGTCGTCGACCACGGCAAGGTCAAGGTCTGGAACAAGCGCAAGGTCGGCTTCGGCATCTCCCCGCGTCACAGCCAGCGTGGCTGGGCGCAGCTGGAGATCGTCGGCCCCGACGACGCCCTGTCCAACCGCGCCTACTACAAGGTGTGGTGCAAGGACTCGACCCCCGCTCCCGCTGTCAAGGTGTCGGCCACCAACCTGGTGACGGCCACCAACCACAACGGCTGCAAGGTCGGCGCGCACGCCACGGTCAGCGCGACCGGCGCCGCGCGCGTCCAGTACACCTGGGCGGTCAACGGCCAGTCCGTGGCCAAGGGCGAGAGCCTCTTCGGGGGCAGCGGTTCCAAGACCGTCGAGCTCTCCGAGCAGGCGCTGACCGGCGAGGCCGCCAAGGGTGGCAAGATCACCCTGACGGTCACCGGCCCGAACAACAACGACTCGATCACGCAGTCGTACGCGGCGTGCGAGGCTCCCAAGCCCACCGCGTCCGTGTCGTCCGTGTCGGTCACCAACACCCGCACCGACATGTGCAAGGACAACCGTGGTCCCGGCGTGGACTTCTCGGCCACCCTGCACAGCACCGGCCCGACCACCGTCAAGTACTACTGGGTGGTCAACGGCGTCAAGGACGTCAACGTCCTTGAGCGTCAGGTCAACGGCGACCTCGCCGTGACCTGGGGCGTCGGTGGCACGCAGAACAGCAAGGAGACGAAGGGCACCATCGAGCTCGTCGTCGTCAGCCCCAACGCCGCCTCGTCGGGCGTCGCCAACTACTCGGCGACCTGCCCCAAGACCGACGCCTAAGCTGATCATGTGACCGGGCGGCACCCTTCCGGGAGCCGCCCGGTTCTCTTGTTGCCACTACTGTGCATAGCGCAGTACTCTGCTTCGCGTGGATAGCAGCCAATTGCTCAAGGGCGTGCTCGACCTGGCCGTGCTGGCCGTGCTCGCCGAGCGCGACGGCTACGGCTACGACGTCGTGCGCCGGCTCAGGGAGGCGGGCCTGGAAGAGGTGGGCGACGCCTCCGTCTACGGCACGCTGCGCCGCCTGTTCAAGGCCGGCGCGCTCAACTCCTACGTCGTGGCCTCCGACGAGGGCCCCCACCGCAAGTACTACGGGCTCAACGAGGTCGGCCGCACCCTGTACGCCACCTCCGCCAAGCGGTGGGCGTCGTTCGCGGCCACCATGGATTCCCTGCTCAAGGAGGGCCACGCATGACCACGCCGGAACAGTACGCGCAGGCCGTCCGCGACGCCCTGGCCGGTCACCCCGACCGCGAGGAGCTGATCGAGGACCTCGACGACCATCTGGCCGAGATCGCGGCCGAGTCCGACCTGCCGCTGGAGGATCGGCTCGGGCCGCCCGCCGCGTACGCGGAGGAGCTGGTGGCCGCCTACGGAGGGCGTCCTCAGAGCCGCCGGAGTCGCCGTCCGCGGCCGCGCGTGTGGGCGGCGCGGGCGCATGCCGAGCTGCTGCGGCACAAGCCGTACCGGAGCTTCGTGGCCTTCCTGCCCGAGCTGCGGCCCGGCTGGTGGGTGCTGCGCGGCTACCTGCTGGCCATGCTGCTGCTGGCGATCACGGCGGGCGGCGGCGTGGTCCCGGGGAACCTGGCGGAGTGGGCGCTCGTGGCGGTGGCGGTGTGGGTCTCGGTGTGGTTCGGCCGGGCCCGCGGGGGGCGCTTCGCCGCGCTGCTGGCCACGGGCGTCAACGTGCTGGCGGGGCTGGCGCTGCTCGCCGGCATGGCGACGGTCTCCGACCGGGACGACCAGCCGGTCGCGATGGCGGCGCCGGCCGACGTGATGCTGGTCGGCGGCGGTCTCGACGTCTACAACATCAAGCCGTACGCCAAGGACGGCAGCCCGCTGACCGACGTCTACCTCTACGACCAGGACGGCAAGCCGATCACGGTCAGCCCCGAGGACCACGGGTACATGGTCGACCGGTCCTGCGGCGAGCCGGTGCTCAACCGCTACCCGCTGCCGCTGGTCCAGCAGCAGGACATGATGGCCGACGACGGCATGCCCACGGCCGCGCCCCCCGCGTGCCCGACGGCCTCCACGGCGCCCCTCGCCCCCTCGGCGACGCCCGCGCCGACCGCCACCGCCACCGCCACCGCCACCGCCACCACGCCCGTGCCCGAGAGGACGAGGTGATCGGGCACCATCGGTGTCATGAGCTTCGTACCACCCGGCACCGGCTGGCCCGGCGATCCCGCCACCCCTGACACCCCGGTGGCCCATGACCCCGCGGACGTGCGCCGCCTCGCCTCCACCACCGGCACCCTCGCGGAGCTCACGGCCGCGCAGTCCGTCTGCCGCGCCTGCCCGCGTCTGGTGGAGTGGCGCGAGGAAGTGGCGCGCGTGCGGCGGCGCGCGTTCGCGGACGAGACGTACTGGGGCCGTCCCGTCCCCGGGTGGGGGGCCGAGCGGCCGAAGGTGCTGCTGGTCGGCCTGGCCCCGGCGGCCCACGGGGGCAACAGGACGGGCCGCATCTTCACCGGCGACCGCAGCGGCGACTGGCTGTTCGCCTCGCTCCACCGCTGCGGCCTGGCGGCCAAGGAGACCAGCACGTACGCCGGCGACGGTCAGGAGCTCATCGACACCAGGGTGCTGGCGTCGGTGCGCTGCGCGCCTCCGGCCAACAAGCCCACGCCGGAGGAGAAGGCCGCCTGCTTCCCGTGGATGGCGCGGGAGGTGGCGATGGTGGCGGGGAGCGTACGGGCGGTGGTGGCGCTCGGCGGGTTCGCCTGGCAGGCCATGTGGCCCGCGCTCAAGGACGCCGGCTACGAGCTGCCGCGCACTCGCCCCCGGTTCGGCCACGGCGTCGAGGTCGAGGTCCGGCACGACGCCGCCCCGGTCACCCTGATCGGCTGCTACCACCCTAGCCAGCAGAACACCTTCACCGGCCGCGTCACCGCCCAGATGCTGGACGACGTCTTCCTCCGGGCCAGGTCACTGGCGGTGTGACGCGTCCCACCATCCCAGGGTTGGACTCTCCGGAAGGGCCCGACGTAAGCTTGTGAATGCTTTCACAAGCATTCCACGAGGGATGGGGCCTCAGGATGAACAAGCACATCTTGATCGTCGGCGGCGGTTACGTCGGCCTGTACACCGCGCTCAGGCTGCAGCGCAAGCTCCACCGCGAGCTGCGCGGCGGCGAGGCGCGCATCACGATCATCGACCCCCAGTCCTACATGACCTACCAGCCGTTCCTGCCGGAGGCGGCGGCGGGCAACCTCTCGCCCAGGCACATGGTGGCCCCGCTGCGCCGGATCCTCCCCAAGGTGCGCATACTCAACGGCACGGTCACCAAGGTCGACCACGCCGAGCGCGTCGTCACCTTCCAGCCCGCCGAGGGCGAGCCGCGCCAGGTGGCCTACGACGTGATCGTGATGGCCGCCGGGTCGATCTCGCGTACGCTGCCGATCCCCGGGCTGACCGACATCGGCATCGGGTTCAAGACCGTCGGCGAGGCCATCGCGCTGCGCAACCGCGTGCTGCACCTGCTCGACGTGGCAGAGTCGACCGTCGATCTCGAGGTGCGGCGCAGGGCGCTCACGTTCGTGGTGGTCGGGGCCGGCTTCGCGGGCGTGGAGGCGCTGGCCGAGCTGGAGGACATGGCCAAGGACTCCACCCGCTACTACCGCAACATCACCCCGGCCGACCTGCGCTGGGTCCTCGTCGAGGCCACGAACCGGGTGCTGCCCGAGGTCGGCCCCGAGATGGGCAAGTGGACGCTGGAGCAGCTGCGCGAACGCGGCATCGAGGTCAAGCTGGACACCAGGCTGGAGTCGTGCGAGGGCGGCCACGTCGTGCTCAGCGACGGCACCGAGTTCGACGCCGAGACCCTGGTGTGGACGGCGGGCGTCAAGCCGAGCCCGGTCGTCAACGACAGCGACCTGCCCCTGGACGAGCGGGGCCGGATCAAGACCACCGCCGCCCTGACCGTCGCCGGCACCCGCGACGCCTTCGCCGCCGGCGACGCGGCCGGGGTGCCCGACGTGACGAACCCGGGCCAGTACTGCGCACCCAACGCCCAGCACGCCGTGCGCCAGGCCAAGGTGCTGGCCGACAACATCGTCCGGCACCTGCGGGGCGAGCAACTGGTCGATTACCGCCACAAGTATGTCGGATCGGTCGCCGGACTGGGCCTGCATCAGGGCGTCGCCAATGTCTATGGCGTCAAGCTGCGCGGTTTCCCTGCGTGGTTCATGCACCGCACCTACCATCTGTCGCGGGTGCCGACGCTGAACCGCAAGGTCCGTGTCGTCGTCGACTGGACCCTGGCCCTGTTCTTCAAGCGAGAGACCATCTCGCTGGGTGAGATGGAGCATCCGCGCGACGGGTTCAGGGCCGCGGTGGCGACGACCCGCCGCTAGCCCAGATACGGCAGCGCCCCGGCGAGCATCGCCGGGGCGTTTTCGGCACCCCTGGACAGAAATGCGGAAGGGGTACCACGGGTGGGGCTCTCAGCGGTGACCGTGCTCGGCGTGGACCGGCCCGGCGTGATCGCCGCCGTCACCGGTTCGCTGGCCGACTGCGGCGCGAACATCCAGGACTCGACCATGACGTTGCTCGGCGGGTACGTGGCGATGATGCTGCTGGTCTCCGGCGATCTCGACTCCGCCGAGCTGACCAAGCGGCTCGGCGCGCCCGAGCTGGTGGTCTCCGCCTCGGCGATCGAGGCGCGGCGGCACTTCTGCGACGACGGCGGCGGCCTCGGCTACGTCCTGACCGTGCACGGCCCCGACCGGCCGGGCATCATCTCGGCCGTCAGCGCCGTGCTGGCCGCCGACGGGGGCAACATCACCGGCATGAGCACCCGGCTCACCGGCCGCCTCTACGTGCTCATCGCCGACGTCGAGCTGCCCAAGGACGTCGACGTCGCCGCCCTCATGCGCCGGCTGGCGGCGGTCGGCGCCGGGCTCGACTCGGAGATCACCTTCCGTCCCGTCGAGCCGGACCTGCTGTGACGGGCGCCAGAGGCACCCCGCGCCAGGTGCTCGGCGCGCCGCACCCGGCGCTGTCGGCCAGGGCCGAGCCGGTCGACCCGACGGCCCCAGAGACCGTGCGGGCCGCGGCCGACCTGCTCGCCACCCTGCGCGGCGAGACGGCCATGACGGGGCTGGCGGCCCCGCAGATCGGCCTGAGGTGGCGGCTGATCGCCTTCAACGCCTGGGCCCACCCCCGGGCCCGGTCATGGGCCGGGGAGCTCGTCCTGGTCAACCCTCGCCTCACGAGCGCCTCCCACTGGGACGGCGGGCGCGAGGGGTGCGCGTCCATCGCGGGGCTCATGGCCGACGTGCGACGGGCGACGCGTATCACCGTACATGGGCATTTGCCGGGCACAGGGGAGCCGGTCGTCATCGAGGCGGACGCCTTCGAGGCCCGCTGCATTCAGCACCAACTGGACCATCTGGACGGTCTACTCTTCTTGGACAGAGTGCCAGGGGCGCTATCACTTCACCGCAGACTTCACAGTTGTGACGCCTGATGCGAAGTTGTGCTCCTCGGAAGCATGGTCCGTTTCGTATGATTGCGGCGCCCCCGTAGCCCAATGGCAGAGGCAAACCCCTTAAAAGGGTTGTAGTGCGGGTTCGAATCCCGCCGGGGGCACCATTCTTAAGTGTCCCCGACCTGGGGTTTTCTCCGAGTGAAGCGTCTTGTCGCATCCGGTGGTTCACTACTGCTGTCAACCCGTCACACAATGCTTCCAGTCGTTTGCCGGGAAGACCCGGTCCGGTGAGGCATCCGGAAGATTCCGTTTTCATCACGAAACCCAACAGAACCCGGTTTCCATTGGTTGCGACGCAGTTACTCGCCGCCCCGCCGTCGGCCCCGGACGGCCGTCCCGGCCTCGGGAACTCGTGCGAGGTCACGTTCGTTGTCCTCGCTGCCGAAGTCCCCCCGACGAACTTCGATCTGAGCGTGAGTTGACCTAGGTGCCGCCAGGCCCCGTAGGCTCGGCGCCACAGGAGGCAGCGATGGAGAGCAAGAACCCCGTATTCGGCAGGGCGCGCCAGCAGCGCGCGGGTTGGGCCGGCCCGGCCCCGTCACCCGACACCCTGCGGAACATGTACGACGCCCCGTCGTACGCACCCCCGGCCCCGCCCGCCTACCGGGCGATGACCCTCGACGACGTCGTCGTCCGGGGCTTCCTCACCCTCGGCGCACTCGTCGTGGCCGCCGCCGCGACGTGGGTGCTCAACGTCCCCCCGATGGTGGCCGTCGGTGCCGCCGTCGTGGCCCTCATCCTCGGCCTGATCGCCTCGTTCACCCAGAGCACCAACCCGGCGCTCATCCTGGGCTACGCGGTGTTCGAGGGCGTCTTCCTCGGCAAGATCAGCCAGCTGTTCGAGGGCGCCATCAGCGGCATCGTCTTCCAGGCGGTGCTCGGCACGGCCTTCGCCTTCGGCGCGGTGCTGACCGTCTACTCGCTGCGGGTCGTCCGCGTCACCCCCAAGCTGGTCAGGTACGGCATGGCGGCCGCCATCGCGGTGGTCGGGCTGGTGCTGGTCAACCTGCTGGTCGGCATCTTCAACGGCGTCGGGCTCGGCCTGCGCACCGACAGCCCGCTCGGCTACATCTTCAGCATCGTCATGATCCTGATCGGCTGCTTCTTCCTGCTCCTCGACTTCGACTCGATCGAGCAGGGCGTGCGCCAGGGCGTCCCGGACAAGTTCGCCTGGCAGTGCGCGTTCGGCCTCATGCTGAGCCTGGTCTGGATCTACCTTGAGGTGCTCCGCCTCATCAGCTATTTCACCGGCGACGACTGATCGTTCATCTCCTGGGGGCCTCGCCGTAACCGGCGGGGCCCTCTCTTTGTGCGACCGGAAATCTACCTGCCGTCACAGAATGATGCCTGGCCGGGGGGTTGCCATTCGCAGCGCGGTGTTGCAGTGTCGAGCAAAGGACCTTAATCCGCGGAGGTGCCCATGTCCTTGAACCACTCACCGGAGACGCAGACGAAGCTCATCGCAAGGGTCCCCACGATAACGGGACGCGAACTCCCCGAGTGGTTCCAAGCCATCGACAACGGCCCATCCTTCCTGAGGTGCGACGAGCGGGCCAACTGGCTCGCCGACGAGCACGGGCTGACCCACGGCTACGCCGCCGCGATCGTGCTGGAGCACGAGCGGCACCGCCGTACCCGCATGGGCTTGATGTAGAGCCCTTCCCCATCCCCGCGCCCGTGCTCCGAGCACGGGCGCGGCATCATGAACACATGGATCTGGACAAGGCGCTCGGCTTCATCGAGACCCACCACCACGCAGTCCTGCTCACCAGCCGTCGCGGAGGGCACCCGCAGATGTCGCCGGTGCTGGCGGGCGTGGCCGGCGGGCACATCGTCATCAGCACCCGCGAGACGGCGATGAAGGTGCACAACATCCGCCGGGATCCCCGCGTCTCGCTCTGCGTGCTCGCCGACGGCTTCTTCGGCGAGTGGCTCCAGGTCGACGGCACGGCCGAGATCGTCTCCCTGCCGGAGGCGATGGACCAGCTCGTCGCCTACTACCGGGACATCTCCGGCGAACACCCCGACTGGGACGCCTACCGCGAGGCCATGGTCAGCGAGCGGCGCGTCATCGTCCGCGTCACCCCGCTCCAGGCCGGCCCCGACCGCCAGGGCTGACCTCCGGGACGCGAACGGCCCCGCGCGGCCGGGAAGGCCGGGCACGGGGCCGCCGAGCACGATCTAGGACAGGCGCTCCAGCACCATCGCCATGCCCTGGCCGCCGCCCACGCACATCGTCTCAAGGCCGAGGCTCTTGTCGTGGTGGCGCAGGCTGTTGATCAGCGTCGAGGTGATGCGCGCCCCGGTCATGCCGAACGGGTGCCCGACGGCGATGGCGCCACCGTTGACGTTGAGCCGGTCGAGCTCGATCCCGAGGTCCTGGTACGACGGGATCACCTGCGCCGCGAACGCCTCGTTGATCTCCACGAGGTCGATGTCCTCGATCGCCATCCCGGCCCGGGACAGCGCCTGCTTGGACGCCTCCACCGGCCCGAGGCCCATGATCTCGGGCGAGAGCCCGCTGACGCCGGTGCTGACGATCCGGGCCAGCGGCGTGATGCCCAGCTCGGCCGCCTTGACGTCGCTCATGATGACCAGGGCCGCCGCGCCGTCGTTGAGCGGGCAGCAGTTGCCCGCGGTGACCGTGCCGTCGGGGCGGAAGACCGGCTTGAGCCCGGCCACCCCCTCGTACGTGGTGCCGGCCCGGGGGCCGTCGTCCTTGCTGACCACGGTGCCGTCGGGGAGCGTGACGGGGGTGATGTCCTTCTGCCAGAACCCGTCGGCCAGCGCCTTCTCGGCCAGGTTCTGGGAGCGCACGCCGAACTCGTCCTGCTCGCGGCGGCTGACGCCCTTGAGCTGGGCCAGGTTCTCGGCGGTCTGACCCATGGCGATGTAGATGTCGGGGACGGCGCCGTCCTGGCGGGGGTCGTGCCAGGTGCGGCCGCCCTCGGCCGCCTGCTTGGTGCGAGCCGTCGCGTCGAGGAACAGCGGGTTGTGGGTGTCGGGCAGCGAGTCGGAGTTGCCCTTGGCGAAGCGCGAGACGGTCTCGACGCCGGCCGAGACGAACACGTCGCCCTCGCCCGCCTTGATCGCGTGGAAGGCCATCCGCGTGGTCTGCAGCGAGGAGGAGCAGTAGCGCGTGACGGTCGTGCCCGGCACGGTGTCGAGCCCGAGCAGCACCGCCACCACCCGGGCCATGTTGAAGCCCTGCTCACCGCCCGGCAGGCCACAGCCGAGCATGATGTCGTCGATCGTGTTCGGGTCGAGCTGGGGCACCTTGGCCAGCGCCGCCTGGATCATCTGTACGGTCAGATCGTCGGGACGGATGTCCTTGAGCGACCCCTTGAAGGCTCGTCCGATCGGGGAACGCGCGGTTGCGACGATGACTGCCTCGGGCATGGCCCCTCCTTGTGTCCGGCGGTGATATTAGAACTATATTCCAGTCCTCCTCGCAAGCACCCCGGGGCCCCGCGTCAGCCGTACATGCCGGGGGCGGTGGCGGTGTGGTCGTTGACGGCGTGCACGGCGCCCTTCTCGTCGCGCCACAGGCGCCAGCCGTCCTGGCTGCCGGTGAACCAGGGCGGCGGGGCGTTCATGGGGGAGACGCGGGTGCCGGTGCCCAGGTCGTACTCGCAGACGGCGGCCGTGGAGTAGAAGCCGGGGGCCTGGCCGCGCAGCGGCAGCGGCTTGGGATCGGTGACGCAGAAGGACCAGCCCCGCTCCTCGCCCACCTGCGCGGGCTTGCCCGAGACCAGGTCGAAGGCGCTGCCCTTGGCGTCGTGCTTGAGGAAGCCCAGTTTGTCCATGCGATCGGGGAAGGCCAGCCACCAGCCCGAGCCGGGGACGTCGGAGGCGGTGATCTGGCCGACCACCCGGCCGGTCTCGGAGTCGAGCCTGGCGAAACCGCCGTAGGCGCCCTGGCGGTCGACCGGGCGGACGACGGGCGCGTAGCCGGGGCTGCCGCTGGGATAGACGCGCACGACCGAGGGGCGCATCCAGTTGACCGTGCCGTCGCTGATCCTGATGGAGAACAGCCCGAAGGTGGAGACCTTCTTCGTCTGGGGGTTGGTGTAGGGGGCGACGTAGCCGACCAGGTTGTCGCCGGTCGAGCCGAACGCCCACCCGCCCGACAGGTCGATGCCGGGCCCGAGCGCCTGCTCGATCGGCTGCTGCCACTGCAGCTTGCCGGTCTTGACGTCGTAGGACTCGATCATGGGGTTGGCGGCCATCCGCAGCAGCAGGACCCGGGCCGGGTCGGACCACTCGACCTCGGAGATGCCGGGCAGCCGCCACATCACCCGGCCGGTCGCCGGGTCGAGCACGACCATCCGGGCGTGGGTCAGGGCGGTGTGCTCCGACACGCACACGTAGGGGCCGCAGCGCTGCGGCCCGAACGTGGAGTGCATGGGCCTGGCCCACTTCTGCGCCCCGGAACGGGCGTCGCGGGCGATGAGGGTGGCGTTCCAGCGGCCCTTCTTCGCCGGATCGAGGGCCACGACCACCCCCTGGCCCTTGGCCGTCTCCACGACCGCGGGGGCGGAGACGCCCATGCCGGGCAGGCGGCCCGCCATGGTGGCCGGGTACGCCCACAGGCGCCGGCCGTCTTCGAGGCCGAGCGCCACCGTCTCCAGCGTGCCGTCGGGCTTCATGGAGGTGGTGGTGACCACACCGGCCGCGGACACGATCCGGCTGACCGCGTTGACCTGGGTGTTCTGCCAGGAGGGGAAGTTCGCCGTGGCGGCGTCGCTGCCGGAGCAGGCGGTCAGGGCGAGGGTCCCCGCGAGGGCCAGGGAAGGTTTCATGAGGGGCCGGAGCACAGGCAATTCACTCCAAAAGAGGACGAGGAGTGACGGATCAGGCTCGGAGGGTGACCGGATCAGGCGTCGCCGAACCCCCCGGCGCGCGCGATCACGCGTCGGTGGGATCGTCGAGCCGCCCGCCGGGCGCGCTCACGCGTCGGTAGGCGTCTCGCCGAGCCGCCGGCGGAACAGCGTGGCCCACTTGCCGTGGAGCCCCGTGGCCCGCCCGTCGACCCGGGTCGCGGTGACCTCGGTGCCGGGCTCCTCCGCGGCCGTTGCCGCCGCAAGGTAGATCGGTTGCAGTCCTTCGCCCCGCGCGGGCCGCGGCTCAGGCCACAGCCCCAACGCAGCGCACACCGACGGTAGCACCGCGTAAGCGGCCTGCGCGTAACCTCGGTCAGATGGATGGAAACGATCCGGTCCGAACATTTCTGTCGGATTTGTGTCGAATTCCGGCCCCAGGACGTCGGCGAACGCCACCGTACGGCCGCCCGCGTCGACCACGGCGACGGTCTGGGCCGCCGCGAGCTGACGGCTCCACCGCCGGGTCACCCAGCGCAGCGGCTGGGCGATGGGCCGCACCGTGCCGAGGTCGGGGCAGGTGCCGACGACCACCTCGACGCCCGCCTCGCGCAGCCGCCGCACCGCCTTGGCCAGGTGGCGCACCGCCACGGCGGGCGGCGTCTGGGTGATGATGTCGTTGGCCCCCACGAAGATGACCGCCACGTCCGGGCGCATGGCGAGGGCGGCGTCCACCTGCTCGGGCAGCTCCGCGGAGGGGGCGCCCGACTTGCCCGCCACGAGCAGGTGCACCGGCCGCTCGGCCACCGCCGCCACGCCGTTGGCCAGCAGGACGGCGGGGGTGTGGCTGGGGTCGGCCATGCCCAGGCCCACCGAGGTGGAATCGCCGAGCATGGCCATCTTGAGGGGCTTGCCGCGGAAATCGCCGTAGACGCCGTCGGAGGGCGGTCCGTCCAGACCGTGGGGGCGGCCGATGGCCTTGCGCGCGAGCAGTCCCTCGGCGATCAGCAGGCCGTACGCCGTGGCTCCCAGAGCCGTGAGCCCGCCACCTCCGAGCGCCGCCGCCATCGCGATCCGCCTGGCCGCGCGTGCCATGCCTGCTGCCCAGACCACGTAGTGCCCTCCCGGTCGAACTCGGCGGTAGCGTTTGCTTGAAAACTAGCCGAGGGCCTGCCACCCCCACTGGATCTCGGCCTCGGGCAAGCTGATCAAGCTTCGGCAAAGAAGGTGAACACCTCGGTGCGCGTTTACGATTCCCTGGTCGATCTCATGGGGAACACTCCGCTCGTCCGCCTGCACAAGGTCACGGCGGGGATCTCCGCCCAGGTGCTGGCCAAGGTCGAATATTTCAATCCGGGCGGCTCGGTCAAGGACCGCATCGCGCTGCGCATGATCGAGGCCGCCGAGGCCTCCGGCGCGCTGCGGCCGGGCGGCGTCATCGTCGAGCCGACGTCCGGCAACACCGGAGTGGGCCTGGCCATCGTGGCCCAGCAGAAGGGCTACCGGTGCCTGTTCGTGGTGCCCGACAAGGTGGCCCAGGACAAGATCGCGGTGCTGCGCGCGTACGGTGCCGAGGTCGTGGTCTGCCCCACCGCCGTCTCGCCCGACCACCCGGAGTCCTACTACTCGGTCTCCGACCGGCTGGCCCGCGAGATCCCCAACGCCTGGAAGCCCGACCAGTACTCCAACGTCAACAACCCCGACTCCCACTACCACTCGACCGGCCCCGAGCTGTGGGAGCAGACCGACGGCCGCATCACGCACTTCGTGGCGGGCATCGGCACCGGCGGCACGATCAGCGGCACCGGCCGCTACCTCAGGGAGGTCTCCGACGGCCGGGTGAAGATCATCGGAGCCGACCCCGAGGGCTCGGTGTACTCCGGCGGCTCGGGCCGTCCCTACCTGGTGGAGGGCGTGGGCGAGGACATCTGGCCGGCCACGTACGACACCGGGATCTGCGACGAGATCATCGCGGTGTCCGACAAGGACTCCTTCAACATGACCCGCCGCCTGGCCCGCGAGGAGGGGCTGCTGGTCGGCGGCTCGTGCGGCATGGCCGTGGTGGCGGCGCTGCAGGTGGCGGCCAAGGCGGGCCCCGACGACGTGGTGGTCGTGCTGCTGCCCGACGGCGGCCGCGGCTACCTGTCGAAGATCTTCAACGACGACTGGATGGCCGACTACGGTTTCCTGACCACCAGCTCGGACGAGGGCCTGGTCGGCGACGTGCTGGCGCGCAAGGGGCCGGGCCTGCCGGAGTTCGTGCACGCCCACCCGCACGAGTCGGTCGGCACGGCCATCTCGATCATGCGCGAGTACTCGGTGTCCCAGCTTCCGGTCATGAAGGAGGAGCCGCCGGTCATGGCGGCCGAAGTGGTCGGCTCCATCGTCGAGCGCGACCTCCTGGAGGCCCTCTACCACGGCAGGCTCGCCTCCGACGACCCGATCTCCGACCACATGTCGGCGCCGCTACCCACGATCGGCAGCGGTGAACCCGTCGCGCGCGCGGTCGAGGCGCTGGAGAAGGCCGACGCGGCCGTCGTCCTGGAGGACGGCAAGCCCGCCGGGCTGCTCACCCGGCAGGACCTGCTCGCCTTCCTCGCCAACCACTGATCAGGGCTTCCTTATCGATTCGATCACGGTGCCGAGGCCCTCGTGCCCGCGTCCCTCGGCGTCGGCGCGCTCGAACAGCTCCTTCAGCGCGTTCGGCACCGTGGTCTCCACACCGGCCTCGGCCAGCGCGTGCACGACGTGGCCGAGGCCCACGGCCTGCATGTGCAGCGAGTTCAGCTCGCCGGGGTAGGCCCCGGCGGCGAACTCCTCGGCCAGGATCTTCGCGAACCCCATCACGCCGTCGCCGCCGAGCTGGGTGAAGGTCTCCCGCACGTACGGCAGGAACTCCAGCGGGGAGACCCCGGCCGTGCTCAGCATCGCCATGGCGTGCATCTGGCTGGTCAGGCTGGACCAGAAGATCAGCAGCAGCGACTGGTAGTACATCATCGCCAGGCCCTCGTCCGCGCCGACGTGGACGACGTCGCCGAGGGCCCTGAGCGTGGCCGTGTGCCGGTCGAGCACGTCCTTGGGGCCGCTGTAGAAGGAGTACGCCCCCGGCTGACCGATGCCCGGGGGCGGGACCATGATCCCGGCGGTGATGAGCGTGCCGCCGCGTCCGGCCACCCAGCGGGCCGCCGCGCGCAGCTCCTCCGGGGTGCCCGAGCTGAGGTTGACCAGCACCTTCCCGTCGAGCCCGGCCTCGCCGAGGCTGTCGTACATCGCCTGGTAGCCGATCTGGCTGAACACCAGCAGATCGCCGTCCGCGGCCGAGGCCGCGCGCCGGGCTCCCCGGGCGACCAGCGGTTCGGTCTTGCTCGCCGTACGGTTCCACACGGCCACGTCGAAACCCGCGCCGAGGAACGTCTCGGCCATCTTCGACCCCATCGGGCCGAGTCCTGCAACTGTCACCTGAGTCATGACAGGGAGCCTGCGGCACCGCCCTACGGAAATCCTTATGACCGGCTACGGGTTAGTCTCTGCATGGTGCGATTCGGGGTGCTCGGCCCGCTGACCGTCCGGACGGACGGCGGCGAGGAGATCCACGTCGCCGAGCCCAAGGTCCGCGCGCTCCTCGCCGCCCTGCTGGCGGCCGGCGGCGGCCCGGTCTCCGCCGACCGGCTGATCGACGACCTGTGGGGCGACCGGCCCGGCCGCAACCCGCTCGGCACCCTCCAGGCCCGCGTCTCCCAGCTCCGCCGCGCGCTCGGCGACCCGGCCATGGTCGTCCACGGCCCGGCCGGCTACCGGCTGGCCGCCCACGACTGCGACGCCGTCCGGTTCCGCGCGCTCGTGGGCCGCCGCGGCGCCGCCCCGCGTGAGCGCGCCCGCGAGCTCGACCAGGCGCTCGCCCTGTGGCGGGGCGCGGCCTACGCCGACTTCGCCGACGAGGGGTTCGCCCGTCCCGAGATCACCCTGCTGACCGAGCTGCGCCTGTCGGCCCTGGAGGAGCAGGCCGAGGTGCGCCTCGCGCTCGGCCACGACGTCGACCTCGCCGACCTGGTCGCCCGGCACCCCCTGCGCGAACGGCTGCGCGCCTCGCACATGAAGGCCCTGTACCGGGGCGGCCGGCAGAGCGAGGCGCTGGCCGGCTACGAGGAGCTGCGCGTCAGGCTGGCCGAGGAGCTGGGGCTCGACCCCTCGCCCGAGCTGGCCGCGCTGCACCGGGCGATCCTGCGCCACGACCCCTCGCTGGCCGCCCCGCCGCCCGCCGCCGACCCCGGGCCGCTCACCAACCTGCCCGCGCCGCTCACCCCGCTGGTCGGCCGGGACGCCGACCTCGCCGAGGTCGCCGCCCTGCTGACGGACTCGCGGCTGGTGACCCTGACCGGGCCGGGCGGCGTGGGCAAGACCCGTCTCGCCCTCGCCGCCGCCCGCCGCCTGGCCTTCCCCGAGGGTTCCGCCGAGCCGCGGCGGGGCGGGTTCGCCGACGGGGTGTGGCTGGTGGAGCTGGCCGGGGCCGGGGGCGCCGACGTGGCCGAGGCGGTGGCGGCCGTGCTGGGCGTGCGCGACGACGACTCCGTGCCGCTGGCGTCCAGGCTGGCCGGGGTGCTGGCGGGCCGGAGCGCGCTGCTGGTCCTGGACAACTGCGAGCACCTGGTCGAGCAGGTCGCCGGGCTCGTCTCGGCGCTGCTGCGGGCCGCGCCCGGCCTGCGCGTGCTGGCCACCAGCCAGGAGCCGCTGGGCGTGTCCGGCGAACGGGTCCGGGTCGTCCACCCGCTGGCCGAGGCCGACGCCGTGCGGCTCTTCGCGGCCCGCGCGGACGTGGAGCCCGGCCCCACCGTGGCCGTCATCTGCCGGCGGCTCGACGGCATCCCGCTGGCCCTGGAGCTGGCGGCGACGCGGGTGCGGGCGCTCGGCGTACAGGAGCTGGCCGCCCGCCTGGACGACCGGTTCAGGCTGCTCAGCGCCGGGATGCGGGACGCCCCGGCCCGGCAGCGCACGCTGCGGGCCACCATCGACTGGAGCTGGGAGCTGCTGTCGGACGAGGAACGCGCGGTGCTGCGGCGGCTGGCCGCGCACGCCGACGGCTGCACCCTGGAGGCCGCCGAGGCGGTCTGCGCCGAGCCCGGCGTGGACGTGCTCGACGTGCTGGCCAGGCTCGTGGACCGGTCGCTGGTCGCCGTGGCGCCCGGTCCCCTGGGACCCCGCTACCGGCTGCTGGAGTCGGTGACCGCCTACTGCCTCGAACGGCTGCGCGCGGCCGGTGAGCACGACCTGCTGCGGGAGCGGCACGCCCGCTACTACACCGACCTGGCCGCCCGCGCCGAGCTGCGCGGCCCGCGCCAGCACGAATGGCTGGACCGGCTGGACGCCGAGAGCGCCAACCTGCGGCTGGCCCTGTCAGGACCGGAGCCCCTGCGCCTGGCCAACGCGCTCGCCTGGTACTGGATCCTGCGCGGCAGGCTGCGCGAGGCCCGCAGGTCGATCGAGGCGGCGCTGTCGGCGGGCGGCGAGGACAGCGCCGCCGCCCTGGCCTCGGTGTGGCTGGCCGGCATCGGGCTGCTGCTCGGCGAGCCCACCCCGCCGGTACGCCGCGCCGCGCTCGACCGTGCGGGGGCCGCGCTGGCCGACTGGTTCCTCAGCTTCGTCCGCTGGGCGTACGGCGACCACGCGGCGCACCGGGACGCGGTGGGACGGGCGCTGGCGGCGTACGAGGAGCTGGGGGACCGGTGGGGGGTGGCGGCGGCGCTGTGCCTGCGGGCCAAGCTCGCGGTGGGCCGCGGCGACCTCGCGGCGATGGAACGCGACGGCGAGCGCGGCCTGGCCCTCTTCCGCGAGCTGGGGGACGAATGGGGGCAGGTCGAGGCCATGGACGTCCTCGACCGGCTGGCCGAGATCCGCGGCGACTACGAGCGGGCGGCCCAGCTGCGGCACGAGGCGCTGCGACTGGCCGAGGGGCTGGGGTTCGACGTGTCGTTCAAGCTGGCCGCGCTCGGCCGGCTCGCGCTGCTCACGGGCGACTACGAGCGGTCCGACGACTACCACGGGCGGGCCAGGCGGCTGGCGGTGGCGCAGTCGTACCGGTCGGCGGAGGAGAACGCGCTGCTCGGACTGGCCATGAGCGCCCGCAGGCAGGGGCGGTACGAGGAGGCGGAGTCGTACCTGCTGTCCGCGCTCGACTGGCTGCGGCAGGTGCGGGGGACGCCCGGGACGGCGTTCGTCATGGCCGAGTGGGGGTTCGTGGCCGAGCAGCGCGGCGACGCCGAGACCGCGCTGGCGCGCCAGCGCGAGGGGTACGCGAACGCCCGCGCGACGGGCGACCCGCGGGCCGTGGCACTGGCCCTGGAGGGGCTGGCGGGCGCGTTGTCGATCGCGGGCCGCGAGCACCTGGCGGAGGCGGCGCGGAAGCTGGGACGGGCCGCGGCGCTCCGGCGGGCCGTCGGCGCGCCCCTTCCCGCCGGCGAACGCCCTGACGTGGACCGGATCACCGCCCGCCTGCGCGCCGCAATGGGCGAGCCGGAGTTCGCCGCGTCCTTCGCCGCGGGGGAGCGGGATCCTGAGGTCTCGGGCCAGTGGGAACCCGGCAAGGGCCCGGCCGACCGGTCGGCCGGGTCAGGACAGTGGGAATCCGGCGAGGTCGCGGTCGGACGGTCGGGCGGGTCAGGGGAGCGGGAACTCAGCGATCACTTCCCAGGGGCCCTCGGGGGACGGGCCCGCGTAGAGCCTGCCGCCCAGAGCCTCCACCCGCTCGGCCATGCCGACCAGCCCGAACCCGCCGCCCAGCCGGGACACCCGCGGGTCTGACGCGACCGAGCCGAAGTTCCGCACCCGCAGCACGACCACCCGCTCGTACCGCCGCAGGTCGGCCTCCACCCACGCGGCCCGGGTGGCGTGCTTGCGCACGTTGGTGAGCGACTCCAGCAGGACCCGGTGCAGCGTCGTCATCACCTCGGGCGGCAGCGTCCGGTCGTCGATGCCCGACCCGATCTCGAAGGCCACCTTCGGCCCCTCGACCGAGAACCGCTCGGTCAGCAGCCGCAGGTCGGCCAGCGTCGTGCCGGGCCTGCGGTCGGCCTCGTCCTCGGTGCGCAGGACGGTGACCATGCGCCGCATCGAGGTCAGCGCCTCCGACCCGGCCGAGGCGATCGCGTCGAGCGCGGGCAGCACGGCCTCGGGCTTGTGCTCGGCGACCGTACGCGCGGCCTGGGCCTGGACGACGATGCCGGTGATGTGGTGGGCGACCAGGTCGTGCAGCTCCCTGGCCAGTTCGAGACGTTCGGCCCGGCGTACGGAGTGCACCGCCTCGGTCCGGCGCTCCTGCTGGAACCGCAGGTAGCCGCCGATGCCCGCGGCCGTCGACCACCCCGCGAACAGCAGGAACGCGAACGCCAGCCCCGCCGTGGGGTAGTCGCGCCTGGCCGACTCGGCCATCAGCACGCCCAGCCCCATGAGCGACAGCACCGCCGCCCGCCGTACCGGCTCCACGTGCCGCAGCACGCCGATGAGGAGGATCAGCAGCGACCCCGTCTCGGCCATGCCGGGCGCGCCCAGCGCGCCGACCGACCCGATGACCACCGACGCGGCGAAGGACAGCCCCAGCAGCGCGCAGAAGCCCTCAAGCCGGTGGCGGCGGCGCAGGACGACCGCCGCGATCCCGGCCGCGCCGCAGAACGGCACGAACCACTGCAACCCTCCGACGCTGACGGCGATGGCCAGGTCGAGCATCAGCATCAGGCCGAGCCAGCCGAGCATCGCGATCTCGCTCAGCCGCCGGACCCAGTACACGATGCCTTTCGAATCCCCCACGTCACGAGAGTAGGCCGGAAGTCGGACAACTCGTATCAACCGATCGGCCGACCCGGTCGCCGCCGGACCAGCCCTTCAGCGGAGGCGGCGGCGACGGCCCCTCGGCGATGCTGGAACACGTCGGAAGGGGGACAGGACATGGTTGTCATCGGGTTCGTTCTGCTGGGGTTGGGACTGGTCGTCACGGCGCTGCTCGCGCTGGCCGACCCCGTGCTGCTCTCGCGCATCAACGGTGAGGAGGCGGAGGGCGCCAGCGGCCGCCACATCGACGTGGAGGTCGTCCGGCTCAGCGCCCCGGCCGTGCCGGCCGCGACGGCCGCGACGGCCCGCGAGCCCCGGGCGGCCTGAGCCTTCGAGAACGTGGCCCGCGCGGGCATGGCCGCGCGGGTCCGGGCGGGCGCCGTCGGGGGACGGGGCCCCGCCACCGGCCCGCGATCCGCTGGGGAACGGATCGCGGGCCGCTTTCCGTTAACGTGGGGCCTATGACCAACGGTTTTGAGACCCTGGCGATCCACGCAGGTCAGGAGCCCGACCCGCTGACCGGCGCGGTCGTGCCGCCGATCTACGCCACGTCCACCTACAAGCAGGACGGCGTGGGCGGCCTGCGTTCGGGATATGAGTACAGCCGCTCGGCCAACCCCACGCGGACGGCGCTGGAAGAGGCGCTGGCCGCCGTGGAGGGCGGCGCGCGCGGGCTGGCGTTCGCCTCGGGCCTGGCCGCCGAGGACACCCTACTGCGCACGGTGTGCCGGCCGCAGGATCACGTGATCATCCCCAACGACGCGTACGGGGGCACGTACCGGCTGTTCTCCAAGGTGCACGAGCGCTGGGGCCTGCACTACGACCCCGTCCCGCTGCACGACCTCGACGCGGTGGCGTCGGCCATGACGCAGAAGACGAAGATCGTGTGGGTCGAGACGCCCACCAACCCGCTGCTCGGCATCGCCGACATCGCCGCCCTGGCGCAGCTGGCCCACGAGAACGGCGCGCTGCTGGTCGTGGACAACACCTTCGCCTCGCCGTACCTGCAGCAGCCCCTGGCGCTCGGGGCCGACGTGGTCGTCCACTCCACCACCAAGTACGTCGGCGGCCACTCCGACGTGGTCGGCGGCGCGCTGATCGCGCGGGACAAGGGCCTCGGCGACGAGCTGACCTACCACCAGAACGCGATGGGCGCGGTGGCCGGCCCGTTCGACGCCTGGCTGACGCTGCGCGGGCTCAAGACCCTCGGCGTGCGCATGGACCGCCACTGCGACAACGCCGAGCGCGTCGTCGACCTGCTGCTCGCGCACCCGCGCGTAACCCAGGTGCTCTACCCGGGCCTGGCCGAGCACTCCGGCCACGAGGTCGCCGCCAAGCAGATGCGGCGCTTCGGCGGCATGGTGTCCTTCCGCGTGGCGGGCGGCGAGGCCGAGGCCGTGGAGGTGTGCAACCGGGCCAAGCTGTTCACGCTCGGCGAGTCGCTGGGCGGCGTCGAGTCGCTCATCGAGCACCCGGGCCGCATGACGCACGCCTCCGCGGCGGGCTCGCCCCTGGAGGTGCCGAGCGACCTGGTGCGCCTGTCGGTCGGCATCGAGACGGTCGACGACCTGCTCGCCGACCTCACCCAGGCCCTCGGCTAGGACGCCTGGACCACCATCACGGCGTCGGGACCACCGTCAAGGCGTCGGGACGACCATCAGGAAGAGGATCACCAGCCAGATCACGGCCAGCAGGCCGCTGATCGCCGCGACCCGTCCGGTCTGCACCTTCGCGTCGTCCTCCGCGTTCTCGCTTTCGAGCGCGCGGAGGGCGGTGCGCAGGTCGCGGTCAATGATGACCAGCAACACGATCGCCACGATGAACAGCGTCATCGACGCCGTCATGTACCACAGGCCGAGCACGCCGTTCCCGACGACGACGCCCAGGGCCACGCCGAACACCAGCACACCCAGGCTGGCCAGGCTGTAGATCCTCGTGGTGCGCTGGATGTTCCGCAGGACGGGCACGTTGTTCGTGCGGATGGCCCGCGGAGCCGCCATCGTCGCGGCGGTCAGCGGGCCGATCGTGAAGATGGCGAAGCCGATGTGCAGCCAGAGAAGCAGGGACATGCGCCTGAGACTAGTCCCCGACGATCTCGGTCGGCGGCTCGACACTCTCTTTAACCTGCGAGGAGCAACGCATGATGAGCTCCGTGGCGGCCACCGCTACGGCCATCAGGGTGATCAGCAAGATCGTGGCAATCATGGGCTCTCCTCCTTCCCCGTGTCCGACGTAAATATCGTCCGTAATGACTAGACGGACGTGCAACGGAATAAGTTCGCCACGGGTATGGTTGGTCACCGTTGCTTTTTTCTTACCTTCAGGGCACAAGGGGGTGCCGTCCGTGGCCATCAGGCATGTCGAGCCGTACACCGACGAGTGGCTGCAGCAGCCGGCGGGCTATGTGGAGCGCGTCGTCGACCTGCTCGGAGCCGAGGTGGCCGACTGGTGGGAAGGCCCGTGCGATCCGCGGCACGCAACGGTCAAGCTGACCGACGGCCACGCGCTGGTGTGGGACGAGGAGAGCGGCTGGCGGCTCGGCCGCTTCGTCTCCGGCGGGGCGGGCGCGCACACCGAGCTGACCGGCGTCCGCTACCTGGGCCACGGGCTGCTGCCCCGGCCGGAACGCGTGCCGTCGGCTCTGGTGGACGCGCGGGCCGGCGTGGGGGCCAGCTCGGCCTGGCGGCCCTGTTACCGGTCGCACCGCAACTGCCGCGACGGGTTCGACGTGGCCCTCGACTTCTACGCCCGCCTGATCGAAGCCTGACAAACCCTCGGACAAGCCCCAAAGCCCCAAAGCCCCAAAGGCAAGGGCCTCCGCTCCAGGGGCGCTGCGCGCCGAAGAGCTCCGGGCTCCGCTTCATCGGGGGAGCCCAGCTCCCCCGAACCCCCTGTCCGGGGGTCTCCCGACCCCGGACCCCCGCCGGGCACGAGTGCCGCACCCGCACAGGGCGGCCCTCCCGGCTTCCGGCATCGTCCTGCCGAACCGGCTCTCTCCCGATCGACCGCCTCTTACCCTGGCCAGAGAAGGCAGCAGCCGGCCTCGGGAAGGGGACTCCCATGAGCTCCGCCGGTACGAACATCCTGATCCTGGACGACGGCGGTATCGGCCCCCGGATCGCCGAAGCCAGGAAGCTGGCCGGGTTGACACAGGACGGCCTGGCCCTGCTCGTCCCCTGCTCCAAGAGCCTGGTCTCCCAGGTCGAGCGAGGGAGCAAGCCCGCGACCCCCTGGTTCATCGCGGCCGTGGCCAGGGCATTGCACATCGGCGTCACCGAACTCACCGGACAGCCCTACCGGGGCTCCACCGCACCGGCCGACCGGGCGCACGCCGGCATTCCCGCCGTCCGTATCGCACTCAACCACTGGGACGTCCCGCCTGAGCTTACGGTGGAGCCCAGAGCGCTCGACGCGATGGCCGATGACGTTCGCAGGGTCGGCGTCCTGCTCGACAGGATCGACTACGCCGAACTCGGCCGGGTGCTACCGGGCCTGATCGAGGAGCTGGCCGCCGTCCTGCACGGCAGTGAGGGCGCGAAGCGCCGGACCGTGGCCGAGATGATGATGTACGCCTTCGTGGCGGCCAAGTCGGTCGCCTATCGTCTGGGATACGTCGATCTCGTCTCCGTCGCCGTGGATCGTGCGGCGCAGGCCGCGCGCGCGACCGGCAAGCCGGAACTGCTCGCCTACGTCGCCGAGGAGCGGGCCCAGGTGTTCTTCGGCTCGGCGGCCTACCGGGCGGGACTCACCTTCCTCGAACGCGCCCACCAGGAGTTCGACCACCTGGTCTCGGACAGCGAACCGGGGCTGGCCGTCCTGGGCTCGATGCACCTGAGGTCCGCCATCCTGTCCGCCCGGCTGCGCCCACGAGGGACGGACGCGTGGGAACACCTGGGGGCGGCGCGTGAGTACGCCTCGCGCATCGGCCGCGACACCAACCACCACGGCCTCGCCTTCGGGCCCGGCAACGTGCGCATCCACGAGATAGCGGCCGCCATCGAGCTGGAGGACCCCGACGAGGCGCTGCGGCGGAACGAGGGCTTCACGCCGCCCCGATCCCTCCCACCGGAGAGGTCTTCGCACCACTACATCGATCTCGCCCGGCTCCAGCTCATGGCCGGCAGGCCGGATCGTGCCCTCGACTCGCTCAGGCGCGCGGAGCGGCTGTCCCCGCAGCACACTGCGTACCACCCGATGGTCCGAGAAACGGTCACCGGGCTGCTGCGGGCGCATACGCGCGTTCCGGAGCCCCTGCGGTCGCTGGCGCGGCGCATCCGGCGGACGACCCTCTAGAGAAGTCGCACACGGCGTGCGACTTTCCTTCCGGCGACGTCCGTAGTTTCGGTCACGTGCCGCGACATGACGACGTACTGAACCGCCCGTCCGATGTCTCAGGGCCGCGTGCCGGTGCGGCTGTCCGCCTGGGCCACGGCCCGTTCAGCGGTGGCGGGACCGTGGCTGTGAGCGCGCAGCTGCTGCGGGCCGGCAACCCTGGCTGGCACATCCATGACGTGACCGGAGGCTGGGTGGCCGTCCGCAGGAGCCCGGTTCCCCGCGGAAGCGTGCTGTCCAACGTCCGCTGTGGAGCGACGCTGGACGAGCTGGCCGAGCATCTGGCCGAGGAGACCAGGATCGAGACGACGGCCGCCCACCGTCACCGAGCGTTCAGCCGTACGGCCGAGTGAGCGTCCGGCGCTGGCCGGTCGCGCCGGACGCCGGGAAAGCCGCTGACCGAAGGCGCCCTTTCCGGTCAGCGGGAGCGGCGGAGGCGGAGGAAGTCGCTGACGACGTATTCGCCGAGCCGGTCGGCGCTCGGTGAGAACACCCGGCCGCCGTTCCTGCGGGCCACCTCGTCCACGAACTCCTTCAGCCGGTCGTCGGCCGCCAGCATGAAGACGTTGATCGTCGCCCGCCGTCGCGTCATCTTGTCCACCTCGGCCAGCGTCAGCTCCAGCGTCTCGTGCGACGGCGGCCACTCGAAGGCGGACCTGCCGTTGCGCATGAGGTGGGCGGTCGGCTCGCCGTCGGTGACCACCAGCACCACCGGCTCGAAGTCGGGGTGGCGGTCGAGGTGGCGGCCGGCGATCAGGAGGGCGTGATGGAGGTTGGTGCCCTGGACCATGTCCCAGTCGAGGCCGGCCAGCTCGTCGGGCTGCAGGACCCTGGCGTAGTTGGAGAAGCCGATGATCTGCACGGCGTCCTGCGGGAACTTGGAGGCCACCAGCGCCTGGAGAGCCAGCGCCGTCTGCTTGGCCGCGGCCCACGTGCCGCGCAGGGCCATCGAGTACGACAGGTCGACCAGCAGGCACACCGCCGCCGCGCTGCGGCGTTCGGTCTCGGAGACCTCGAAGTCGTCGACGGACAGCCGCACCCGGGCCCGTCCGTCCTGCGGGACGGTCGCCACGCCGCCGCTGCGCACGCCGTTGACCAGCGTACGGACGACGTCGATCGGCTGCTCGTCGCCGAAGCGCCACGGCCGGGTGGAGCCGGTGAGCTCGCCGGCCGAGCCCGCGTCGTGCTGGTCGTGGTCGCCGCGCCGGCCCGCGTCGAGGGAGGAGAACACGCGCCGCAGCGCGGTCTCGCCGAGCCGCCGGACCGCCTTCGGGGTCAGCTCCAGCTTGCCGCGGCGGCGCAGCAGGTAGCCCTGCTCCTCCAGCTCGCGTTCGATGCGCTTGAGCGCCTCCAGGTCGTCGACCGCCGCCCGGCCCAGCGCGCGGCGTACGGCGGCCTCGTCGATGTCGTCGAGCCGCGCGCCCGGGTAGTCCTGGCGCAGGGCGGTCTCCAGCTGGGTGAGGTCGGCCAGCTCCTCCAGGGCGGTGACGGCGTCGCCCATGGCCAGGGGCTCCTCGCCGGTCAGGCGCTCGGGGGCGTTCCAGGCCAGGTCGGGACGGCGGGCGTGCAGGGCCTCGCCGAGGCGGCGCATCTGGTCGGACAGGCCGGCCTGGTCGAGGGTCTGATTGATGAGGTTGGACAGCTCCTCGCGCTGGCGCGGGGTCATCGAGGCCAGCATGCGCTGGGTGGCGGCGGCCCGCCGGGCCAGGATGTCGACGAGCTCCTCAAGGTTTCGGGGCGTTTCTGGGAACAAATCGCCATATTTCGCCATAAAGGCGTCAAAGTCTTCTTGGGTGTGCTCGCCCCGGGTGTCCCTGTCCAGCATGTCGTTCAGATCGGACATCATCTGCCGGACGCGGGCCATGGCCTCGGGGTCGGGGTTGGCCAGCGCGTCGCGGAGCCCTCTGAACTGGCTGTCGAGCACCTCGCGCCGCAGCAGGTCGCGCAGCTCCTCGAACGTCTGGCGGGCCGCCGCCGAACGCCACTCGTACGTGCTCAGCTCCTGGATGGCGCTCGCGGTGTCCTCCGGCAGCCCGTCGAGCCCGGCCTCCCGCAGCCGCGCGTCGTCGGACGGGTCGGGGAACAGCTCGGCCCGCTCCTGCCCGATCGCCTTGTCCAGCAATGCCCGCGCGCGTTCGAGGGTGCCGTCGAGCCGCCCGCGCTCGCGCAGGTCCCTGCGCCGCCTGCGGACCTCCTTGAGCATGTCGTCGAGCCCCCGCCGGTCCTGGCTGCCGGGCAGCCCGCGCTTGAGCAGGTCGCGCAGCGCGTGGACCGGCGTCGAACCGGACAGGATCGCGTCGCCCATCTCGTCGAGGGCCGCGCGTACGTCGTAAGGAGGGGCCAGGGGGTCGGGGCCGTCGTGGTATTCGCCGTAGCGGAAGGCCATCACGCTTCCACGCTAACCCCAACCCGCCCCCGCCCGTCTACGGACGCCTGGCCACTTCCCACACCTCGACCGCGCTGTTCGCGTCGGGCGTATAACTCACCTGCACCTGCACCGCGCGCCCGGCCCCCTTGAGCGCCTTGGTCAGATCGGCCGACTCGCAGGGCAGCGTGCCGAGCCCGCGCTTGTCGACGCCGGCCGGCTTCCCGGACACCCAGCGGTCGCCGCAGCGGGCGGTGGCCCGGTAGAAGGACGTCAGGTACGTGTAGCCCAGCTTGAGCTGCTTGCCGCCGGTGCTGAACAGGACCGTCGCGTCGTCGACGCGCTTGACCGAGCCGCGCGCGGTGACCGGCTCCGGCCAGGCGTTCAGCAGGAACTCCTGGGCCTTCACGGCCTTGCCGCCCTCGTACTCGACCCGCAGCGGGACCGCGCCCTCCCGGAGCCCGACGGTGAGCTGGGCGGGCTTGCACGACGTCCGGCCCAGGCCGTCGCGGTCCAGCGCGACCCGGCCCTCGGTCTCCTTCAGGTCGCAGGCCGTCGTCACCCGGCTGTAGGCGGCGCGGGTGTAGTCGAGCTTGAGCTCTTCGGCCCCCGGGATCGCGGTCAGCTTGTAGAGCACGTTGCCGCCGCGCCGCACCTTGGCGGGCTTCATGGGCACGATCCGCAGGCTGCCCTTGCCGTCGGCCCAGGCGTAGCCGTAGGCGGTCTTGGCGGCTGCCTTGGCGGGGGCCGCGTGCGCGGGAAGCGCGAGGCCGCCCAGGACGAGGCCGACGGCGGTGGCATGGATGAGCAGGCGCATGGGCGGTTCCCCCCGGAGTCGTGATCAACCAAACACTACGACGCGGGAAACCGCCCGATTGTTCACGTCCTGTAGATCGTGACCCCGTCGAGGTCTTCCTTTGACAGCCGCCGCATCAGGTAGAGACCTTCCAGCGCGAACTCCAGGGCCGCCGCGGCGTGCCCGGGGGACTCCTCGCCGGCGCCCATGCCGAGCCTCGACATGATCTTGGCCAGGCCGCTGACCGGACCGATCCGGTGCAGCAGTTCGGCCGCGGCCACCATGTCGCCGGACTCCACCTGGTTGCCCTCGGCGAACTTGTCGGTCACCGGGGCCAGGTCCACGCCGCCCAGCCTGTTCCTGAACGTCTCGGCCGTGGCCCGGCGCAGCAGGTGGGCCAGGATCTCGGTCTCCCTGCCCTCCTCGCTGACCTCGAACTCCACCTTGCCGCGCAGGCTGTGGACGACGCAGGCCAGGTCGCAGACGCGCGTGACGGCCTGGTCCTCGCCCTTGATCGCGGACCTGCGCACGGCGGAGGCCGCGGCGGTCTCGGCGGCGGCGATCGAGAAGCGCGCCGACACGCCGGAACGGGCGTCGACGGCCGTGGACTCGCGGACCAGCCGGGTGAACCTGGCGATCACCTCGATCAGGTGCTCCGGCACGTCGGCCCCGATGTCGGGCACCGACTCCTGGCGGATGAGGGTGATCTCGTCCTCGACCGTGAGCGGGTAGTGGGTGCGGATCTCGGCGCCGAAGCGGTCCTTCAGCGGCGTGATGATGCGGCCCCTGTTGGTGTAGTCCTCGGGGTTGGCGCTGGCGATGAGCAGGATGTCGAGGGGCAGGCGCAGGTTGTAGCCGCGCACCTGGATGTCACGTTCCTCCAGCACGTTGAGCAGCGAGACCTGGATGCGCTCGGCCAGGTCGGGCAGCTCGTTGACGGAGAACACGCCGCGGTTGGTGCGGGGGACCAGGCCGTAGTGGACGGTCTCGGGGTCGCCGAGGGTGCGCCCCTCTGCGATCTTGATGGGGTCGACGTCGCCGATGAGGTCGCCGACGGAGGTGTCGGGAGTGGCGAGCTTCTCGCCGTAACGCTCGTCGCGGTGCTTCCACGCCACCGGCAGCTCGTCGCCCAGCTCGCGCGCCAGGGTCTTGCAGCGCGTGCAGGCGGGTGCGTACGGATGGTCGTTGATCTCGCAGCCCTCGACCACCGGGGTCCACTCGTCGAGCAGGCCGGTGATCGTGCGGATGAGCCGCGTCTTGCCCTGCCCTCGCTCACCGAGCAGGACCAGGTCGTGCCCGGCGAGCAGCGCCCGCTCCAGGTGTGGCAGGACGGAGTCGTCGAAGCCCACTATGCCGGGGAACCGGGGCTCGCCGGCCCGCAGCCTGGCCAGCAGGTTTTCCCGGACCTCGGCCTTGACGCTGCGATGAACGTGGCCGCTCTCCCGCAACTCGCGGAGAATACGTGGCTGATGCACGGGATCGAGACTACGTCCCCCGCGAGAAATGCGGCAGAGAGTTTCGCATCTGGCGGAGATTTCGGATCTTGACCTATTGCGTGACGGTTCGTACGCGTGCTTGTCCCTTTAGTGGGGAGAATCGGCCCTAGGGAACATGCACATGTCGAGGGAGGCGAGACGCGTGGCCTTGATGACAAGCCGCTTCGCCGACGGCCTCGCCGTGGGTTCCGACCTGGTGGAGGCCGCGGAGAGCGCCGTCGGTCAGGCACTGTCGAGGCTCAGCGGCCAAGCCGACCTGGTCTGCTTCTTCATCTGCGGCGAGGACCCCGAGGACGTCGCGAGAGCAGGCCAGGCCGCGATGAAGCTGGCGCCCGAGGCGCACGTGATCGGATGCAGCGCCACCGGTGTGATCGGCGACGGGCAGGGGGTCGAGCTGACGCCCGCGGTGAGCGCGTGGGCGGCCACCCTGGAGGGGGCCAGGCTCACCACGTTCGCCCTGGAGACGCTGGCGGCCGAGGACCGGTTCGTGGTCGTCGGGCTGCCCGAGCGCACAGGCGACGACCACGTGGCGATCCTGCTGGCCGACCCGTACACCTTCCCGACCGACGCGTTCGTGGAGCGTTCGGTCGACGTGCTCGGCGACCTGCCGCTGATCGGCGGCCTGGCCAACGGGCTGCAGGGCAGAGGGTCCGTACGGCTGTTCGCGGACGGCAAGATCTACACCGAGGGCGCGATCGGCGTCCTGCTCAGCGGGCCTATCAAGATCAGTACGGTGGTCAGCCAGGGCTGCCGCCCGATCGGCCCCAGCATGGTGGTCACGGCCTCGGAGGAGAACCTGCTGCTCGAACTGGCCGGTCAGCCCGCGCTGGCCCGGCTGGAGGACATCGTCAGCGAGCTGGACGAGGACGACCGCGAACTGGTCGCCGCGGGCCTGCAGATCGGCGTGGCCATGGACGAGTACGCCGAACGTCACGAACGCGGCGACTTCCTCATCCGGGGCGTCATCGGCATCGACCCCGAACGCGAGGCCGTGGCCATCGGGGACATCGTGGAGATCGGCCGTACCGTGCGCTTCCAGGTCAGGGACGCGGCCACCGCCGACGAGGACCTGTACGACCTGCTCGACGCCCACCGCGAGGAGCTCGGCAAGGTCGACGGCGCATTGCTGTTCTCGTGCAACGGCCGGGGCTCGGCGATGTTCGGCACCGCCGACCACGACCCGGTCGCCCTGCGCGACACGCTGGGACCGATCGGCGTCGCGGGCTTCTTCGCCGCGGGCGAGGTCGGGCCGGTCGGCGGGCACAACCACGTGCACGGGCTCACGGCGTCCGTGCTGGTCTTCTCCAGCGCCGCGGAGCCGGAGCTGTCGTGATCCTGGCGATCGACGTCGGCGGCACCAAGATGGCCGCCGGGCTGGTGGCCCCCGACGGCGCCGTGATCACGTCCCGGCGCGCCGCCACCCCCCAGAACGCCGACGCCGAGACGCTGTGGCACACCCTCACGACCCTCATCGACCCCCTGTCGGCGCGCGCCGAAGGGGTCGGCGTGGGCTGCGGCGGGCCGATGACCTGGCCCGACGGCGAGGTCTCGCCGCTCAACATCCCCGGCTGGCGCGGCTTCCCGCTGCGCGCCCGGCTGGCCGGCCGGTTCCCCGGCTTACCGGTACGCCTCCACAACGACGCCATCTGCCTGGCCGTCGCCGAACACTGGCAGGGCGCCGGCCAGGGCAGCGCCGACATGCTGGGCATGGTGGTCTCCACCGGCGTCGGCGGCGGCCTGATCCTGGGCGGACGCCTGGTCAACGGCGGCACGGGCAACGCCGGCCACATCGGTCACGTCGTGGTCGAACCGGACGGCGGCCCCCGCTGCGGCTGCGGCGGCCACGGCTGCCTGGAAGCGATCGCCCGCGGCCCCGCCCTCACCACCTGGGCCCTCACCCAGGGCTGGACCCCCGCCGCCGTCTCCGAGCCCGTGGAGGCGTCCGAGGGTCCTGAGGCGTACCTGGAGGATCGGGCGGTCACCGGGCGGGCGCTGGCGGCCGACGCGCTCGCCGGCGACCCCCTGGCGGTGCTGGCGATGCGGCGGGCCGGACGGGCGCTCGGGATCGCGATCGCCTCCGCCACCCACCTGTGCGACCTGGACCTGGTCACGATCGGCGGCGGGCTGTCGCAGGCCGGCGAACCGCTGTTCGGCCCCCTGGAGGAGGCGCTGCGGGACCACGCCCGCATGGGTTTCGCCCGCCGCCTCAAGGTCGTGCCCGCCGCCCTCGGACAGGAGGCCGGCCTGGTAGGCGCCGCCGCCCTCCTCCTGGCCGGCGACGCCTACTGGCCCTCCACCCGCGACTGACCCCCGCGACTCGCGGGATGGGCGCCGGGCGGGCGCGAGCCGAGGGTGCGCAGGCCGCGACCCGCCCGGGTTCCTGTCCGGGCCGCCCTCGCCGGAGGTCAGCCCTGCCTGGTGTGCTCGCTGAAGCCCTCGTCGCCGCCCGTGTCCGTACGGGTGCCGGAACCGTCGTCGTTCCGGTCGCCCGGCGGCGGGACGGGCATCGCGACCGGTTCGCACCGGGCCACCGCCCCCTGGACGACCTGCAGCGAGGTGGACACCGGAGGAGCCTCGGGCCCGCTCCTGTCCAGGGTGACCGCCAGCACCAAGGTCCGCCCCGCCGGGACCTGGCCCTTCGCGATCCGGAAGGAGATCCCGTCGCCGCTCCTGCCGATGCTCGCCTCGAAGCGCCCCTCGCCGCCCCCCTGACGCCCCCGCGGCTCCTTGCAGGTCTGGCCGTACGGCAGGTAGTCCACCACCGCCTCGACCCCCGCCGCCGCCAGCTCGGCCGCCAGCCCGCCGGGGTCCCGGAAGGCGTTGATCTCCACCGCGATCCCGCCGTCGGCCGTCCCGGTCACCGCGTACGCGGGCCCCGCGCCGAACAGGCCGGTGGCCGTCACCGCGGCGACCACGGCGACCCCCGCAGCCGCGGCGGCGAGCCCCACGACCCTGCGCCGGGGCCGCCGGACGACCGGAGCCGTGACGGGCCGCGTCCCGGCCGCCATCTCCGCCTTGAGCGCGCCGAGCAACCGCTCCTCGAAAGTGTTCATGCCTGTCCCTCCACGTACACGGCCGACGGCGAAGCGACGTTCTCCAGGGCGCGTCTGGCCCGGTGCAGGCGGACCCGCGCGGTCACCTGCCTGATGCCGAGGGCGGCGGCCGCCTCGGAGACGGTGAGCTGGTCGATCGCCACGAGCTCCAGCACCGCGCGTTCGCCCTCCGGCAGGCCCGCCATGGCCTCCAGGGCGCCGCGCATCCCGCGCTCGGCGTCGATCCGCTCCTCCATCCGGACGAGGTCGTCGTCGTCCATCAGCCGCCGCCCCGCGATCCGGCCGGCCGCCCGCGCTTCCCTGGCCGACCTGCGGAGCTGGGCCGAGACCACGTTGCGGGCCACGCCGTACAACCACGCGGTCTGGCTGCCCCGGCCCGGCACGTAGGTGTGGGCCGAGTCGAGGGCCGCCAGGAAGACGTCGGCCGTCAGGTCGGCGGCCAGGTGGGGATCGCTCACCCGCCGGACCACGAACCTCATGACGACGTCGACATGGCGGCGGTAGAAGGCCTCGAAGGCCGCCGGGTCCTCGTTGAGGCGCACTGGCCTCGCTCCCTTCGTCGTTCGCCCTTACACCTGTACTTGGACCGGGCGAAGGAAAGCGTTTCGGCGCAGGTCAGGCGAGGGTGGGGCGGCGCGGCTGGAAGAGCCACGCGTCGAAGAGCGGGTCGAGGTCCTTGCCGGACAGCCGCTCGGACAGGTCGACGAACTGCCGCGTGGTGACGTTGCCGTAGCGGTGTTCAGCGGTCCAGGTCTTGAGCAGCTTGAAGAACGTCGGGTCGCCGACCGCTTTGCGCAGGGCGTGCAGCGCCATGCCGCCGCGGGTGTAGACCGACTCGTTGAACAGGTCACCGGGCTTGGCCCGGCCCGGCGGGTAGGACCACATCGGGTCTTTGGCGCCGCGGTTGTAGAAGTCCTTGAAGATGGTGTCGGCGGTCTTCTTGCCCCGGTGCTCCGACCACAGCCACTCGGCGTACGTCGCGAAGCCCTCGTTGAGCCACAGGTCCTTCCACCGCTTGATGGTCAGGCTGTCGCCGAACCACTGGTGGGCCAGCTCGTGGGCGATGATGCCCTCGTCGGGGTCGAAGCCGCCGTAGAGGGGCTTGGTCTGGTTCTCCAGGGCGTAGCCGGCCGAGTAGTCGTCGACGATGGCGCCGGTCGAGGAGAACGGGTAGGCGCCGAAGACCGTGCTCCAGTAGTCGGTGATCTCGCCCGAGACGTTGTAGACGCGGTCGAGGCCGGTCTTGAACTTCGGATCGACGGCCGCGTACGTCGGGATGCCGCCCGGCGAACGGCCCTGACGCACCTCGAACTTGCCGATCGTGGCCGTGGCGAGGTAGGTGGCCATCGGGTGCTGCTCGCTCCACCGGTAGGTGGTGCGGCCGCCCGCGGTGGACGGTGACGCGCTCTGCTCGCCGTTGGCCACGACGGTCAGGCCGGCGGGCACGGTGACGGTGAAGTCGAACGTGGCCTTGTCGGCCGGGTGGTCGTTGCTGGGGAACCAGGTCTTGGAGCCGTTGGGCTCGGAGGCCACGAACGCGCCGTCGGCGGTGGGGATGAACCCGTACGTGCCCAGGTTGGCGGTGTCCTTGGCGGGCGTGGGGCTGCCGGAGTAGGAGATCTCGGCGGTGAACGGCGAGCCGGCGTCGAGCCGCGCGGCCGGGGTCACGGTCAGCTCGCCGTCCTTGCGGGAGAAACGCGCGGGCGAGCCGTCGACGCTGACCTTGGCGACGTCGAGGCCGGTGAGGTCGAGGTTGAAGCTCGACAGGTCCTGGGTGGCCTTGGCGCGGATCTTCGTCAGGCCGGTGAGCCGCTTGGTCGCCGGGGTGTAGTCGACGGTCAGCGAGTAGTGGGCGACGTCGTAGCCGCCGTTGCCGTCCTGCGGGAAGTCGGGGTCGCCGATGCCCGGGGCGCCCGTGTGGCGGCCGGCGGCCGAGCGGGGCGGCGGCTCGTCGGTGGGCGCGCACGCGAGCACGCTGATCAGCGCCACCAGCACGGCCGCGCCGCGTCTCCTGATCCGCAAGGTGAACCAGCCCCCTTCAGCCCGTGACCGGAATCTTACGCTGGGTCACGCGGTCCCGACGACTCGTCACCGTGGAGGGGGAAGAGCCGGAGGCGCCGGCGGCTCCCCGCCGCCGGCGCCTCATCAGCCCAGAATGTGGTGGTGGTCCCATAAAATCCAGATCACCCCCACTAAGTCGGGACAAACTAAAGGTTGCCCCTGCGTTCCTGCTCGCGCTCGATCGCCTCGAACAGGGCCTTGAAGTTGCCCTTGCCGAAGCCGAGCGACCCGTGCCGCTCGATCAGCTCGAAGAAGACCGTGGGACGGTCCTGGACCGGCTGCGTGAAGATCTGCAGCAGGTAGCCGTCCTCGTCGCGGTCGACCAGGATCTTGCGCTTCTTCAGCTCCTCGATCGGCGCCCTGACCTGCCCGATGCGCTCGCGCAGCTCGGGGTCGTCGTAGTAGGAGTCCGGCGTGTCGAGGAACTGCACGCCCGCCGCGCGCATGTGGTCGACGGTGGTGAGGATGTCGTTGGTGGCCAGGGCGATGTGCTGCACGCCCGGCCCGCCGTAGAACTCCAGGTACTCGTCGATCTGCGACTTCTTGCGGCTGATCGCCGGCTCGTTCAGCGGGAACTTGACCTTCCGGGTGCCGTCGGCCACGACCTTGGACATCAGCGCCGAGTACTCGGTCGCGATGTCGTCGCCGACGAACTCGGCCATGTTCGTGAAGCCCATCACCTTGCGGTAGAACTCCACCCACTCGTCCATCTTGCCGAGCTCGACGTTGCCGACGCAGTGGTCGACCGCCTGGAACAGGCGTCCGGTCTTCGTCGCGGGCGGCGCGACGAGCGGCTCGGCCGGCACGTAACCGGGCAGGTACGCGCCGCCGTAGTTGGACCTGTCCACGAGCGTGTGCCGGGTCTCGCCGTAGGTGGCGATGGCCGCGAGCACCACCTTGCCGTGCTCGTCCTCCAGCGTGTACGGCTCCACCAGGCCGGTGGCCCCGTGGGCGACCGCGTAGGCGTACCCGGCCTCCACGTCGGGCACCTGGATGGCCAGGTCGATCACGCCGTCACCGTGCTCGGCGACGTGCCTGGCCATGTCCGTGCCGGGCCGGATCGAGGCCCTGAACTCGAAGGTGGCGCTGCCCGAGGTCAGGACGTAGGCGACTTCGTCGCGGCTGCCGTTCTCCGGCCCGCGGTAGGCCACCAGTCGCATGCCGAAAGCGGTCGAGTAGTAGTGGGCGGCCTGCCGGGCGTTGCCCACGGCGAACACCACGGCGTCCATGCCGTTAACCGGAAAGACATCAGTCATACCCCTAACTCTCGATTTAGCTGGACGAGTTGTGCAACAGTTACTTGAACGAGTGCACAATCTGTCCACCCATCTCGGGTCAGAGTCGGAGAACTTGTACAGCATGACGATCGACGAACTGGACGCCCGGCTGATCTCGCTGCTGACCGCCGAGCCCCGGCTGGGCGTGCTGGAGTGCTCACGCCGCCTCGGCGTCGCCCGCGGGACCGTCCAGGCCAGGCTCGACCGGCTGGTGGCCAGGGGCGTGATCACCGGGTTCGGGCCCGACGTGTCGCCCGTGGCGCTCGGCTACGACGTGACGGCGTTCGTCACCATGGAGATCAGGCAGGTCTCCGGGCACGACCCGGTCGCCCACCGGCTGGCCCACATCCCCGAGGTGCTGGAGGTGCACACCATCACCGGCGGCGCGGACCTGCTGTGCCGGGTGGTCGCGCGGACGAATGCCGATCTGCAAAGGGTCATCGACCAAATCGTGGATGTTCAGGGGGTGCTCAGGACTTCTTCGATCATCGCACTCGACACCCCGGTTCCTTACCGAGTGCTGCCTTTGGTCGCCGATGTTCCGCGCCGCGGCGGGCGCTAGACGTACCATCGCTTAGGGACGAGGCACCGTTATCGATCGTTTACCCTTGACATTCGCCCAGCTTGCGGGGGTTGGGCGAGGGTGTCTCAGAGGGGGGTCTCGGATGCGGGGCGGTGGTGGAAAAGGCATGCGGAAACGGCGCGTACTCCGAATAGTGTTGATCTCTTTCGGCGCCGGAATCGCCGTGCTTGCCGGTCTTTTCGCCATTGCGTGGGCGATGACTCCCATTCCCGACAGCACGCAGAAATCGGCCACCGCCGAAGGCTCGGTGATCTATTACCGCGACGGCAAGACCGTGCTCGCCCGGCAGGGCGTCGACCGCCGGAACGTCGAGCTGGCCAAGGTGCCCAAGCACGTGCGCGACGCGGTCATCGCCGCCGAGAACCGCTCGTTCTACAACGACGGCGGCGTCTCGCTCAAGGGCACCGCGCGGGCCGTGTGGTCCACCGTCACCGGGCAGCAGCTCCAGGGCGGCTCCACGATCACCCAGCAGCTCGTGCGCAACTACTACAGCGGCCTCAGCCAGGAGCGCTCGGTCACCCGCAAGTTCAAAGAGATCCTCATCGCGATGAAGGTCGACCAGTCCAAGTCGAAGGACTGGGTCCTGGAGCAGTACCTCAACACGATCTACTTCGGCCGCGGCGCCAACGGCGTCCAGTCGGCCGCGCGCGCCTACTTCGGCAAGGACGTCGACAAGCTCACCGTCGCCGAGGGCGCGTACCTGGCGGCGGTCATCCAGCAGCCCAGCCGGTTCGCCGACCCCGAGGGCGCCGACCTCGACGCGGCCCGCTCCCGCTGGCAGGCCGTGATCAACGCCATGGGCCAGACGGGCGCGCTGTCGCGCCAGCAGGCCGCCGCCGAGCGTTTCCCGGTGCTCAAGGCGCCCAAGAAGCCGTTCGAGCTCAAGGGCCAGGGCCAGTACATGCTCGACCAGGTCACCGCCGAGCTCAACCGGCGCGGCTACTCCGACGAGACCATTAACAGCGGCGGCCTGAAGATCGTCACGACGTTCGACAAGAAGCTCATGACGGCGGCCGAGCAGGCGGTCAAGGACGTGCTCCCGGCCTCGACGCCGAAGAAGGTGCGCACCGGGCTGGCCGCCGTCGATCCGGCCACCGGCGAGGTCGTCGCCTTCTACGGCGGCCGCCACGACCAGGTCGGCGACTACGACAACGCGTTCTCGGCCAAGCGGATGGCGGGGTCGACGTTCAAGCCGTACACGCTGGCCGCCGCGCTCGACAACGGCTTCGACCTGTCCACCAGGGTCAACGGCAACTCGCCGCTGCGCGTGGCCTCGGCCGACAAGCCCATCCCCAACGACAGCGGCCGCTCCTACGGCCAGATCAACCTGGTCAGCGCCACCCAGAACTCCGTCAACACGGCCTTCGTCGACCTCGGCCAGAAGGTCGGCCTGAACAAGGTCGCGGAGGTCGCCGAGGCCGCGGGCATCCCCAAGGAGCAGTTGCAGGGGCAGCAGGCGTACGCGACCTTCCCGCTCGGCGTGTCCTCGGTCAGCGCCGTCCAGAACGCCTCGGGCTTCTCCACCTTCGCCAACAAGGGCGTGCACATGGAGGCCCACGTGGTGAAGTCGGTCACCGACGGCAAGGGCGAGAAGAAGACGGTCAAGCCCGTCGCCACGAAGGTGGTGGGGGAGCAGGCCGCCGCCGACACCGTCTACGCGATGCAGCAGGTCGTCAAGTACGGCACCGGCACCGCCGCCCGCCTCTACGACCGTCCGGTGGCCGGCAAGACCGGCACCACCGACGACTCCAAGAACGTCTGGTTCAACGGGTTCGTCCCGCAGCTCGCCGTCGCCGTGAACATGTTCCGCAGCGACGACGAGACCGTCACCATCCCCGGCTACGGCACGCAGTTCGGCGGCCAGCTCCCGGCGCAGATCTGGCGGGCGTTCATGACCGAGGCCATGGCCGGCGAGCCCGTCGAGGAGTTCCCCGAGCCCTCCCAGTACGGCTACGAGTCCTCCTACTCGCCGCCCGACCGCGGCCGCGACGTCCGCGACCAGCAGCCGACGCCGCCCGCCGACCAGAACGAGTGGGGCAACCCCGACTCCGGCCCCACCGATCAGCAGCCGTTCGGCGACCCGACGGTCACCGAGGCGCCCACCGACGACGGCTCCGGCGACAACGGCAGGACCGGCCGCGACCGGCAGGACGAACGCCCCCAGGACGCGCCCACGGCGCCCTCCGACCAGCCTCTGGGGCCCCCGGACGAGAGCCGCGACACCCAGCGCGACAACCTCGGCCGGCCGTCAGGCACTGGCTAGCTCGGCCCGCAGCTCCTCCACCGTGGTGACCGGCAGCCGGCAGGCGAACCCCCTGCACACGTAGGCGGCCGGCGCGCCGTCGACGGGCCCGCGCCCCTCCAGCAGCGCGGGGAACGGCTCGCCGCCGGCCTCGCCGTCGCCGGGCGCGACCACCAGGCCCGGCACGTCGGCCAGCAGCGCCTCCCGGTGCAGGGCGGCCGTACGAGGGTCGGCGGGGCTGCCCACGACCGCCACCTCCACGGGCCCGTCGAGCGCCGCGCGGGCCACGGCCAGCCCCCAGCCGGCGAACCTGGCGTGCCGGTCGGCCAGCACCGACACCGTGGCGAGCGCGGCCGCGGCGGCCTCCCGGTGCCGGGCCGAGCCGGTCAGCGCGCCGTAGGACAGCAGGGCCCCCGCGGCCGCGTACTGGCCGGAGGGCGTGGCGTTGTCGGTGGGGTCCTGTGGACGCTGGAACAGCCGTTCGGCGTCGTCAGCGGTGTCGTAGAAGCCGCCGGAGCCATCGGAGAAGCGGTCGAGGACCGTGTCGAGCAGCGTCCCGGCCAGCCGGAGCCATCTCGTCGCGCCGGTCACGCCGTAGAGGGAGATCAGGCCCTCGGCCACGTTCGCGTAGTCCTCCAGCACGCCCGCGTTGGCGCCCGCGCGCCCGTCGCGGGAGGTGCGCAGCAGCCGCCCGCCGCTCGTGTGCACGTCCGCGAGCAGCTCGGCCGCCGCCGTGGCGGCCTCGACCAGGTCGGGACGCTCGAACACCACGCCGGCCTCCGCGAGCGCCGCGACGGCCAGGCCGTTCCAGGAGGCCACGACCTTGTCGTCGCGGCCCGGCCGCACCCGCAGCTCCCTGGCCGCCAGCAGCCTGCCGCGCACGCCGGCGTACCGCACCGGGTCCTCGGGGTCGCGCGGGAGCTGGAGCACCGACGTGCCGTGCTCGAACGTGCCGGTGACGTCGAACAGGCCGGTGGCCCAGCGGCCGTCGTCGTCCCCCAGGACCTCGCGCAGCTCCTCGGGCGTCCAGACGTAGAACTTGCCCTCCACGCCCTCGCTGTCGGCGTCGAGGGCCGAGGCGAGGCCGCCCTCGGGCGTGCGCAGCTCGCGCAGCATCCAGCCGGCCGTCTCCAGCGCCACCCGGCGGGCCAGGTCGCCGCCGCCCGCCTTCCACCAGTGGGTGTACACCCGCAGCAGCAGGGCGTTGTCGTAGAGCATCTTCTCGAAGTGCGGGACCACCCACCCGGCGTCGACGCTGTACCGCGCGAAACCGCCGCCGAGCTGGTCGTAGATGCCGCCGCGGGCCATGGCTTCGAGCGTCCGGCCGCTCATCTCGCGCTCGCCGGAGCGCAGCAGGAACTCCAGGACCATCGACGGCGGGAACTTCGGCGCGCCGCCGAACCCGCCGTCGACCGGGTCGAACGACTCGCGCAGGTTGGCGACGGCCCGCTCCAGCGTCTCCGCCTCCGGCGTGCCGCCGCGCGGGAACGCGGTGTTCTGGTTGAGCGCCTCGACCACCTTGGCGCCCTGCGCCAGCACCGACTCCCGGTCGCCGGTCCACACCCGGTGGATCTCGGCCAGCAGGCGCCGGAAGTGGGGGCGCGGGAAGTACGTGCCGCAGTAGAACGGGTGGCCGTCGGGCGTGGCGAACACCGTCATCGGCCAGCCGCCCTGCTGGGTCATGGCCTGGGTGGCGGTCATGTAGACGGCGTCGACGTCGGGCCGCTCCTCGCGGTCGACCTTGACGTTGACGAAGTGCTCGTTCATGAGGGCGGCCGTGTCGGCGTCCTCGAAGCTCTCGTGGGCCATCACGTGGCACCAGTGGCACGCCGAGTAGCCCACGCTGATCAGCAGCGGCACGTCCCGGCGCCGGGCCTCGGCGAACGCCTCCTCGCCCCACGGGTGCCAGTCGACGGGATTGCCCGCGTGCTGCAGCAGGTATGGGCTCGTGGCGTCGTTCAACCGGTTCATCAGGACCTCCCTCGCTCACCCTAAACCGCGCCCCCGGGGCAGGCCCGCCACCCCCGCGGCTGACTCGGGAGGGGCGGACGGCGTAGGTTACGGGCGTGGACATCGACTACGTCTGCGCCCACGCCGGCCGCCCGCCGGCCGCCGTCACGCGCAGGGACGTCGCCCGCGCGCTGCTGGCCGTGCCCTCGGGCGTGGCGCTGGTGGCGCTGCCCGATCTGCGGCGGGCCATGGTGTCGGCGGGCAATCCGCTCTCGCAGCCGTTCTGGGACTCCGCCAAGGCCACGCTCAGCTCGATCGAGGCGGGCGTGGCCACCGTCGGCGACGTGCAGCGCTGGGTCGAGTCCACCGGCACCGAGCCGATCCTCATGACGCCCAGCTACTTCGTCTGGCCCGAGGAGGACGAGCGCGGCCCGGTCGCGGCCGAGATGTTCGGGCGCATGGTCTCCTTCCTGGAGGAGCGCGTCGCCGCCGGGGAGATCGACCCGGACGCGCTGGCCCAGGGCGACCACGCCGCCCGCCGGGCGTACGAGGAGCTCCAGGAGCACTGGCTGGCCACGCCGCTGCCCGACGGCCGGGTGCCCGGCTTCGCGGTCAGCGACGAGCAGGACGAGGAGCTGTTCGCCGCCCTCGACGAGGAGGAGGCGTTCGCGCTGTCGGAGCTGCGCCGCATCGTCGGCGAGCTGCCCAAGGCGCCCGAGCTGCCGCTGGTCGAGCTGGAGCTGGCCGCCGCGCGCCTGCGCGTGCTGCTGGACCTGCCCGGCTACCCCGCGAACGTGCTGCGCGCCTGCGCCGGGTTCGACGACCGGCCGATGCCGGACGACGACCGGGAGTTGTGGCTGGCGGTGGCGGCGGGCGTGGCCGGGCCGATCTCCGATCTGTCCGAGGCCGACGACGTGCCGGAGGAGTTCGCCGACCTGGAGGGGGAGCTCGGCCACGAGGACACCGCCCTGGCCAACCTGTGCGCGATCCAGCACGCCGACTGGCTGGCCGCGGTGGCGGCGCTGGCCCGCATGGGGCCCGGGGTGCTGGCCTCGCCGGAACGCCTGGCCAGGCTCATCGCCGAGTCCGACGACATCGAGTCGGGGGAGCAGGACGACGACGACCTCGACGCCACCGAGGGCCTGTTCGCCTCGGTGGTCAGCCTGTGGACCTACCTGGGCATCGTGGACGCCGACGAGGTGCTGACCCCGCTCGGCTGGTGGGGCCTGCCCAAGGCCCTGGAACGCGCCTGGTCACCCCGCGACTGACGGGTCGCTGTACTCCTTGAACTCGGGGTGACGCTCGATGTAGCGGGCCACGTACGGGCACAGCGGCACGATGCGCAGCCCGGTGTCGACGCTCGTGCGCAGCGCGTACTCCACGAGCCTGCTCGCCAGGCCCTGGCCCTCGTAGGCGGGCAGCACCTCGGTGTGCGTGAAGACGACTTTCGTGGGCAGCAGTCGATAGTCGGCGAACCCGGCGACCTTGCCGTCGACGAGGACCTCGAAGCGGCACTCCGTCGAGTTGTCGACTACTTCGATCGGCATCTATTCGGCTTTCTTGTCCGTGTCGCCCTCGTGCGGAACCTGGATCTTCGACATCTGCTTGTTCATCGACTTGATGAGGATGTAGAGGGCCAGCCCGATGAGGGCGACGACGGTGAAGCCGAGCAGACCCGGACTGACATCACCAGCTGCGAGAACTGTCACACCTTCAGTCTGCCACCCGTATGCCGTGGTCCGGTCAGTGGCAGGCGGGTGAGACGTCCTCGGCGTGGATGCCGGCGAACAGGTCGTCCTCGGGCAGCTCGGTGTCGACGAGCGAGCGCGCCAGGTGGTAGTCCTCGGTCGGCCAGATCTCCTGCTGCAGCTCGCGCGGGCAGACGAACCAGAAGCCGTCGGGGTCGACCTGGGTGGCGTGCGCGAGCAGCGCCTCGTCGCGGATCTGGAAGTACTCGCCGCACGGCACCCGCGTCGTCACGGGCCACTTGGCCGGCCGGTCCTCCCAGCGGGAGATCCAGTCGGAGTACGGGGAGCCGAGGCCGCGCTCGGTCATGGCCTCGTGCAGCGCCTCGAAGCGCTCCTTGGTGAAGCCCATCTGGTAGTAGAGCTTCATCGGCTGCCACGGGTCGCCGGTGCCGGGGTAGCGGTCGGGGTCGCCGGCCGCCTCGAACGCCTCGACGGAGACCTTGTTGGTCATGATGTGGTCGGGGTGCGGGTAGCCGCCGTCGTCGTCGTAGGTGATGATCACGTGCGGGCGGAACTCGCGCACGGCGGCCACCAGCGGGGCCGAGGCGTCCTCAAGCTTCTGCAGCGCGAAGCAGCCCTCGGGCAGCTCCTCCTCCTCGCTCTCCGGCAGGCCGGAGTCGACAAAGCCCATGAAACGCTGCTGGACCCCCAGGATCTCGCGGGCCCGCTCCATCTCCGCCCGGCGCACCTCGCCGATGTTGGCCACGATCTCGGGCCGGTCCATCTTCGGGTTGAGCACGGAACCCCGCTCACCGCCCGTGAGGGTACAGACCAGCACTTCCACGCCTTCGCGCACGTAACGCGCCATCGTGGCGGCGCCCTTGCTCGACTCGTCGTCGGGGTGGGCGTGGACTGCCATCAACCTCAGGGGTGCACTCACGGGCGCGTTCTCCTCACAGGGTCTCCTCGGTGGAGGACCGGTCACTCGTCCAGAGAGGTTAGTTTCTGCTGGGCGGTCGCGAGGGCACGCCCCCCGCGGGCGACAATTGTCTCGGATAACGCTCAGGGAGTGCAGGGAGATTCCGCCATGGTCACCGAAGATGTCGGGAACGGACCCGTTCTCGGCACACCCGACGACTTCCCCGACCGTCCGAAGAGAGGCGGCCGGCTGGTCGTGCATGTCGTGATCGGCGTGCTGGTGGCCATCGTCGCGGGCGGCTGGGGATGGGTGATGTGGTCGATGACGGCCGGCGGCGGCTCGGAGGCCCCGGCGCAGGTCGTCTCGTTCAGCATCGACGCGCCCGGGCGCGCGGAGATCACCTTCGAGGTGTACAAGCCCGACGATAGAGTGGCCGTCTGCCGGATCAGGGCACTGGACGTCTACCACGCGGAAGTCGGTAGCAAGGAAGTAAGAATCCCGGCTGGTGAGGGTAGTAAGCAGCTCAAGGAGAGCCTCGACACCAGTGGTCAGGCCACTTCCGTCCACATCCAGTACTGCAATCTCGTATAGTGAGACATTTGGGGAAGCGTCCGGGCGGTTGAGTTGTTAGCCTTTCGCAATTCGACCGTCCACATCCTCAAGTGATCTCAGGGCCCCCTAGGCAAGCAAGGAGAACCCGTGGCCGACTCTCGCGATGAGAACGTCACATGGCTGACGCAGGAGGCGTACGACCGCCTGAAGGCGGAGTACGAATATCTCTCTGGCCCCGGGCGCGTCGACATCGCCAAGAAGATCGAGGCCGCCCGTGAGGAGGGCGACCTGAAGGAGAACGGCGGCTACCACGCCGCCAAGGACGAGCAGGGCAAGATGGAGGCCCGGATCTTCCACCTCCGCCAGATCCTCGACAACGCCAAGGTGGGAGAGGCCCCCAAGACCGAGGGCGTGGTCGGCCCCGGCATGACCGTGACGATCCGGTTCGTCGGCGACGACGACGAGGTCACCTTCCTGCTCGCCTCCCGAGAGGAGAGCGGAGCGCCGATCGACGTCTACTCGCCCAAGTCGCCGCTCGGTTCGGCGATCAACGGCAAGAAGATCGGTGAGAAGGCGACGTACTCGATGCCCAACGGCCGCCAGAACACCGTCGAGATCCTCGAGGCTGTGCCGTACATCGGCAACTGACCCCCGCAGATCCTGACCGCCGGGCCCACGTCGGCCCGGCGGCGTTTTCGCGTTCACCGGGAATCGCGCAGGACCTCAGCTTCCTGGTGAAGACGCGGAAACGGCGAGACTTATCCAGGCTCATCCCCTTCATCGTGGTGATGCTGGTGGCCGTGCTCACCACCGACGTGCTGGTGCTGGTCCAGACGGGGGAGGAGCAGGCGCCGGTCGAGGTGGTGCGGGCGCGGCCGGTGCCGAAGCAGACGCTCATGGCCCAGTCCCGTGCCGACCAGCCCGTGGCGCCGCTGGGCAAGCTGCGCAAGCCCAACCTCTTCGTGCTCACCCGCAAGCCGTTCACCGACGAGCTGCTGCGCAAGGTGGCCAGGCTGCGCGGCGTACGGGCCCTTGAGCTGGCCGACGCGGCCTCCATCTCGCTCGACGGCAAGCGGGTGCAGACGCTCGCGGTGAACCCGTCCACGTTCCGGGCCTACACCCCCAAGGTGACGGCGTCGTCGGACGCCCTGTGGCAGAACGTGGCCTCCGGCGACGTGGCGGTCTCGTTCGTGCTGGGCAACGACGGCGGCCTGGCGCTGCACAGCCGCGTGAGCGGGCCGGCCGGGCCGCTGCGCATCGGCGCGTACGCCACCACCGGGTTCGGCGCGGTCGACGCGGTCGTGTCCAAGGAGACCGGGCGCAGGCTGCGCCTCCCGCGCGACAACGCGCTCATCGTCAGCGCCCCGGGCGCGAACTCCGACGCGCTGCGCCGGGCCATCCTGGCCGCGATGCCCAAGGGCACGCAGGTGGCCACCGTCAACCCCGTCCAGCCGCGGCCCAGGGCCGACACCCCGAAGAACTGGCCGTCCGGATCGTTCATGACCGTGGAACAGCTCACGGCGGCGCTGAAGGCCGCGGTGTCCAAGCTGGGCCGGCCGTACGTGTGGGGGGCCGAGGGGCCCGACACGTTCGACTGCTCGGGGCTGGTGCAGTGGGCGTACGGGCAGGCGGGCGTACGGATGCCGCGGGTGACCCACCAGCAGTGGGTGGCCGGGCCGCAGGTGCCGCTGGCGCAGGCGCAACCGGGCGATCTGATCTTCTGGCGCAACGACCCGACGAATCCGGGTTACATCTCGCACGTGGCGATCTACTGGGGCAACGGGAAGGTGCTGCAGGCGCCGCGCACCGGTGACGTCGTCAAGATCTCCCCGTTGAGCACGCGGAACCTGGCCGGCGTCGTCCGGGTCAGCCCCGTCGCGGCCGCCCGCGTCCGCTGAACGAACCTTCGCACGATCCGCGGTTCGGCTCGTGCATTTCGCGCGCAACTGTGTAATCGTGATTACATGTCAACAGACGATATGAGCGCGCAGGTCCGCGGCTGGTTCACCGGCCGGCTCCCCGAGGGGTGGTTCACCGGGGCCCCCGAGATCGTCCGTGACCGCGAGGAGATCGCGGTGCTCGGCACGCTGCCCGACCCGCCCGCCGACACGCCCGAGGCCGAGCGGCTCGCCCTCATCGAGGGGCTGGCCCGCCGGTTCCGTGAGGAGACCCGCGAGCGGCGGATCGAGATCGCCCGCGAGGCGGAGCGCCGGTTCCGCCAGAAGGTCTCGTGGGGCGTGCGGTGCGGGGGCGAGACTGTGATGTTCACCACACTCTCCGTGCCCGTGATGACGCGTCTGCGTCAGTCGGAGCGTCAGGTGCTCGACACGCTGGTCGCCGCCGGGGTGGCCAGGAGCCGCAGCGACGCGCTCGCCTGGTGCGTGCGCCTGGTCGGCAAGAACACCGACACCTGGCTGGCCGAGCTGCGCGACGCCCTCCAGCACGTCGACAGAGTGCGCAACGCGGGCCCCGACGTCAATTCCTGAGAACACCGGCGGAAACGGCTCGGGAAATTGGACTAAACCACTGCGGTAATTGGTTTAGACCACGCGAATTCGCCTGGACCGGCCCCGCGAAATTCCTCTTTTAAAACTCGGAGACCTGGGTAGGCTCCCCGGATCGTCAGGGCCGCTGCCTGCGGCGACGGTCGCGCCAACAGGTCTATGCCAATTGGCTTTCATGCGCCTTCGTCGTTAATGATGACTGGGCCCTGAGAGAGTGGAGGAGTCGCAGTCGTGTCCGTTTCCGTGGAAGTGCCCGCGCCGACGAGCAATCGCGAATTGGTCGCGTGGGTGAACGAGATCGCAGCCCTGACCCAGCCCGACCGGATCGAGTGGTGCGACGGCTCGGAGGAGGAGTGGACGCGCCTGACCAACCTCCTCGTCGAGCAGGGCACGCTCACCCGGCTCGCCGCGCGCCCGAACAGCTTCTACGCCAAGTCCGATCCCAGCGACGTCGCGCGGGTCGAGGACCGTACCTACATCTGCTCGGAGCGCGAGGAGGACGCGGGCCCGACCAACAACTGGATCGCTCCAGCGCAGATGCGCCAGACCTTCTCCGAGCTCTTCGCGGGCTGCATGCGCGGCCGCACGATGTACGTCGTCCCGTTCTGCATGGGCCCGCTCGGCGGCGAGATCTCGCAGCTCGGCGTCGAGATCACCGACTCCGCGTACGTGGCCGTGTCGATGCGGATCATGACGCGCATGGGCGACCGGGCGCTGCGCCTGATCGAGCAGCGCGGCGGCTTCGTCAAGGCCGTCCACTCCGTCGGCGCCCCGCTGCGGCCGGGCCAGTCCGACGTGGCCTGGCCGTGCAGCTCCACCAAGTACATCAGCCACTTCCCCGAGACCCGCGAGATCTGGTCCTACGGCTCGGGCTACGGCGGCAACGCGCTGCTCGGCAAGAAGTGCTACGCGCTGCGCATCGCCAGCGTCATGGCCCGCGACGAGGGCTGGCTGGCCGAGCACATGCTCATCCTCAAGCTCACGCCGCCCGACGGCGAGACCCGTTACGTCGCCGCCGCCTTCCCGAGCGCGTGCGGCAAGACGAACCTGGCCATGCTCCAGCCCACGATCCCGGGCTGGAAGGTCGAGACGATCGGCGACGACATCGCCTGGATGCGCTTCGGCGACGACGGCCGCCTGTACGCCATCAACCCGGAGGCCGGCTTCTTCGGCGTCGCGCCCGGCACCGGCCAGGTGACCAACGCCAACGCCATCAAGACCCTCTGGGGCAACAGCATCTTCACCAACGTCGCCCTGACCGACGACGGGGACGTGTGGTGGGAGGGGCTCACCGAGGAGCCCCCGGCGCACCTGACCGACTGGAAGGGCCGCTCCTGGACGCCCGACAGCGACGAGCCCGCCGCCCACCCGAACGCCCGCTTCACCACACCCGCCTCCCAGTGCCCGACCATCGCACCGGAGTGGCAGGACCCCAAGGGCGTGCCCATCTCGGCGATTCTCTTCGGCGGCCGCCGCGCCACCGCCGTGCCTCTGGTCACGGAGTCGCTGAGCTGGGAGCACGGCGTCTTTCTCGGAGCCAACGTCGCCTCCGAGAAGACCGCCGCGGCCGAGGGCAAGGTGGGCGAGCTGCGCTACGACCCGTTCGCCATGCTGCCGTTCTGCGGCTACAACATGGGCGACTACTTCGGCCACTGGCTCGACATCGGCCGGGTCGAGGGCGCGAAGCTGCCGCGCATCTACTACGTCAACTGGTTCAGGAAGAACGACGAGGGCAAGTTCATCTGGCCCGGCTTCGGCGAGAACAGCCGCGTGCTCAAGTGGATCGTCGACCGCCTCAACGGCGAGGCCAAGGCGAACCCCACGGCGATCGGCCTGCTGCCCGCCGAGCTGGACACCGACGGCCTCGACCTGTCCGAGGAGGACCTGCGCACGCTGCTGTCGGTCGACCGCGACGTGTGGCGCGAGGAGGCGGCCCTGATCCCGGCCCACTTCGAGAAGTTCGGCGACCACCTGCCGAAGGAGCTGTGGGACGAGTACGACGCCCTGCTCGACCGGCTCGGCTGAGCGGGCGCGCGCGGTGCGGCGGTGCTGGCCGCCCGGCTGGCCGGCGCGAGCGTGCCGCAGCAGCTGCGCGACGTGGTGCTGCCCGCCATC
>NZ_JBSGCE010000036.1:0-115371 GCF_053601695.1 Nonomuraea sp. NPDC004702
TTCTTCTTGGTCGTTGAACCAACTACCGGAGACCTCTTCTTTTAACGATCAACGACACGCCCAACCACGTCGTGATCTTTCGAAACACGGCCTAGACCGGACTAATCACGCGCTGGACGCGGCGCTGAGGGTTCTTACCCAGCCGGCCGCCCGGCCCGCGACCTGGGGACCAGGTTGCCTCACCCGGCCGGGACGGCGAAGCCGTACGGGAGTTCCAGGCGGTGCCCGGCCAGCAGCTCGGCGTCGGCCAGCAGCTCGCGCGTGGGCCCGTCGGCGGCGATCACGCCTCCCGAGAGGATCAGCGAGCGCTCGCACAACTCCAGCGCGTACGGCAGGTCGTGGGTGACCATGAGCACCGTCACGTCCAGCGAACGCAGGATCTCGGCCAACTCCCTGCGCGCGGCCGGGTCGAGGTTGGAGGACGGCTCGTCGAGCACCAGGATCTCCGGCCGCATCGCCAGCACCGTGGCCACCGCCACCCGGCGCCGCTGGCCGAACGACAGGTGGTGCGGCGGCCGGTCGGCGGCCTCCAGCATGCCGACCCGGTCGAGCGCGTCGCGGACCACCCGGTCGAGCTCGGCGCCCTTGAGGCCGGCGTTGGCCGGGCCGAAGGCGACGTCGTCCCGGACCGTGGGCATGAAGAGCTGGTCGTCGGGGTCCTGGAAGACCAGGCCGACGCGCTGCCTGATCTCCTTGAGCGTGTCCTTGCGCACCGGGACGCCGCCCACGGCCACGCTGCCGTGCCCGGCGGTGAGGATGCCGTTGAGGTGCATGACGAGGGTCGTCTTGCCGGCGCCGTTGGGGCCGAGCAGCGCCACCCGCTCACCGCGGCCGATCGCCAGATTCACGCCGAACAGCGCCTGAGTGCCGTCGGGGTAGGCGTAGGCCAGGTCACTGACCTCCAGAGAGTTCACCATGAGAGCCCCAGAACCGCGAGTGCCACGACGGGCAGGGCGAGCGCCGCCGCCCACTGCCCGATGGATGCCGAAATATCTTGAATTATCGGCATCCGTCCAGCGTAGCCGCGACTCAGCATCGCCAGATGCACCCGCTCGCCCCGCTCGTACGAACGGATGAACAGCGCCCCGGCCGAACGCGCGATCACCGGGATCTGCCGGAAGTTGCGCGCCTCGAACCCGCGCGACTCGCGGGCCACCCGCATCCGCCGCATCTCCTCCAGGATCACGTCCATGTACCTGAGCATGAACATGGCGATCTGCACCAGCAGGCTCGGCAGCCGCAGCCGCTGCGCCCCGACGAGGATGACCCGCGGCTCGGTGGTGGCCGCGAGCAGGATCGAGGCGATCACCCCGAGCGTGGCCTTGACCAGGATGTTCCAGGCCGCCCACAACCCCGGCACGCTCAGCGAGACCCCGAGCACCGTCGTGCGCTCGCCCATCCCGATCACCGGGATCAGGAACGCGAACAGCACGAACGGCAGCTCGATCACCATCCGCCGCAGCACGTGCCCGACCGGCACCCGCGCGGCCAGCGCGACGCCCCCGAGCAGCGCCGCGTAGACCGCGAACGCCCAGAAGCGCTCCCGCGGCGTGGCCACCACGACGACGGCGAAGACGAAGACGGCCAGCAGCTTGCACTGCGGCGGCAGCCGGTGGACGAGGGAGTCACCCGGCAGGTAGAGATCGTGCCGATGCCCCGCGCCCACCGTCACTCACCGTCTCTCACAGATCAGACCCCCACGTTCGTACGGCTGCGCGCGGCGAACGCCACGGCCCCGGCGATGAGCAGCACCAGCCCGACGCCGACGATCCCGGCCACGCCGACCGGGATGCCGCCCACCTCACCGTAGTCGGCCAGCGCCCACGACCCGAACGCGTGGTCGGCCGCCTGGCCGCTGAAGCCCTTGTTCTCGGCCACGGCCTCCAGCCCGTCGGGGTCGGAGGCGGCGAAGAAGGACACCACGCCGGCCAGCACCAGGGTCAGCCCGATCCCGCCCAGCAGGAACGGCTTGAGCGCGCCCGGCCGGGCCGCCGGCGCCGGCTCGTCCACGGTCGTGGTGGCGCCGTCGGCCCCCTTGAGCACCAGCGGCTTGGCCAGCCCGCGGGCGCCGTACACCAGGTCGGGCCGGACGGCCAGCACGGCGGCGACGGTGGTGGCGGTGATCAGCGCCTCGCCGATGCCGATCAGCACGTGCACGCCGCCCATGGCCGCGGCCACGGCCGACACCTCGATGGGCGCGGTGCCGCCGATCCAGAACAGCACGGAGAACACCAGCGCCGAGGCCGGCACCGAGATCAGCGCCCCGAGGAAGGCCCCGAGCGTCACCCCGCCCCGGCCCCTGGCCATCGCGGTGACCAGCCGGAAGACGCCCCACCCGACCAGCACGGTGACGATGCCCATGATGGTGATGTTGACGCCCAGCGCGGTCAGCCCGCCGTCGGCGAAGAACACGGCCTGCACCAGGAGCACCACGGCCATGCAGAGCACCCCTGTGTAGGGCCCCACGAGTATCGCCGCCAGCGCGCCGCCCAGCAGGTGGCCGCTGGTGCCCGCCGCGACGGGGAAGTTCAGCATCTGGACCGCGAAGATGAAGGCCGCCACGAGCCCCGCCATGGGCGCGGTCCGGTCGTCCAGCTCGCGACGGGCGCCCCGCAGGCAGACCGCTACCCCGGCGGCCGCCACCGCTCCGGCGGAGACGGATGTAGCTGCGTTGAAGAAGCCATCGGGTACGTGCACGGCAACGCCTCCAGAAGGACGAACAAATCCTCCTCACTTTAGAGCATCGCCTTGCACCTGCACATAGGTGGCAATTACTGAAGGAGCTTCCTGAGGATCGTTCGCGGCGTCAGCCGGTGCACGACCGTGCTCAGCCGTCCCTTCCCCGAGGTCGCGTACGGCCGCACGCTGCGCAGCAACGCCGCGCCCCGCCACCTGCGCGGGCCGGCGACCGTGGCGGCGTCGGTCTCGATCCTGAACAGCGCGGGCGGCCCGCCGAGGTCGAGCTCCAGGTAGGCGTCCCAGGTGCCGGGCGGGAGCCGGCCCACCGCCGGCCGGGCCGCGAAGCCGCCCCCGGGCAGCGCCGTCACGCGCTCGGCGCGCTCGCGGCCGGTACGCCGTTCGCGCCAGACGATCTGCCTGATCGCCGCGCACTCGGGCACCTGCCCGGCCACGCTGACCTCGCCGTGCACGACCAGCCGGTGGCCCAGCCCCCACCTGGTCCGCTCCAGCCGGACGGTGCCGGGCACGGCGACGACATGGCCGCCGACGTCGATGCTCAGGTTGCCGTTGTCCCTGGTGAAGTACGGCAGGGTCACCACGCCGCCGATCAGGCGGGGCTGCGGCCGGGTGACGCCGTTGTCCCGGTCGGCGCCCAGCCGGCCGTGGCGCACCACCCCCTCCAGCTCGACCGCCACCCGCAGGTCCCAGACGCCGGAGGCGAGCGCGGCGGCCTCCACCCGGGCGGTGAACTCCGCCCCCTGCCGCTCGGCCGGGACGACGAGCTCGGCGTGCGGGTCGTTGCGGGGGCGCAGCACCAGGGCCACGCCGTCGTCCTGGCTGATGCCCTCCAGCCCGGCCGTGCCGCTCACCACCAGGTGGTCCTCCTCCCAGCGCAGCCCGGTCAGCCGCCGCCGCACGGTGGCGCTCTCGATGCGGGCCAGCCGGACCAGGCGGTCGACGTCGCCGAGCGCGGCCACGCGCTGCTTGTCGATGGTGTTCAGCCGGGCGTGCACGCCGGGGGTGAACCACTCGTCGCACAGCGCGGCGACCTCCTGGGCGATCTCCTTGCGGCGCACGTCGTCGCTCTCCAGGAACACCGTGCCGAGCTGGCTGAAGGCGTCGAGCCTGAAGTGCCGGCGCAGCAGGTGGTCGCGCAGCGGGCCGGGCTCGACGTGCCGGGCCATGAGCCGGATGGGCCGCCGGATCATGGTCAGCCAGGCGATCGGGTCGCGGCTGCCCGCCTGCTGCATGATGCTGCTGCCGTCGGACCTGGAGACCAGGTGGTAGCAGTCGTAGTCGGCGACCACCGAGATCACGCCGGCGTGGCAGTAGGCGTGCACGGTGAACATGATGTCCTCGCCGACCAGCATGTCCTCGGCGAAGCGGATGCCGTGGCGCTCGACCATCTCCCGCCTGAACAGCTTGAAGCAGCTCAGGCTGTTGTAGACGTTGCTGTCGGCGAGGGTCAGGCGCTCGGCGTTCTGCTGGAACATCGAGGCCGGGGCCCGCCTGCCGTGGCCCACGATCTTGCCGAGCACGATGTCGGAGCCGTTCCTGTCGGCCATGGCGACCATGCGTTCCAGCGCCTCGGGGCCGAGGTGGTCGTCGGCGTCGCAGAAGAAGACGTACCGGCCGGTGGCGTGGGCGAGGCCGACGTTGCGCGGCCGGCCGGCGCCGCCCGACCCCTCGATGTGCACGACCTTGACGCTGGACTGGTGGTAGGTGGCATAGAGGTCGAGGAGCTCGGCGCCGCCGTCGGTGGAGCCGTCGTCGACGACGATGATCTCCTTCTTCACCCGCTGCACGAGCGCCGAGGTGAGGCACCTGTCCAGATAGGGACGGCAGTTGTGCACCGGGATGACGACGCTGACGTCGACCGTCTCGTCGTTGTTACCCGCCGCCGACATCGCCACCACTGCCGTCACCTCGGAGTCACGTTGCGCCGCCATGTCGTTTCAGTATGTGACGAACGCCCGTCGCCGCGGGGGGCGATCGGCCGTCTTGGAGTCACCTATTTGCCGACCCCGGCGATTCGTTGCATTCTTCGGATAGACCCCACAGATGGCTCTAATCAGCACATTCACCAGGGACCGAATGAGTTTCAGGGGAAAATCCTCGACCTGTCAGAGGAAGAAAACTCTCCGCCGGGATCAGGGACGTACTCCGTGGGCGTCTCAGGTCATCCTCCGGCGGGGTACACACGTCTACAGTTAGGCAACCTTGACCGGGGAGGTGGCGGTAATGGCATCGAATCTTCGCTGGCATCGGGCGGGCGGCACGGGTATGGGCAAGGCCGAGTTCGCTCGTTCATCGGCGCGCCTGACGGAGCTCTTCCAGTGCTCGGCGATGCTGCGACGTACGCGACTGCGGGCCGAGGAGATCGTCGACGAGGCCCGCGCGCTGCTGGCCGAGGCCGAGGCCGAGGAGTTCGCCGACCCCGACCGCATCGAACGTCTGCGCGGCCAGCTGGAGGAGGCCCGGGCTTCCTACTCCAAGGTGCTGACCGCATATGTCACGATCTGCCGCAGGATCAACCAGGAGCGGCAGGAGATTCTGGCGATGCAGATGGACATCGAGTTGAACCGCGATTCCGGCCTGTCGGGAGTCGCTTGATGATTTGTCCGGGACAATTCCCGGAACCCTCGGCGGAATGACTCCCCCTCCCTCCGGTCCGCGCCTCCCCTGAGAACGTTTCAGATAGATGTGAACCTATGTGACACCTGAGACGTCTTTTGTTCAGGGAGGCCCACCATGCGCGTCCTTGACGGTCTGGCGTCGCCGGACCTGGAGGAGCTCAACCTGGAGCTGATCCTGGTCGCGGCGCTGCACGAAGAGGCGGAAAGGCTAGCCGCCGAATGAACGGGCTCCAGCTCCCCGGCCCCGCCGGGGAGCTGGAGCAGGGGGCCGCGGCGTAGGATCACGGATCATGCTGCGCTGCGCCGTCCTCGACGACTACCAGGGCGTGGCCCTCGGGCTGGCCGACTGGTCGCGGGTCCGGGCCACGAGCTTCCGGGCCCACTTCACCAGCCAGGACGAGCTGGTGGCGGCCCTGGCGGACTTCGAGATCGTGGTCCTCATGCGGGAGCGCACGCCGTTCGGCTCGGAGCTGTTCGAGCGGCTGCCCCGGCTGCGCCTGCTGATCACCACGGGCATGCGCAACGCCTCCGTCGACCTCGACGCCGCCCGCGCCCGCGGGGTCACGGTGTGCGGCACCGGCAGCGCCTCCACCCCGCCGGCCGAGCTGACCTGGGCGCTCATCCTGGGCCTGGCCCGCCACCTGGTGCCCGAGGCCACGGCGATGCGCTCCGACGGCCCGTGGCAGAGCACCGTCGGCATGGACCTGCACGGCGGCACCCTCGGGCTGCTCGGCCTCGGCAAGATCGGGGCGCAGATGGCCCGCATCGGGCAGGCGTTCGGCATGGACGTCATCGCCTGGAGCCAGAACCTGACCGCGGCGCGCGCCGGCGAGCTGGGCGTGCGGGCGGTCGCCAAGGAGGAGCTGTTCGCCGAGTCCGACGTCGTCTCCGTCCATCTCGTGCTGAGCGAGCGCACCCGCGGGCTGGTCGGCGCGCGTGAGCTGGCGTTGATGCGGCCCAGCGCCTACCTGGTCAACACCTCGCGGGCGGCCATCGTCGACCAGGCCGCGCTGGCGTCGGCGCTGCGCGAGGGGCTGATCGCGGGGGCCGGGCTCGACGTGTTCGAGACCGAGCCGCTGCCCGCCGGGCACGAGCTGCGCAGACTGCCCAACGTGCTGGCCACGCCGCATCTCGGGTACGTCACCGGCGGCAACTACGAGACCTACTTCCGCGACGCCGTGCAGGACATCGACGCGTTCCTGGCCGGCGCGCCGATCCGCGTCCTGGGCTGACCCGGCTCACCACGGCTCACTCCGCCTTCGTCCTGGCCCGGAAGGCGGCGGTCTTGACGCGGTTCTGGCAGGCCGTGGAGCAGAAGCGGCGGGTGCCGTTGCGGGAGACGTCCACGTAGACGCGGTCGCAATGGGGGGCGGTGCAGACGCCGAGCCGGTCGCTGAACTCGCTGCCGAGCACGATCGCGAGCCCGGTCGAGCAGCTCGCCGCCCAGTCGCCCGCCACCGAGCCGCCGGGGCCGTGGAAGTGCAGGTGCCACGGCTCGCCGTCGTGGCGTTCGAGCATCGGCCTGGCCCTGCTCTCCTCCAGCAGCGCGTTCGTGGCCATGGCGGCGGCGTCGACGTCGCCGTCCGCCACCGCGCGGAACACCATGCGCAGCCGGGCCGCGATCTCGGCCAGCTCGGCGGCGTCGGCCGCGCCGATCCCGCGGTGGCCGGAATAGACGCTGCCCAGCGCGCCGGAGGCGGCCGCGGCGAGGTCGTCGGGGACGGGGAACTCGCGCCCGCGCTGCTCGCCCGGGGTCAGCGCGTTGACCAGCGCCACCGCGACCCGGACGATCGCATCTGTGTGACTGTTGTAATCCACTTGACCGGTTACACCTTCGCGTTCTAAGTTGTGACTGCTCAAATCTTAGACGACAGTTACAAGGAGATCTGATGCTCACTCAGGAAGCCGCGCTGGCATGGATCGAGCGTTGGGACCGTCAGCAGGAGGGCTATCTGCCCGACCGGGAGGCCCGCTTCACCGCGCTGATCGACGCGGTCGAGGCGCTGGGCCGGCCGGACCCCGTGGTCATCGACCTGGGGTGCGGGCCGGGATCGTTGTCCGCCCGGCTGCTCGAACGCCTGCCCGCGGCCACCGTGATCGCCGTCGACGCCGACCCGCTGCTCCTGGGGCTCGGGCGGGCCGCCTACCCGGGGCTGCGGTTCGTCTCGGCCGACCTGCGCACCGGCGGGTGGACCAGGGCGCTCGGCCTCGACCGTCCGGCCGACGCCGCCGTGAGCACCACCGCGCTGCACTGGATCTCGCCCGAGGAGCTTCAGGAGACGTACGCCGAGCTGGCCGGCGTGCTGCGCCCCGGCGGGATCCTGCTCAACGGCGACCACATGGACTCCTCCTCCCCCACCCTGGCCCGGCTGGAGCACGCCGTGCACCAGCGCGAGACCGACCGCGTCTTCGGCGACCGCCGGCCCGAGGACTGGCGCGCCTGGTGGGACGCCATCGCCGCCGACCCCGCCTTCGCCGACCTCAACCAGGAGCGCAGCACGGCCGGCGCCGCCCATCACGGCTCGGAGTCCCACCTCGTCGAGCAGCACGTCGGCGCGCTGACCAAGGCCGGGTTCGGCGAGATCGGCACGTTGTGGCAGCGCGGCAACAACCGCCTGCTGTGCGCCGTGCGAAGCTGACCCACGCCGCCATCCGGCGGGCGCAGGCGGGCGAGACGTGGTTTCCTGTAGGTCATGGACGAGTCGCAAGTCACCCGCTACCTGGACAGATTCGGAGCGTCCCGGCCGGTGCCGCCGGACGTCCACGGCCTGCGGGCCCTGCAGCTCGCGCACCTGCGGGCGGTGCCGTTCGAGAACCTGAGCATCCACCTCGGCGAGCCGATCTCCCTCGCTCCCGACGCCCTGTTCGACAAGCTCATCGCCCGCCGCCGCGGCGGCTTCTGTTACGAGCAGAACGGCCTGTTCGCCGCGCTGCTCACCGCGCTCGGCTACCGGGTGACCCTGCTCGCGGCGCGGGTGTTCGGCGGCGGCCGGCCGGGGCCGCTGTTCGACCACCTCGCGCTCCGCGTCGACCTCGACGAGCCCTGGCTGGTGGACGTCGGCTTCGGCGACTTCGCCGACGAGCCGCTGCGGATCGACGAGCGCGGCGAGCAGAAGGACGGCGCGGGGGTGTTCCAGATCGTCCCCGCTCCCGGGGAGCACGGCGATCTCGACGTGTCGCACAACGGCGAGCCCGCCTACCGGCTCACCGCGCGGCCGTACGAGCTGGCCGACTTCGTGCCGACCTGCTGGTGGCAGGCGACCTCGCCGGACTCGCACTTCACCAGGTCGCCGGTGTGCTCGATCCGCACGGCGGAGGGGCGTACCACGATCAGCGGGCGCAAGCTGATCGTCACCCGGCAGGGCGAGCGCGCCGAACGCATCCTGAACGAGAACGAGCTGCTTCCGGCGTACCGGGAGCACTTCGGCGTGACGCTCGACCGGGCCCCGGCGGCGGGAGCCTGACCCGGGGGACGTCACACCGGCTGCACTACGGTGGCCGATCATGGCCGACTACATCTCTCCCGTCTTCTACGATCTGCTCGCCGTGCACAGCCACGTACCGGGCGTGCGCGAGAAGTTGCCGTCCCTCCTGGCCGGGGTACGCCGCAGCGTCCTGGAGGTGGGCGCAGGAACCGGCCTGATCACCACGTCCCTGGCCGAGTGCACGCCCGCCGAGATCTTCGCGCTGGAACCCTCGGCCACGATGCGGGCGGTCCTGCTCTCCCGCCTGGCCGAACGGCCCGACCTGCTCGAACGGGTCACCGTGCTGCCCTGCGACGCCCTGAGCCTCGACCTCGACGAGCCGGTCGAGGCCATGGTGATGATCAACGTGTTGTACGCCCTGGAGCCCGGCTACCGCAGGCGGCTCTGGCCCGTCCTGGCCGACCGGCTGGAGCCCGGCGGGCTTCTCGTGCTCACCTGGCGCGACGGCGGTCCGCCGAAGCCGCGTCCCATGCGGCACCTGGACTCCCGCCGGGTGGGCCGCCACACGTACACGGTCTCGTCCGAGATCATCGAGTCGGACGACGAACGCGCCACGTGCCGCTACCTCTACCGGATCGCCCGGGGCGACGAAGTGCTCAGCGAGGAAGAACTCGTCGGGCACGCCTACCGTCCCGCCTGGGAGGTCCTGCGGGACGAACTCGTGAGCGCGGGTTACGTCCGCGCCGCCGCCCCCGACGGCCTCCTGGCCTGGCGACGCGCCTGATCTCCCGGGCGGGCCTCAGTCGTCGCTCCAGACGTACCAGCGTCCGTCGAAGTGGCGGTAGGAACCCGGCGCGTCGATGTCGGGCTCACCGTTCGAGCTCCAGGCGAATCCGTAACTGCCGAAGAATCCCGCGTCCTCGATCATGAACCCGAAGGCTCCGCGGGAGCCTTCCAGGTACTTGACGGGATAGAGCCCGACCCATCGCCGCTCCTCGGGCGGCGTCCCGTCTGCCACCGTCTGCGCGAGGTGCTCAAGACTGCCCCGCGACAACTCGAACCGCACCCTGACCGGCGCGCCGACGTAGACCAGTGCCCCTGCCAGAGCCGCGGCCAAGGGCGGCACGACCCAGGACCGCCAGTGACGGCGTAACTCGACCGCCCGGTCCCTCCGGAGCAGAGCGCCACCGAGCACGACAAGCCAAGGAACCCCGAACAACACCCAGCCGACACCGATGGCCATCAACCACATGAAATGCCAGCCGGGAACGCTGGTCGCATAAACCGTTCCCAGAGCCAGCACAACGGCAATCGCTCCCCATGCCCTGTCCCTGACACCCAAGGAACCCTCCGCGCGTGACGAGAGCGGACGCGAGGGCCGCTCTTTTTCCATCCTCGAAATCACCAGTCGGCACCCGATCGTTACGAGATATCGTCCGTCCGGCCGACACCTTTCTCTTACTCTTTTCCCTGCTATATCTTCAAAATGAAGGACACTGATGAAGCTTCTCTTCGCGGGCCTCGCGACCACGGCCGCAGTCGTGTGCGCGGCAGCCTTGCCCGCTCAGGCCGCATCTCCGGCGACCGCGCAGGCCGCCCCCGCGGACGCGGTGAAAGCCCTGAAAGCCCAACTACTACCAGGTAAGGGCGTGAAGATCACCGAATTAAGCAGCATCACCCTGGATTTCACCGTCGACGGCCAGGCCATGCAGGTGGAGGTGAAGACCCGCACCGCCGGCACGCTGGCGTTCGGCAAGGGAAAGGTGGCGGCCGCCGACCTCCGCGTCCGCATGACGTCCCGCCAGAAGGAGTTCGAACCTCCCTACCGGGTCGTGGCCGAAGGCAGGAACGCCTACGTGACCAACCCCGGCATCGCCAAGGCGTTGCCCGCCGGCCGCTCCTGGATCGGCTCGCGGACCAGTGATCGCGAGAACTCCATCCTCGACATGGGCGCCACCCCGGCGGACCTGAAGTTCATGCTGGATCACTCCTCCGAGGTGGCGCCCGGCGAATACCAGGGCACCTCCACCCTCGCCGCCTACCGGCACAACAAGGCGGCCGAAGGCAGCGTCGAGTTCCACCTGTACTTCGACAAGAACAACCTGCTCACCCGCACAGTCGTCGACTCGACCCCGTCCTCGGACGAGGACGACTACGGTCAGATGGCCTTCCACACCGACACCAGCTTCTCGGGCTGGGGCGCCAAGGTGCAGATCACCGCACCGGCGCCCGGCAAGGTCATCAACGAGAAGAAGCTCACCCCGAAGACCCGCAGGGCCGTCATCAAGGCCGGCTACCCGGAGCCCGGCCCCTTCTGACCACCTGGCACAGGGCCCGGTGTCACCGGCCCGCCACCCGCACGCCGAGGCGGGGCTGCCGCCGCAGCCCCGCCGATCCGCTCCGCCAGGTCGGAGCCTCCAGTACGGCGATCCGTTCACTCAACCACTCGGCGACCTTCTCCGGCCTGAAATTGTTCCTCGCCCGGCTAATCGACGACCCCGCCCATGCCTGCGAACTTCCGGAAATGCATGTCGGCCCTCAGGGGGAATCAGTTACCCAACGCTCCCCCGACGGTCGTTTCGGTGACATCCCCCGCGTTCATTGACGCACCTTTCACGGCCCACGAAGGGGAACTTACTTTTCGGCACCGACGTCTGAGAAGAGGTGAGACGTTCCGCATATTCGAGGCTGCTGATCAGCGCATTAGGGGCCCTGCTCACCGCCGGTACAGGCGGTTGCTCGACGCATATCTCGCAATCGGCGTCACGACCGGCTGCCCTTCCTATGGTGCCGGACCTGCCTGCGGCCGAGGACGTCTGGCCCGAGGCGTTCTTCTCGGCGCCACGCTGGTTCAGCGACACCCGCGACGTTCGGCCACTGGCGATGCTCAGCAGGCACGAGGTGCTGATGGCCGACCCGAACGAGCACCGGCCGATCCTGGTGAACTACGACCGGCGGACCGGCAGGCACAAAATCTTGGGGACCATCCCCGAAAGCGCGGCACACTATCACCGGATCGAGAACGTGACCGTCAGCGATTCGCAGATCGTGTGGATCGCCGCAGTCCGCCACCCGGACCGCACGAGCCCCGAGTTGCAACTGTGGACGATGCCGATCACCGGCGGTCACATCCGTTTCGTGGCCCTCGTCGCGCCCGCCCCCGACCGGCCCGGGGGCCGGGACGGCCGGACGTACCGCCTGGAGATCGCGGGCGACCAGATCGTCTGGTGGGACGACCGGGGAGGCTCCGTCCACCGCGTCCCCCTCACCGGCGGAACTCCCGCCCTGATGGGCTCCGGCCACGTCTCCACCTGGCCTTGGGCGCACGACGGCAGGAACACCGTCACCAACCTCGTCACCGGCGAGAAACGCTCCGCCGAAAAGGTCGACGGCACCGACCCGCGCTGCGGACCCGACTGGTGTGTCAGCGGCGTCGCCCGCGCCGCCGGCCGGCTGACTGAAGTGATCGTGCAACGCCGGGACGGCTCACGGCGCAGCATCGTCCCCGGCGGGTTCCGCAGAAACCCTCTCTTCCACGACAGGTTCGGGTTCTTCGATCCGCCGAAGGTCATCGGCGAGGGTTCCTCCATATCCACAGCCCGTGTCGGGACGTTGGAGAACGGCAGCGTGATCTACGACCGCTGCGCCGACAGGTCCGCTGCGCTCCGGCCGAAAACGGGCAAGCCGGCCGAAGGTGAGTTGACCGTTCAGGTCGGCGGTTCCCTCTCCGGCAGCCCGCTGTTGTTCTGGCGGGACGACGCCCGCAAGCGATACACGGTCATGGATCTGGCCGCCCTCCCCGGGCAGGGCTGCTGACCGACGTCCGGCTCGCCCACGGACACCTTCCGCGCGACGCCCACCGCCGGCCGCCTTCCGACGACAGAGCCCTTCCTGTCGGTGCCGACTACCAGCATGACGACATGTCCTTGCAACCCCCCGATGTCTCCTGGCTGCGCGGCGAATACGCCGAGGAGTGCTACAGCTTCATCTACGTGCGCGCCACGCCCGAACAGGTGATCGCGCGCCTCGGCGGCCGCTGGGAGGACTTCACCCCGGGCCCCTTCCTCGAAGAGCCGAACCCCGGGGCCCCTGTCGGCGTCACCTCCATCGGCGACTGGACGTTCATCTCCGAGCCCGACTGGCTCGGCACCTGCGAAGACCTGATCACCGAGCTGTCCACGGGCACCCGCCTCGTCTCCCAGGCCGCACTCGGCGTCAAGGGCCTCGACTACTTCTACTGGTGCGAGGACGGCGAGATCAGATTCGGCTGGGGCGGCGACGACGGCTTCCTGACGGAAACGCCCGCGGAACTCCTGGACACGATGGAGGAGATCGACAGGCTCTACCCGTCGCGTCCCCGGCTCTACGAAGGCCCCGCCTTCCTGCTCGTCGAGCACCTGACCGGCATCAGGACGACGGAGCACCTGCTGAAGAGCTCCCCGTTCAGATGGGGCGCCATCCCACCCACGACCAAGCCCTGACGCCGACGCGTCGAAGCCGAGTCGTCCCCATGGCGCCGTTCGTCGGTGGTCATGTGCCCACGTTTCCCCGCGGGGCGGGATGTTGTGCCACCATGATCGCCTTGTATGCGGCAAGGGAGGCTGTTTGGTCGTCTTCTCCTGTGCGTCGTGCGGCGCCGTGTTGACCGCGCGGGTGGCGCGGGTGGCGCTCCCCGACCACGCCGGCCAGAAGTACGGCCATGACCTGCTCCCCGGTCTGCTGGAGCCGGGAACATACGTCGTGGACCCTGGGGATGGCCGAGCAAGGGCTCCCTTGACGCCCGAACCGGAAGATCACGGCGTCCGGCAATTGATGTACGGCATCACGGGCCCTCCGGACAGGATCGGGATCGCGCCGGGCGACGTCCGCGGAACCGTCTTCATCCCGGACCGGTTGGGCGGCTGCTGTTGCGGCTGGGACGGCCAGTACGGCCCCAACCTGGCCTGCGCCGGATGCGGCCGCCCGGTGGCGACCCGCGTCGACGACTGCGGGTTCTGGCAGGTGGTGTGGCTGGAACCGGACGCCGTGCGTCCCGTCGCCGTCGCCGGTCCCGTCCAACGCGTGATGGACTGGACGGAGCTGCCGAGCACGCCGCCCGTTGATCCGCTGGGTTTCTGGAGCCCCCAGTGGGAGGCCGCAATCGCGGTGGCCCTGGCACATCTGGTGGTGGTCTCGGGCGGCAGGCGGGTGTCCGTCCCTGAGGGGCTCGTCGCGGAGACGTTTCGCCGGACGATCGACAGCCTCCTCCCTCCCGGGCCCCCGGAACGACACCTCGTCCTGGCCGGCCCCGGCCTCTCCACCCCGATCACGGACCTCGCCCTGGTGCCGAAGCACCCGCAGACCGGCGAGGTATGGCCGTGCGACGCGGGCACGGTGGTGCCGCTCGCTGCGGACGTGTGGACGTACCTGGCCTTCGACGACGATCGACGGCTCATGCCCGCGGCGCGCGGGATGCCTGCCGCGGTACGCCGTGACGACCCGCCCGCGCTGCTGCCACACACGCTGTTCCATCCCGATGGGCGCGCATTCTTCAGCTCACTGGAGCGACTGACGGCGGTTCGGCCACCGTGGCTGCGCCGCATCCACGACTCGATGAAGGACCGCCCGTACCTGGCCCCGTTCGCATAGGCCTCCGCGCTCAAGCTCAGCAATCCGCTTCTCCATGGCTGTGATCACCTGACGTCCGAAATCCTCGATCGCTGCGACGAACTCCGAGGTGGGCAAGACGACACGACCAGTGAGAGGACCCGCAAGAGCCACCTCATCGCGGGTCGCGTGCCGACTGAGAGCGGTCCAACAGGACTCCGGAAGGCCATCAAGACCTTCATCATCGATGAGGGACTCCGACGTCCTCCCACAACCGCACCACGTAGTAGTCCACGTAGGGCATGTCGCCGTGTCCCCTGCGCCTGAACAGCTCATGACCGTCGGCCTCGATCCAGTATCAGCCGTCAGTCAGCGCAAACCAATGCAGGACGGGTCGATCACCACCCCATGGCGCGACCTCAGAGAGCGGACGCATCCGGAAGCGAAATTTGATCAACCAATCATCCTTCCTCGCGCCACGGCACCAGACAACCTTCCGATGCCGCCCCCTACACAGCCCTGCCACGGTTCCAAGGCGATCTGATCACGGGCCACGGCAACGAGCTCGGCTTCGCTTATGGTGCGCATATGCGCCGCTTATGCGTGATCGCACCATGCCAGGACGATGATCGGATGCCCCTCTGCGTCGATGACTCGCCTCCCATAGCAGGGTCCACCGGCGTCAGAGACGACCTGCACTTCATCGCGCCGTCTCTGGACGGGCAGAGCGCGGCCGTCTGGCTGTCAGCACCAGCGACGTCAACTTCTCCGCCGACAGCGTGGCGGCTCTCACGCCGGGGCTGGTGCTGGTCCAGGGGTACGCCGACGGACGGTCGCTGGTCGATTGGGACAACATGACGATCACCTGGGAACAGTTCGACCGCCAGGGCCAGGATCCGGCCGGCTGTGAATGATCGCATATAACCCTGAGGATCATCACTGACCAATGACAAATACTCCCGACCATGCTGGCCATAGCGACGCCGAGCGCTCCGCAATTCACGAACGGTGGCTTGCGGAGCGCCATCGCCGTACCGAGGATCCCGATCATCGAGAAGAGTGGTACGCCGAGCAGTGCGGCGCCTGCCGATTCTGGTTCCCGCTGGCCGGCGCGCTGGGCAACGATTACGGTGGGTGCGCGAATGCGGCGTCCCCCTTCGACGGGCGGATCCGTTTCGAGCATGACGGGTGTGACGCCTTCCAGGAGTCGGGAACCTGGTCCGTGCCGGAGGACCACGAGACGTATCGACGGCGGAGGCTGTACCTCGACGCACTGAACAACACGGACGAGCGTGGCTTGTCGCTGCTGCGCGACGCGCTGACCGAAGAGCCCGACCGGGAGCTGGCACTGGCCGTGATCCTGCATGCGCTGGAGGCGGTGACCGCGGAGGAGCGGCGAGAGTGGATCGATCTGGCCCCTGCCGGACAGGATCGGGAGCGAGCCGAAGCCCGCGCGAAAGACCTCGAACTCCTGGCAGGCGAGCCGGCCGGTCAACCCGGCGAGTGGTCGGAGTGGATGCAGCTCAGACTCGCGGCGACCACCTCCGATCCGGCGACCCTCGAAACCCTCGCCCGGGCGGGGCGCACGAAACACGTCAGGCGCCTGGCCACAGAACGCAAGAGGGCGATGCACGACCCCGGCCCCCCGCCCGTCACCTGACGACGAATCGCCCAGCACTTGTACGACTACCTGCTCCCCGGCATCGTCAAGAGCACCGACTCCGACTTCGATGTCTTCGTGGCTCCCTGCCGGGGCGTCAGCACGCAACGAGAACGCTCGGCGCGGGCATCTCTGCTGATCATCCAGTCCGCGAGGGAAGCGGTCCTGACCACGAGGCCGAGGCGAAGTGCTCCACCAGACGAACGACATTGCCCCCGTCACCCAGGCCCACTCTGTTCGTCCTGGGCCGACGGCAGGCGGAATGAACGAACTCACGCCCTAGCCGCGCAGCGAGAGTGTTAGCAAGATCGCAACATTGTTCTGACAAATAACGAAGCCCCTGACGGCATAACGCCTGCTCAGGGGCTTTCTGTTGCAGAGCCGACGAGGGGAATCGAACCCCGTGACGACAGACCGAGCGGCGACCCATCGACCAGCAGACCTCATCCAATCGCAACGACGAAAAGGGCGTCAGCTCACGTAACGCATTCTAAGAGACCGGAACCGAAGTCAGCGATCGTCACGGCCTGCACCACTTCGATGCACACCCGGGCGAGAGAAGCCGTTCCTGATCATCAGACTCCATCCCGTACTACATTCATAGATTTCGTGGGAGCGGGTCGCCGCGTCGTCGGTAGTGGCCGGGTCAGGGCATGCGTCTGGCGAAGCCGCCGGAAGTCCGACCGGGCCAGGACGTGGTCGACGGCGATGGCCCTCAGCGGGGCCGGTCCAGGTCGAACGCCACACCGGCCAGGCGGATCGTCCGCACCCTCGGGTCCTTGAGCAGCTCCCGCAGCTCGCGGACAGAGCTGAGCTGGTCCACATAGCCGTAGGCGAGCCCGGCCTCGGCTGCCTTGCGCAGCCGAGCCAAGGACAGGTCGAAGGATCGCAGGTTGGCGTTGTCGTGGTCCCGCAGCAGGGCGACCCAGTCGCGGAACTGCGGCAGGTTGCCACCGCACATGTCCTCGGTCCTGTCGCCGCCCTTGCCGAGGTCCATCGCGTCGTTCCAGTAGTCGAAGCCCCAGGTGACAGGGAGGGAGCCGGGTCTGCGCTCGTACACGATCCGTTCGGCGCAGGTGCCGTACTGCTTCACGACCGACTTCATCTCGGCCTCGCCGAGCGGTTGCTCGAACTCCACCACCGCCAGCGAGCTGAGGTCGGCGGGCAGCCGGGCGAGCACCGCGCGCACGTCGTCCTTGGGCGCCAGCGTGGTGCCGATGTCGAACAGAGACTGGGAAAGCCTGGTGTGGGCGGTGCTGCCCAACGGCAGGCGACCCACGCGGCCGAAGAAGTCCTGACTGATCGCGTACGACTCGCTCCCGGCCGGCCAGTCTCCGGTCGGCGCGATGGGACGCGCGGCCACCTCGAACGACATCGAGACGGGCGTGGTATGGCAACAGGAGCCGATCGTCACCGTATACGCCGGGTTGTAGATCTTGAATGCGGTGCCGAGCACGGCCTGCATACGGCGTTCCCGGTCGCCGCGGGTCTGCACCAGGGACGACCCCTCGGTCGCGGCCACCGCGAGCAGCGCCAGCACGGCCAGCACGATGGTGACCGTCCTGAACAACCCCCGCCGGACCGCGCGCCGGGTGCGCTTGGGGTCAAAGTCCGGCAGGTCTGGCATTTCAGGCATGTTCATGGCTCTCCTCGTAAAGGTCGGCGAAGGCGGCCCTCGCCCGCCACACCGCGGTCTTGATCGAGTTGTGCGACCTGCCGGTCATCGCAGCCACCTCCACCATCGAGAACCCCTCGAAGTAGACCAGCGTGAGTAGCCGGCGTTGCTGCTCGGGCAACCGTTCGAGCGCGTCGCGCACGTCCAGCGACTCCACGTGCAGCGGCGGCACACCCAACTCGTCAGGGTTCGGTAGGGCCATCTCGCGGCGGCTCTTACGTACGTGATCGACCAGGACGTTGCGCGCGATCGTAAGCAGCCACGCCGCCGCGTTATCACCCCGCCAACCGAGCAGCGCTCTGGTCGCTTTGACGAACGTCTCCTGCGCCAGGTCCTCGGCGAGATGCGGATCGCGGATCCTGCGCAAGAGGAACCCGCACACGAGCGGCCAGTGCTCGCGATACAGCTCCTCGATGATGTCGCCCCCCGAACGGTTTCGATTGCCACGTCACATACAGACGCCACCGCGGCGAGAATGGTCACACGGGTTGCCGATCAACGTGCCGGCTGCATGACATCGCAGCAGAACCAGTGCCGACCCCCCGACCGAGTTCCGGCAAGAGCACCGTCAACGGTGCATCAGGTGAACGGACATGCTGTGGGCGGATTCCAGGGCCCCTTCTCATCGCGTGCCATGCTGAGATGGCGGAATGACCGAAGCCGATCGCGCTGCGGTGCTCGCCTTGCAGAATCTCTTCGCGACGCTGGGCGCCGATGCCCCTCAGGAGTGGGCTGCCTCAGAGATCTCAGAGGACATACCTCAGCTGGCTGGCTTCTTGGCGCTGCGGCGCATATGGCCAGACTTAATCAATGGCTGGGCCACACCGGGAGCGCTGGAAGGCATTCCCGCGGCTGCTCGACTGCTCGCCGACGGCGCGGACCCCACCGACCTTGCACGCGTCGCCCAGGTGGCCGCCTACGAAACAGCGTTCGGCCTCCTCTACAGCCTCACCGCCCACGGCCGCGACGACGACGCACCCACGGACACCCCTGGCTGGCGCCTCATGGAAACCACACCGTCAGGCGAACTCACTGGCAGGGCCGTACAAGGTCTTCATGAGAGCCTGCTCACCATGGACCCCTCAGGGCGCGACGGGCAGGACATCTTCGGCTAGAGACGGTTGCTGTACAACTCTGCTGCACGAGATCGAAAAGGCCCTCCCCCGATCACGGGAAAGGGCCTTCTACGTGCAGAGCCGACGAGGGGAATCGAACCCCTGACCTTCTGTTTACAAGACAGATGCTCTGCCGATTGAGCTACGTCGGCACGGCCTACCAGTGTAGACGCTAGCGGCGCCTGTGACGAGCGACCTCGTACAGTGCCACACCGGCGGCGACCCCCGCGTTGAGGGATTCCGCGGCGGCCTGCATGGGGATGCGGACGACCACGTCGCACTGCTCCCGGACCAACCGGCCGAGGCCCTTCCCCTCGGAGCCCACCACGACCACGAGCGGCTCGGCGAGGAGGTCGGCGTCGCCGATGTCGATCTTTCCGGCGCCGTCGAGGCCGACGATGAAGAGGCCGGCTTCGCGGTATTCGCGCAGGGCGGCCGTCAGGTTGGAGGCGCGGGCGACCCGCAGCGTGGCGAGCGTGCCGGCCGAGGTCTTCCAGGCGCCACCCGTCACCCCGGCCGAGCGGCGGGACGGGATGAGCAGGCCATGCGCGCCGAACGCGGTGGCGGAACGGGCGATGGCGCCCAGGTTGCGCGGGTCGGTGACCGAGTCGAGCGCCACGATCAGCGGGACCTCGGCCGCGTCCTGGGCCAGTTCGACCAGCTCGGACGGATGCGCATAGTCGTAGGCGGGGATCTGGAGCGCGATGCCCTGGTGGACGACGCCCTCCGTCATCCGGTCGAGCTTGTCGCGGGTGACTTCGAGCAGCGCGATCCCGCGCTCAGCCGCGATCTTGATGGAGTCGCGTACGCGGTCGTCGCTCTCGACGCGCTGGGCCACGTAGAGGGCGTTGGCGGGCACCCCGGCCTGCAGCGCCTCCAGCACCGGGTTACGGCCGCCGATGTATTCGGGGGCGTCCTCGGAACGCTTCTGCCGGGCCGGGCCGCTGCCCGGACGACGCGTCTCGCCGCCGCGGTCCTCCCTGGCGATGCGCTCGGACCTGGCCTTGTCCTTGTACCAGTGGCGCATCTCGGCAGGCGGCGTCGCGCCCCTGCCCTCGAGCGACCGGCGCTTCTGGCCCCCGGTGCCCTTGGAGGGGCCCTTCTTCTTCGCGGGCCTGCCCGATGCCCTACCGCCTGCTGCCATGCCATCAAGGGTATCGGCCCGTCGACCCACCCGATCCCGCCGGGCAGCCCCCATCCGATCCCGCCAAGAAGGACGGCCGTCCGCACACGACCGGCCGCGGCACACCCGGCGAGCCGCCTGCCCTCAGAGCGCACGTAACGCGCCGCTCACCACCTCACCTAGCGTCTTGCGTCAGCACATCACCACAAATCGCCTCATCGGGCCGCACGCGAGATCGGGCCGCACGCGACGCCGTGACCGCACATCGCGACGACCGCAGGCCCGCCCGCCCTCTCCCAGCACAGCCCCCACCCCCCAAACCGCCCCCGCACAGTGCAAAAGGCGCCCACCCCGAACCGGCCCCAGACGACTCCGAAAGCGCCCACCCCCACCCCAAAGGCCGGTTATGGTCCTTGGCCATGACTGAGTCCGCCTACCTCCAATCCACCCGAACGGCCTACGACACCGTCGCCCCCGAATACGCCGACCTGCTGAGGAACGAACTCGACACCAAGCCCCTGGACCGGGCCATGCTGGGAGCGTTCGCCGAGCTCGTGCAGGGCCCGGACGCCGGAGAGGTGGCCGACCTGGGCTGCGGACCGGGCCGTGTCACCGCCCACCTCCACGCCCTCGGGGTGAACGCCTTCGGCATCGACCTGTCGCCAAGGATGATCGACGTCGCCCGCCGGAGCCACACCGGCCTCCGCTTCGAAGTGGGCTCGATGACCGCGCTGGACCTGGCGGACGCGTCCCTGGCCGGCGCCGTCGCGTGGTACTCCACCGTCCACACCCCGCCGGAGCTCCTGCCGACGGTGTTCGCCGAGATCCACCGGGTGCTGGCGCCGGGCGGCCACCTGCTGATCGCGTTCAAGGTCGGCGACGAACGCCGCCACCTCAGCCAGGGCTACGGCCACAAGCTGTCACTGGACGTCTACTGGACTCCCCCGGAGCACATCGCCGACCTCCTCGCCAAGGCCGGCCTGTCCCTGGACGCCCAGCTCATCCGCGAACCCGACGAGAGCGAAAGACCCCGCTCAGGCCGCCAAGCCTTCTTCCTGGCCCACAAACCAACCGACAAGCCGACCGACGAACCGACCGCCAAGCCGATGGACAAGCCGATGGACAAGCCGGAAACCCCAAACTCCAGCAGCTAGCCCCCGAGCACGAGCCCCGAAACACTGACGGAGGATGTCAGCGACCACCGAATAACGTGCCCGCCACCCAGCACCACCCCGACCATCCCCCAAGGAGCAGCCACATGATCCTGGAAATCCGCACCTACCGCCTCAAACCCGGCACCCGCGCAGACTTCCTCCGGATCATGCACGAAGAAGCCCTCCCCCTCCTGGCGAAGGCCGGCATCGACGTGGTGAGCAGCGGCGCCTCCCTCGTGGACGAGGACGGCCACGAGGAGGCGTACCTCATCCGCGCGTTCCCCTCGAAACAGACCCGCGACGAGCAGGAGGACGCCTTCTACACCAGCCCGGCATGGCACCAGGGCCCGCGTGAGGGCATCGTCTCGCGCATCGACGGCTACCACACGATCGTGATCGAGACCACCGACGCCGCCGTCGCGGCCCTCCGCGGCTGACGGCGGACGCGAAGGGCGCCCGCCGTCACTCAGGAGCGGCGGAAGGTCAGCGGGCCAGCTCCCAGCGGGCGCCGTGCGGCGTGTCCTCGACCGTGATGCCCGCCGCGGCGAGCTGGTCGCGGATCGCGTCGGCCGCCGCGTAGTCCTTACGGGCCCGCGCGGCCTTGCGCTGCTCCAGGGCCACCGCCACCAGCGCGTCGACCACCGGCGACAGGTCGGAGCCGCCCCCGCGCCACTGCGGCGAGCGAGGGTCGAGGCCGAGCACGTCGAGCATGTTCTGGGTCTCGGCGAGGAGCCGCGCGATGGCCTCCTTGTCGCCCCGCGACAGCGCCACGTTGCCCTCGCGCACCACCTCGTGCACCACGGCGAGCGCCTGAGGCGTGCCGAGGTCGTCGTCGAGCGCGTCGGCGAACGCCTGCGGAAGGGGCGCGTCGGCGTCGACGTCGTGGATCACCTCGGCGGCGCGGGTGACGAAGCCCTCGATCCGCTGGTAGGCCGCCGCCGCCTCCAGCAGCGCCTCCTCGGAGTACTCGATCGAGGAACGGTAGTGCGGCGCGGCCAGGTAGTAGCGCAGCTCCACCGGACGCACCTTCTGCACCATCTCGGGGATCAGCAGCGAGTTGCCGAGCGACTTGCTCATCTTCTCGGCGCCGATCTTGAGCATGCCGTTGTGCATCCAGTAGCGGGCGAAGCCGTCGCCGGCGGCCTGCGACTGGGCGATCTCGTTCTCGTGGTGAGGGAAGATCAGGTCGATGCCGCCGCCGTGGATGTCGAACGTCGGCCCGAGGTACTTGGTGGCCATCGCCGAGCACTCCAGGTGCCAGCCGGGACGCCCGAGCCCCCACGGCGTGGGCCAGGTCGGCTCGCCCGGCTTGGCGCCCTTCCACAGGGCGAAGTCGCGCGCGTCGCGCTTGAGCGACTCGTCGTCGGTGTCGGCCGCGGCCCGCATGTTCTCCAGCTTCTGGTTGGAGAGCTTGCCGTAGTGGTCGGCGTAGGACTGGACGCTGAAGTAGACGTCGCCGCCCGAGGCGTAGGCGTGGCCGCGCTCGATCAGCCGCTCCATCAGCGTGATCATCTCGGGCACGTGGCCGGTCGCCCGCGGCTCGACGGTGGGCGGCAGGCAGCCGAGCGTGTCGTAGGCCCAGGTGAAGGCCCGCTGGTTGCGCTCGGCGATCACGAACCAGGGCACGTCCTCCGCGGCCGACACCCTGATGATCTTGTCATCGATGTCGGTGACGTTGCGGCAGAACGTCACGTCGTATCCGGACCGCGTGAGCCAGCGCCTGAGCACGTCGAAGTTCACGCCTGAGCGGATGTGCCCGATGTGCGGAGGAGCCTGCACGGTGGCCCCACACAGGTAAATCGACGCCCGGCCGGCTTCGACCGGAACGAATTCACGGATGGCGCGCGTGCTGGTGTCGTAGATGTGCAGGCTCACGATGGCAAGGCTAACGCCTCGGGGGCTCTCGTAGGCCGATTACTCAGCCTCGTACCGTGACCTTGTCGGGACGGATCCGGATGATCAGGCGCTCGGTGCCCGGCTTGTCCTCCCACGGCTCGCCCGTGTACTTCTGGGCCAGCTCCTGGATCAACGCGCCCTCGGGGTCCTCCTCGATCGTCACCCGGCCGCGCACCTCCACGTAGCGGTCGGGGCTCTTCGGGTCGATGACCAGCAGACTCGTCCGCGGGTCGCGCTCGAAGTTGCGCGGCTTCACCCGCCCCCGGACGGTCGAGAACAGGACGTCGTCGCCGTCCGTGCGCACCCACACCACCGTCGACTGCGGTCCGCCGTCGGGGTTGAGGCTGGTCACCGTCGCATGATTCGGGGCATCCAGGAGTTCGCGCGCTTCTTCCGGCAGCTCGGGCATGTGTCTCCCTCGATCGGTCGTGATCCCCATTCTTCTGTAGTCTCGAAGGCGCCATGGACGTGACTCCCCCCTCTACGCTCCGTCGCCTGGGCATCGCCCTGGCCGGGCTCGCGGTGGCCGCTCTGACCGGAGCCGCCTGCGCGCTGTCCTTCGACGATCTGCGCGCGCTGGCCGTCACCGGCGAGGCGCGGCAGGACCTCGCCTTCCTCTATCCGGCCGCCTTCGACGCGCTGCTCGTGGTCGCGCTGCTCGGCGTGCTGCTGCTGCGTCCCGCCCGGCCGCTGGTGCGGGCACAGGCCGCCACCGTGCTGGTCCTGCTCATCGTGGCCGCCGCGGCGGCCAACGTGGCGACCGCGCTGCGGTTCACCTTCGACGCGCGCCAGGTGGCCGTGGGCGTGGCCCTGGCGCCCTGGGTCATGCTGGCCGTGGCCCTGTGGCTCTGGCTGCTGCTGATCAAGCACGTCCAGGCTCACCGGGGCGCGGCGCGCGAGGAGGCGGACGACGACGACTTCGTGCCCTTCCACCCGGGCCGCGCGGCCGACACGCCGCCGCCGCTCGTGACCGAGGCGCCCCCGCCGGTGCTGGAGTCCACGCCGCTGGTGGGGCCCACGGCCGCGCCGGAGACGCCGCCGGTCCCGGCCCAGGTGTCCGAGTGGCAGGCCGTGCCGCAAGATCCGGACCCCGAGCCCGTACGCGCCCCTGAGCCCGTACGCGCCCCTGAGCCCGAACGAGCCCCCGACCCCGACCCCGACCCGGAGCCCGAGCCGGAGCTGGAACCCGAACCGGTGCCGGATCCCGAGCCGGAACCCGAGCCCGAGCCCGAGCCCGAGCCCGAGCCGTTGAGGCGGCCGGTCCGGTGGGGCGACCGGGTGAAGCCGACCGACGTCCTGGTCCACCCCCGCACCGACACCCGGGCCACCGACACGCGCGACGTCGACACCCAGCCCGTCCCCGTCATCGAGGACGACCGCCGGACCCGCCCCGCCGCCGACGAGCCCCGGACGCCCCAGAGCGACTCTGAGGCCACCGCGCCCCACCCGGTGATCCACGAGGACACCCAGGCCCCCTCCGGCCGCCTGCGCAGCACTCCGCGCCCGCCGGACCCCGAGGAATAGCGGCCACGTCCCGAAAAAACGCGAGAAGCACGAGAGGCCCGTCCGGGATGATCCCGGACGGGCCGTTTCGTGTGCGTCTATCTCGTCTACACCCCTGGCGCCCGCTAGACCCTGGAGCCGCGGCGTAGGCCGGCGACCAGGCCGACACCGACGATCGCCAGGACGACCTGCATCACGAGCTCGATCCAGTCGATGCCGGGGGTCGTCTCGACGCCGAGCACCTGGGCGATGAGGGTGCCCAGCAGGGCGGCGACGATGCCGACGACGATGGTGAGGATCCACCCGATGGCCTGCCTGCCGGGCAGCAGCAGGCGACCGATTGCGCCAATGACGGCGCCAATCACGATGGCGCCAAGGATGGACTGAATGGTCATGACACGAAACCTCCCCGTGAGAGTGAGCCGTTCACTCTCACGGGGAGCTTCGCTACCCGATCGCCGGCGATTATGCGCCGGCTTTACGAACGAGCAGGTCAGGTCGTGGTTCGGCCGGTACGTCCACCGCGTCCTCCCCAGCCCATCCGCGTCACGAGGAGCACGCCGACCACAGCCAGGACGAGCTGGAGTATGTGTTCGAGCCAGTCGATGCCCTTCGTGTCGGCCCAGCCGAACGCCTGTGCGATCAGGGTGCCGATCAGGGCGGCCACGATGCCCACGATGAGCGTCAGGCCGATGGACATGTTCTGCCTGCCAGGCACTATCAGCCGGGCCAGCGCACCGACGATGGCGCCGATGACTACTGCGGAAACGATCGCGCCGATCATGTGTAGCTCCCCCCGAGACGTTCACATGTCTTAGGTGGGGACATACCCGACACCTGGGGAAACTACCCCCTGAGGAAGGCGGCGGTCCGTACCGCGCCAGTGACGAACCGCCGCCCCCACAGTTGGCGGGTTCGGCGACGACCCGCCGGGACACCCTCACGCATCCCACACATAAGACGCTGAATGCCTAGGAAAGGTTGACCACGAGGGCCGTGGCGATGGCGGCGATCCCCTCGCCGCGCCCGGTGAGCCCGAGCCCGTCGGTGGTGGTGGCCGAGACGCTCACCGGCGCCCCCACGGCGCCGCCGAGCGCCAGCTCGGCCTCGGTACGCCGAGGAGCCATCTTGGGACGGTTGCCGATCACCTGGACGGCCACGTTGCCGATCTCGAAGCCCGCCGCGCGCACCTGGCGGGCGGTCTCCTCCAGCAGGGTGACCCCGGAAGCCCCGGCCCAGCGGGGATCGGACGTGCCGAACAGCCCGCCCAGGTCGCCCAGGCCGGCCGCGGACAGCAGCGCGTCGCAGGCGGCATGCGCGGCGACGTCGCCGTCGGAGTGGCCGTCGAGCCCGATCTCGGCCGGCCAGTGCAGGCCGGCGAGGCTGAGCTCACGCCCCGAGTCCGCCGAAGCGAACGGGTGGACGTCGACTCCGACGCCCACCCGTGGAAGATTCGTGTTCAGGAGTTGAGAACCTCGTCGAGCAGGGCCTCAGCCTTGTCCTCATTGGTCTTCTCGGCGAGCGCGAGCTCGCTGACGAGGATCTGACGAGCCTTCGCGAGCATGCGCTTCTCGCCCGCTGACAGGCCGCGCTCGCGGTCGCGACGCCACAGGTCGCGAACCACCTCCGCAACCTTGTTCACATCGCCGGAGGCGAGCTTCTCCAGATTGGCCTTGTAACGGCGCGACCAGTTGGTCGGCTCTTCCGTGTGCGGCATCCGAAGAACATCGAAAACCCGCTCAAGGCCTTCCTGGCCGACGACGTCGCGCACACCGACGAGTTCCGCGTTTTCTGCTGGCACCTGGACGGTAAGGTCGCCCTTGTCGACCTTGAGCACCAGGTAGGTCTTTTCCTCACCCTTGATGGATCGCTTCGTGATTGCTTCGATCCGAGCAGCCCCATGGTGGGGGTAGACGACAGTGTCGCCGACCTGGAAAGTCATGTGACAAGTACCCCTTCCGCTGTACTCCAGGGTACCACGCATCCACAGGCTCCCGGAACAGTGAAATCCTCATAACTGCAGGTCAAAGCCGCATATTGGGGCTTGACAAGTCCTCGACCGTATGAATCGCATTTCCGGACATAGCGAATGACCTGCAGGGGTGCGGATATGACCATGGATTCAGGTGGATATGGTAGGCGCTGCCCAACACCCCATGCGCCATACCGCGCAAGAGCAAGGAGAACCCGCACGTGACCAGCCGTCGCTGGATTGTCGTAGCCGCCGCGTTCTTGGCAGCCCCCGTGCTCGCGGGCTGCGGGGCAGGATTCGACGCCAACACCAACAAGCCGTACGCCCCGAACGAGGCGGTCGCACTCATCGACCAGGGTGCTTATGGCACGCGCGGCATTCACATCCCGCAGGCGTTCATCCTCGGCCCTGACTCCGGCGCCCAGCTCCCGTGGCGCGGTTCAGCCCCGATCTACCTGAACATCCTCAACACCGCGGGCGCCGCCGACACGCTCCAGGCCGTCTCCGCGGGCTCGGTCGGGTCCGTGAAGGTCGCCACGCCGATCCAGCTTCCCCCCAACCAGCTCGTCAACACCGGCAAGCCGCAGCCCCAGCTGATGCTGGAGAGCATCTCCACGAGCCTCAGAGGCGGCGAGAGCGTGCGTCTGGACCTCCAGTTCGCCAACGCCGGGACAGTGACCCTGAACGTCCCTGTGGTCACGCGCAGCCGTGAGTTCAAGGACTACCCCGCCGCCCCCAACGCCACCCCGGTCGCGACGCCCTCGGCGTCGCCCACCCCCACGGCCACCGAAGAGGCCCACTGACGGCATGAGAGAACCCTTGTTCTGGTACGAACCCACGTACCAGAACAAGGGTCGTTCACTCCTCGGCGGCGTCGAACTTGTAGCCCAGGCCGCGCACGGTGAGGATGCAGCGCGGGTTCGACGGGTCCGCCTCGATCTTGGCCCGCAGGCGCTTGACGTGGACGTCGAGCGTCTTGGTGTCGCCCACGTAGTCGGCGCCCCAGACGCGGTCGATGAGCTGGCCGCGGGTGAGCACCCGGCCGGCGTTGCGCAGCAGCACCTCCAGCAGCTCGAACTCCTTCAGCGGCAGCTGCACCTGCGCGCCGCGCACCGCGACGACATGCCGGTCGACGTCCATGCGCACCGGGCCCACGGCCAGGACGGCCGTCTCCAGCTCCTCCACCACGTCGCCCTGACGGCGCAGCACCGCGCGGATGCGGGCCACCAGCTCCCGCGAGGAGAACGGCTTGGTCACGTAGTCGTCGGCGCCCAGCTCCAGGCCCACGACCTTGTCGATCTCGCTGTCCTTGGCGGTCAGCATGATGACCGGCACCTTCGAGCGCTGCCGCAGCGAGCGGCACACCTCGGTGCCCGGCAGGCCGGGCAGCATCAGGTCGAGCAGCACGAGGTCCGCGCCGTTGCGGTCGAACGTGTCGAGCGCCTCGGGCCCGGTCGCCGCGACCGACACCTCGAAGCCCTCCTTGCGCAGCATGTAGGACAAGGCGTCGGAGAAGGACTCCTCATCCTCAACCACTAGAACTCTGGTCATTTTGCGGTCTCCAGGGGAATCGAGGGTGGTACTGCCACCGCCGTGCCGCCGAAGGCGGGCAGACGGAGGGTGAAGGTGGAGCCGGAGCCTTCCTTGCTCCAGACGGACACCTCGCCCGCGTGGGCCGCGGCGACGTGCTTGACGATGGCCAGGCCGAGCCCGGTGCCGCCGGTCGCCCGTGACCTGGCCGCGTCGACGCGGAAGAAGCGCTCGAAGATGCGCTCCAGAGACTCCTCGGGGATGCCGATGCCCTGGTCGCTGACGCTGATCTCGACGGAGTCGCCGGCCGGACGGACGCTGACCACGACCCGCGTGTGCTCGGGGCTGTAGGCGACGGCGTTGTCGATGAGGTTGCGCAGGGCGGTGACGAGCAGCTCGTCGTCGCCCCAGATGCGCAGGCCCTCGGTGCCGCCGGTGACCAGCGTGATGTCTTTGGCCACCGCCTTGGTGTTGCAGTGGTCGATGGCGTCGTGGACGGCCTCGTCGATGGCGACCTGGCCCGGGGTGGGGATGGGCTCGGCGCCCTGGATCCTGCTCAGCGTGATCAGGTCCTGGACCAGGTAGGTGAGCCGGGCGGCCTCGTGCTGCATGCGCCCGGCGAAGCGGGTGACCGCCTCGGGGTCGTCGGCGGCGTCCTGGATGGTCTCGGCCAGCAGGCTCAGCGCGCCCACGGGGGTCTTCAGCTCGTGGCTGACGTTGGCGACGAAGTCGCGGCGCACCGCCTCGACCCTGCGCCGCTCGGTCTGGTCCTCGGCCAGCACCAGCACCTGGCCGTAGGAGCCGAGGGGGGCGACGCGGACGGCGAAGTTCGTCGTCTCCTGGCCGAACTTGTGGCCGGCGACGTCGATCTCGCTCTCGCGGATCTCGCCGTCGCGGCGTACCTGTCTTGCCAGTGCGAGCAGCTCCGCGGCCATCAGCCTGTCGCCCTTGACCAGCCCGAACGCGCGCGCGGCCGAGCTGGCGCGCAGCACGCGGTCGTGCGCGTCGAGCACGACGGCGGACGAGGGGAGCACGGCGAGCACGGAGGCCACGCCCTGCGGCAGCGCCGCTCCGGTCTCGACGCCGTCGGCTGAATCGGTCCTCTTCGGAGCCTCGATCTGGTTCCGGTAGAACAGGACCGCCAGGGCTCCCACGACGAACCCGGCCAGGGCCGCGAAGCTCATGGCCATCTCACTCATGCCTCCGATGGTAGGTGGCGAAGCCCAAGGGACAGACCTCTCACCTGCGGATGAACGGCCCTTTCCTGGAAAGTTCATCTCGCAGTAGAGGTTCGTTCATCGAGCGGCACGTACGGTGACGACATGCGCGACGCGTACCATGAAGAACTTGATCTCCTGACGGGCAAGCTGGTCGAGATGACGAGGCTGGTCCGCTCGGCCATCTCCCGTGCCACCACGGCCCTCCTCGACGCCGACCTCCAGCTCGCCGAGAGCGTCATCTCCCGCGACCAGGAGGTGAACGCCCTCTTCGCCGACATCGAGACGTCGATCTTCGAGCTGATGGCCAGGCAGCAGCCGGTCGCGGTGGACCTGCGAATGGTCATCACTGCGCTGCGCATGGGCACCGACCTCGAACGCATGGGCGACCTCGCCGTCCACGTGGCCAAGGTGGCCCGGCTGCGGCACCCCGACTCGGCCATTCCGCCCGAGACTCGCTCGACCATCGTGGAAATGGGGCAGATCGCCGAGAACCTGGTCACCAAGGCCGGGAGCTGCGTGGCCTCCAGGGACGTGGAGTCGGCCCTTGAGCTGGAGGAGGATGACGACGCGATGGACCGGCTGCACCGCCGGCTGTTCCGCAACATCCTGGCCAAGGACTGGCAGCACGGCGTGGAGCCGGCGATCGACATCACACTGATCGGCCGGTACTACGAGCGGTACGCCGACCACGCGGTACGGGTGGCGCGGGACGTCGTCTACCTGGTCACTGGCACCCGTCCCAGCTGACGGCCTCCCGGAGGCGAGCTCTTCACCCGGACGCAGCGGGCGGCACCTGTCGGGGGGCCGCCCGCTTCGCACGTCCCCGGCCGGGCACGGGGCGATCCGGCGGGACGAACAGCGGCAAGCAGCGACAGACGCCCGCCAAGCGCCCTGTCTCCTGGCCAAAAGCGGATGCGGTGACGTCTCCGCATGTGGCAGGCTCCGCCGGTGAATCGTGAACAGATCTCCCGACTCGCCCACGCGGACCATCCGATCGCGGCTCCGCTCGACGACGACTCGGTGCGCCGCCTGCTCGACCGCGCCCTCCCCGAGGGCGGCTCACGCGTGCTCGACCTCGGCTGCGGCGGCGGGGAGTGGCTGCTGCGCGCGCTGGGCACGCATCCCAAGCTGCGGGCGGAGGGCGTGGACATCGCCGAGGGCTCGCTGGCGCACGCCCGCGCGAGCGCGGAGGCGCTCGGCGTCCACGACCGGCTCGTCCTCCATCGTGCGGACGCCGCCGAGTTCACCTCGCCGCACGCGTTCGACCTGGTGATCAGCGTCGGGGCGACGCACGCGTTCGGCGGCCTTCCGCCCACGCTCGCGGCGGCGCGCGAGCACCTGGCACCCGGCGGGCGCGTCCTGGTCGGCGACGGTTTCTGGGCCGGGGAGCCGTCCGCCGAGGCGGTGGAGATGCTGGGCGAGCTCACCGGCCTGCCGGCCCTGATGGACCGCGTCACCGCCGACGGCTGGACGCCGGTGCACGGCCACATCAGCACCCGCCAGGAGCTCGACGACTACGAATGGGCCTGGACGGGCTCGCTGGCGTCCTGGGCTCTGGACAACCCCGACCATCCGGACAGGTGCGAGGCCCTCACGACGGCCGACACCCACCGCGCCGAGTGGCTGCGCGTCTACCGGGACGTCTTCGGGTTCGTCACCCTCGTCCTGCGCCCGACGTCCGACTGACGGGCCGCGCCCGCCCCTCGGTCGACGTCAGGAGGCCGCCTGCCGGCTCCTGCACACATGCCGCCGCGCCAGCTCGGCCCAGACCGCGGCGGCACGGGCGTACGGGCCCCTGGCGGTCTCCTCGTGGTCCCCGCGCTCGGTGACCCGCCGCACGAAGAACTGCGCCGCCTCGAAGCACAGGACGTACTCCTCGCAACAGGACGCTTCGACCACGCGTACGAGCCCGCGCGACACATGGGGCTCCCACGTCGGCACGTCAGACCGTCCCGCCCGGAACGCGGGCTTCCCCGGCGGACGGAAGGGGGCAGGAGCGCTCAGCTCTGGCAGAGGTGCTCACATCCCCGAAAGCATAGGCACCTCGCCGCAAGACGGCCCACACATTTCAGTGTCCGGCATCAGTGACATACCTTCCCCGCCGCCGACGCCAAGCCCCGAGCCCTCGCACGGTCGTGCGAAGGCGCCTCGCGCGGCACGCCGGGCGCCGCGCGAAGCGCCCGAAGGGCTGTGGGGTCAGCGGCCCTGGTTGGCCACTGCTTCGATGGCGGCCTTGGCGGCCTCCGGGTCGAGGTAGCGCCCGCCGCGCACCTGCGGCTTGAAGTCGGCGTCCAGCTCGTACGCCAGCGGGATCCCCGTGGGGATGTTGAGCCCGGCGATGTCGTCGTCGCCGATGCCGTCGAGGTGCTTGACCAGGGCCCGCAGCGAGTTGCCGTGCGCGGTCACCAGGACCGTGCGCCCCGCGGCCAGGTCGGGGACGATCTCGTCGTACCAGTACGGGAGCATGCGGTCGACGACGTCCTTCAGGCACTCCGTGCGCGGCATGAGCTCCGGCGGCAGGAGGGCGTAACGAGGGTCGCCGGCCTGGGAGTACTCGTCGTCGTCGGCGATGGGCGGCGGCGGCACGTCGTACGAGCGGCGCCAGAGCATGAACTGCTCGTCGCCGAACTCCTCACGCGTCTGGGCCTTGTTCTTGCCCTGCAGGGCCCCGTAGTGGCGTTCGTTCAGCCGCCAGCTGCGCTTGACCGGGAGCCAGAGCAGGTCGGCCTCGCCCAGGGCGAGCTGGGCCGTCTGGATGGCCCGGGTCAGGAGGCTGGTGTGCAGGACGTCGGGCCGCAGACCGGCCTCCTGCAGGAGCCGGCCGCCGCGCCGGGCCTCGTCCTCGCCCTTGGCCGACAGGCTGACGTCCACCCAACCGGTGAACAGGCCCTTCGCGTTCCAGTCGCTCTCACCGTGCCGTAGCAGCACCAAAGTCGCCATGCGGCCAATCCTATGGCCGCCGCCCGGAGCGCCGGCAGGTCACTGCCCGGGGTCGGCGAATCGGGCGAAAGCCTGCAGGTTGGCCAGGGATTCGCCGCGTTTGGCACGCCACTCCCACTCCCGCCTGATGGAGGAGGCGAAGCCCAGCTCCAGCGCCCGGTCGAACCAGTCGTCGGCGTACGTCAGCACGCAGCCGAGCAGCCGGTCGACCTCCTCCTCGCTGACGGCGGCCAGCGGCACCCGGCCGACCAGATAGACGTCGCCGACGGGGTCGAGGGAGAAGTGCACGCCGTACATGGCGCCGTTCTTGCCGAGGAGCCAGCGGTAGAACTCCTCGTGGTTCTCGTCCGGCTGGCGGCAGAAGAACGCCTCGACGTGCAGCACCCGCTCGCCGACGATCAGCCAGGTCATGGTGGCGAGCTTGTGCTGTCCGGGCAGCTTGACCAGGAACGCCCCGGGCCGCGGCTCGTCGTAGGAGACGTCCGCGGCCTTGAGCGCGGCTTCGACGACATCGCGCATGGGATACAGCTTAGGAGCGCGCGACGTGAGGCCGTCCAGCCGCTAGAAGTTGAGCGCCACGGGCACCTTGTGCAGATTCGCGACGGCGCCCGCGTACACCTCCATGAGCCGGCCCGCCGTCGCCTGCCAGCCGAAGGCGGCCGCGTGCGTGCGCGCCCCCCGAGACAACTGCTCACGCCAGTCCGGCAGGGTGACCAGGCGGTGCAGGACGCGGGCCCATTCGTCGGGGTCGTGCCCGTCCACCAGCACGCCGGAGACCCCGTCGTGGACGGCGGTGCGCAGCCCGCCCACGGCCGCGGCGGCGACCGGCGTCCCGCAGGCCTGCGACTCCAGGGCCACGAGCCCGAACGACTCGCTGTAGGACGGCACGACCGTCACGTCCGCCGCCCGGTACCAGTCGGCCAGTTCCTCCTGCGGGGCCGGCGGCACGAGCCGGACGACGTCGGAGATGCCCAGCTCACCGGCCAGTTCGGTGAGGATGGACGGCCGGGCGAGCCCGTTGCCCGACGGCCCGCCGACGCAGGCGACGACCAGCCGGCCGCGCAGCGAGGGGTCGTCGATGAGCATGCGCGAGGCCGCGCGCAGCAGCACGTCGGGGGCCTTGAGCGGCTGGATGCGGCCGACGAACAGCAGCACGCGGGCGTCCTGCGGCAGGCCGAGCCGCTGCCGGGCGGCGCCCTGCGAGGCGGGCTGGAAGACGGTGAGGTTGACGCCGGGGTTCACGACGGCCACCCGCTGCCGGGCGGCGCCGTACAGGTCGATGAGCTCGCGGGCCTCGTCGGCGGTGTTGGCCACGAGGCGGTCGGCGATCTCCACGACCTGTTCCTCGCCCACCACGCGGGCCTGCGGCTCCGGCTTGTCGTCCTGGGCGAGCAGCAGGTTCTTGACCTTGGCCATGGTGTGCATGGTGTGCACGAGCGGCACGCCCCAGCGCTCCTTGGCCAGCCAGCCGACCTGCCCGGACAGCCAGTAGTGGGAGTGGATGACGTCGTAGTGACCCGGTTCGTACATGGCCTCGGTGCGCAGCACCTCGGACAGGAACGCGCACAGCTGCCCGGGAAGGTCCGCGCGGTCCATCTCCTCGTACGGCCCTGCCGTCAGGTGACGTACCAGGACGCCTGGGGCGAGTTCGGCCACGGGTGGCTGGTCGCGGGCGGTGGCCCTGGTGAAGATCTCCACCTCCACGCCGAGTTGCGCCAGCCTCCTGGCCGACTCGACGATGTACACGTTCATCCCACCGGCGTCGCCCGTGCCGGGCTGGTCCAATGGCGATGTGTGCATGCTGATGGTCGCGACCCGGCTGACCCGTCGTCGCCTCACTCGACATCACCTCCAAGCGGAATACAACTATCCGAATTTTTTCGACATTCCCTGCCGCGGTTCGCACCGCGTCCGCCCTGGCAGGATGAGGGGCATGCAGAGAACGGCAGTGGTGACCGGCGCGAGCGGCGGGATCGGCGAGGCGACCGCGCGGCGGCTCGCCGCTGAAGGTTACGTGGTGGTGGCGGGCGCACGACGCCGCGACCGGCTGGACAAGCTGGCCGCGGAGGTGCCCTCGATCAGGCCGGTGACGCTCGACGTGACCTCTCAGGAGTCGGTCGACGCGCTGGTCGGCTCGCTCGACCGCTGCGACGTGCTGGTCAACAACGCCGGTGGCGCGCTCGGCATGGAATCGGTCACGGACGGCCTTCTGGACGACTGGCAGCAGATGTACGACACGAACGTACTCGGCTCCCTACGCATGACCCAGGCGCTGATCCCCAAACTCGTGGAGTCGGGCGACGGCGTGCTGGTGATGCTGACCTCGACCGCCGCCCTGGTCTCGTACGAGGGCGGCGGTGGCTACTGCGCGGCCAAGCACGCCCAGTCCGCGATGGCCGAGACCCTCCGCCTGGAGCTGGTCGGGCAGCCGGTCCGGGTGGTCGAGATCGCGCCGGGCATGGTCAAGAGCGAGGGCTTCGCGGTCACCCGCTTCCGCGGCGACGAGACGGCCGCCGCCCGCGTGTACGAGGGCGTCCCCGACCCGCTGTCCGCCGACGACGTGGCCGACGCCATCGCCTGGTGCGTGACCCGCCCGTCGCACGTCAACATCGACCGCCTGGTGATCAGGCCGCGCGCCCAGGCCGCCCAGCACAAGGTGCACCGCGTCAGCGGCGGCTGAGCCCGATGGCCAGACCGGTCGGCGCGATCACCCGCGGCACGACGTGGCACAACCGGCTGCGCCGGGTCGACCGCTGGACGGCCGCCGTGCACGGCCCGGCCCTGCGCGCCGCCGTCCGCCCGCTCGTCGTCGACCTCGGCTACGGCGCCTCGCACACGACCACGCTTGAGCTGTTCACCCGGCTGCGCGCGGTCGCGCCCGACGTCGAGGTGGTCGGCATCGAGATCGACCCGGCCAGGGTGGCCCTGGCCAAGCCGTACGAGCGGGAGGGGCTGAGCTTCGCGCTCGGCGGCTTCGAGCTGCCCGTCCCGCGCCCGCCGACGCTGGTCCGCGCCTTCAACGTGCTGCGCCAGTACGGCGAGGCGGAGGCGTGGCACTACTGGGACGTGCTGTGCGGCAAGCTGGCCCCCGGCGGCGTGCTGGTCGAGGGCACCTGCTCCGAGACCGGACGGCGAGCGGTCTGGGTGGGCCTGTCCCCCGACGGCCCGCGCACGCTGACGTTCTCCGCCCGTTTCGACGCCTTCGAGCGGCCTTCCGACCTGGCCGACCGGCTGCCGAAGACCCTCATCCACCGGAACGTGCCGGGTGAGCGCATCCATGCGTTCCTGCGCGACTTCGACCACGCGTGGGCGGTCAGCGCCCCTTACGGGGTGCACGGGCTGCGGCAGCGCTGGCTGGCGTCCGTGCGGCTGCTGGCCGGGCAGTGGCCGGTGGCGGTGCGCCCGCCGCTCGGCGGCCCGGCCCGCTGGCGGCTGGGCGAGCTGACACTGCCCTGGTCGGCGGTGGACCCGCGCTGACGGATCCGGGCCATCGGGAGAGCTGACGGGATCCGGGCTATCGGGAGAGCTGGGCGAGGAACACCTCGTAGGCGGCGGTGTCGAACAGCACGAACCTGACCTCCTCCACCGACGTCCCGGCCGCGCGCACGGCGGCGACGGCGATGCGGGCGGCGTCGTCGAGCGGCCAGCCGTAGACGCCCGTGGAGATCGCGGGGAAGGCCACCGTCCGCGCGCCCAGCTCGTCCGCCACCCGCAGCGACTCCTGGTGGCAGGAGGCCAGCAGCTCGGAGCGGTCCTGCGACCTGGAGTAGACCGGCCCGACCGTGTGGATCACCCAGCGGGCCGGCAGCAGCCCGGCGGTGGTGGCGACGGCCCGGCCGGTCGGCAGGCCCTTGCCGTAATGTCCGGCGCGCAGCCGCCTGCACTCCTCCAGGATCGCCGGCCCGCCGCGGCGGTGGATGGCGCCGTCGACGCCCCCGCCGCCGAGCAGCGAGGAGTTGGCCGCGTTCACGATCGCGTCGGCCCGCTGCTCGGTGATGTCGCCCTGCACCAACGTGACATTCATCTCACCGAGCCTGCCAGGCGGGGTTCCGCGCCGCCACTTGCCGCTCCCGGATGCCAGCTCGACGCTCTGTAGAGCTACCCTGAAGGGCGTGAAGGGTCTTGGCGAGCTTGAGCGCAGCATCATGGACATCCTCTGGGCGGAGCACAACCCGCTGACCGCCCGCGAGGTCGGCAGGCTCATTGCCGATCGCGACCTCGCCCCCACGACGGTGATGACCGTACTCGACCGCCTCACGCGCAAGGGCTTCCTGGAGCGCACCAGGGACGGCCGCGCGTGGCGTTACGAACCGGCCGCGAGCCGTGACGCCTACATCGCCGAGCTTATGCTTGAGGCGTTGGACCTGACGGGCGACCGATCGGCCGCCCTGACCCGCTTCGCCCAGGCCGTGTCGGGCCCGGAGGCGGAGATCCTGCGGAGAGCTCTCACGGAGCTGGAGGAAGAGTGATCACGGCAGCGGTGCTAGCGGCGCTCGCCACGGCGTGCGCGCTCGGCTCCTGGCGTTTCACGACGGCCCGGTGGACCTCCCGCGCCCCGAGGCTCGCCATCATCGTCTGGCAGTCCCTGGGCGTGGCCTGGGGGCTGGCCACCACCGGCGCCATGCTGGCCTACGCGGTCCTGCCCTACAACGTGGGCGTGCTGCCGGGGCTGATCGCCTTCGCCCGCGGCAGGACGCCGGCCGAGGCCTGGGACCCGCTGCACGTCCTGGCCATGATCGCCGGTCTCACGTCGCTGGCGGTGCTGGTCGTGGTGCTGCTGACGGCCGGCGTGCAGGCGTTGCGCGCGCGGCGGCGGCATCGCGTGCTGCTCGCGCTGATCTCCCGCGACGATCCGGGCGTGCCGGGGGTGCGGGTGCTCGACCATCCCAGCGCGGCGGCGTACTGCGTGCCGGGGCTGCGCTCGCAGGTCGTGGTCAGCGCGGGCGCGCTTGAGCTGCTGTCGCCCGACGAGATGGCGGCCGTGCTGGCGCACGAGGCCGCCCACGTGCGCGAGCGGCACGACCTGGTGCTGCTGCCGTTCGCCGCGCTGCGCCGGGCGCTGCCCTGGTCGAAGGTGGTGGCCGACGCGCAGGCGCAGGTGGAGCTGCTGATCGAGATGGCCGCCGACGACCGCGCCCGCCGCTACTGCTCACCGCGCAGGCTCGCGACCGCGCTGCTCAGGTTCGGTACGGCCGGCGCCATGCCGACCCCGCAGGGCATGCTCGGCGTGCACGCGCACAATGTCATGGCCAGGGTGGACCGCCTGATCAAGCCAGGGCCGGAATTGTCAGCATTTGTCCGGTACGGCTACCTCGCCCTCTCTGTGAGCTTGCTCACCACCACCCCCTTCCTGTGGGTCTACCAGCTCTGACTGCTTGCAGGTGTTAGCCGTTCCGTTTGCAATTGCAAGCACGGGACGGCAGACTGTGGGTATGGCACTACCGAAGGTCGGCTCGATCGGCGAGTACATCCGCGAGCAACGGCAACAGGCGAAGATCTCGCTGCGCCAGCTCGCGCAGGCGGCAGGGGTCTCCAACCCCTACCTGAGCCAGATCGAGCGCGGGCTGCGCAAGCCGAGCGCGGAGATTCTCAACCAGATCGCCAAGGGTCTGCGCATCTCCTCGCAGGCGCTCTACGTGCAGGCCGGCCTCATCGAGGACCGGGAGCCGCCGAGCGACGTGATCACCGCCGTCAACGCCGACACGCTGCTCACCGAGCGGCAGCGCCAGGTGCTGATCGACATCTATGAATCGTTCCGCAAGGAGAACCGCACCGAGGGCGAGCAGACCTCCCAGAACGCCCGCCCTCAGCACGACTCCACCGCGGACGACGAGCCGCCGCTGCCCGAGGAGTATCTCGCCGCGCTTGAGCCCTACGCGGCCTCCCCCGGCAACGGGACCGTCACCCAGGAAACCAAGGAAGGTTAACCCATGACGCTTGCCACCGAGGTCAAGAAGCTCACCGACTCCAAGCCGTTCTACGCCTTCGCCGGCGCCGGCGACTTCGCCGTCGAGAAGCTGCGCGAGCTGCCCGAGCAGCTGCGTCAGCTCCAGTCCCGCCGCTCGGAGCTGGCCAGGGACCTGCCGGAGAAGACCCGCGCGTACGCCGACAAGGCCGAGGGCTTCGTCCGCGAGTTCCCGGACAAGGCCCGCGAGTACGCCGACCAGCTGAGCAGCAAGGCCACCGAGGTCTACGAGGACTTCGCCACCCGTGGCCGCAAGGTCGTCAGCAAGACGACCGGCGAGGCCGCCCTTGAGCTGGAGGAGGTGTCGGAGGCCGCCGAGCCGCCCGTCGCCGAGCCCGTCAAGAAGACCACGCGCACGCCTCGGGCCAAGGCCTGAGTGAGCGAGCGGGCCCGCCTCTTCGGAGGCGGGCCCGCTCCTGTTCCGGTGCCCGCTTGCGGGGGACGCCTATTAGGCTGGGGCCGATTTCATCGCGGCGTTGGGTGGAGCCAGCAACATGAATATGATCAACGGCGTTTTCAACTTCCTTTTCCTGGTGCTCGCCGCCGTCATCTTCGGCATGTCGGTCTACGCGCTGGTGCACGCGGCGCGCGTGCCGACCAACGCGTTCGTCTCGGCGGGCAAGCTGCAGAAGAAGATCTGGGTGCTCATCCTCGCGCTGGCGACCCTGCTGTCCGGCGGCGGCGCGCTGGGCTACTTCAACGACTTCATGCTGATCGGCGGCTTCCGGTTCATCGGCCTCAACGGGCTCGGCCTGTTCTCCATCCTGGCCGTCATCGCCGCCACGATCTACATCGTCGACGTCAAGCCCGCGGTCAAGGGCATGGGCCGCGGCAACAGCGGCCCCTACGGCCCCTGGTAGGCCGGCCCCGCCCGGATCAGGCCAGCTCCGCCGCCAGCCACGCGGCGATGCGCTCGTGCCCGGCGAACGTGGGATGCACGCCGTCGGGCAGCACCGTCTCCGACGGCCTGCCGGTCACCCATTTCCGGCGCATCGGGTCGAGGAACGGCACGCCCGCGGCGTCGGCCACCTCCGCCAGGGCGTCGCGCACCCGGTAGGCCTTGGCCGGGGTGTCCTCCAGCCAGATCGGGCCGACCATGACGACCTTGGTGACCGGCCAGCGGCGGCGCACCTCGGCGAGCAGGGCGGCGGCGGCCGCGCGCACCTGCCCGGTGCTCCAGCGCTGGTCGTTGTGGCCGCCGGAGATGACCAGCACGTCGGGGGCCGGCCGCCAGGCCAGCTCCTCCTCGAACGACCGCCGGAACGTGCGGCCCACCTTGCCCTCGTTGAGATAGCCGGTGCCGCCGGCGCCGGCGATGACCGGCTGCCAGCCGAGCAGCCGCGCCGACTCCGAGGCATAGGTCCGCCAGGGCGGCACCGGGCCGGATCCGACGGTGAAGCTGTCGCCCACGAACATCATCACGGGAACCGCCGGACGGGCGGGAGGGACGGCCTCGGGCGGCCGCTGCGGCGGCGTCCGGGCCACCGCACTCGTACATGCCGAAATTCCAGCAAATATCCCCATTAGTGCGACGACCGGGGCGATTCTTCCTCGAAGCATCAGGCCACGCATAATCACCCCGGGGCACTAGGCTGCCGATATGACCGCCGACCTCCACGGACGCACGCAGCGGCTCGAACTGTCGGACCAGAGCCTGCGAGATTTCGAAGCCGTCGTGCTGGACGCGACGCCTGAGGGGATCGTGCTGAGCAGGTCGGCATTCTATCCAGGCGGCGGCGGCCAGCCTGCCGATCACGGAGTTCTGGTCTGGCAGGGCGTGGAGACGCGCATCGTCGGGGTGCGCAAAGGCGACGATCTCTACCTGATCCCCGCCGAAGGCGACCCGATCCCGCCCGCCGGCACGGTGGTCGAGGCAGCGGTGGCCGACGCCCGGCGTTCGGCGCTCATGCGGACGCACTCGGGCCTGCACGTGTTGTGCGGCGTGGTGTTCAGGGACTACGGCTGCCTGGTCACCGGCGGCAACATGGACGAGCTGAGCGCCCGCATGGACTTCGACCTGCCCGAGGTGCCGCCCGGCTTCAAGGAGGCCGTCGAGGACGCGTGCAACGCCGAGATCGCCGCCGACCGCCGCATCGACGTGCGCGTGCTGCCGCGGCGGGAGGCGTTCGAGATCCCCGACATCATCCGCACGGCCAGCAACCTGGTGCCCGAAGCCGTCCAGGACGTGCGCATCGTCGACATCGTGGGCCTCGACACGCAGGCCGACGGCGGCACCCACGTGGCCTCGACCAAGCAGATCGGCCGCATCAAGGTAGCCAAGATCGAGAGCAAGGGCCGCGGCTTCCGCCGGCTGCGCATCGCGATCTCCGACTAGCGCCCCTCGACCAGCCCGGCGAGCCCGTCGAGCAGCGCGTCGAGACCGAAGGCGAACAGCCGGTCGAGGTCGAGGTCGAACTCGCCGCCCAGCTCCTCGATGACGCCGGTGAAGGCGGTCAGCCGCCCCGACTCCGCCAGCGCCTGGAGCTCCCCCTCCCGGCTGGTCATCCACTCGTCGGCGGTCAGCCCGGTCGCGGCCTGGGCCTGCTGCTCCATCTCGATGTTGGCGGCCAGGCCCTGGACGAAGCTGAACAGCAGGGTGTGCACGTGCATCTTGCTGACGGGATCGAGGGGCGAGCCCTCCAGCGTGCGCATGACCCACTCGGTGTGAGCGATCAGGCTGGCCGAGGGCAGCGGCCTGGTCAGTGACGTGACCCTGGCCATCCACGGGTGGGTGCGGTAGCCCGCCCACTGCACCCGGGCGGCGGTCTCCAGCCTGGCCCGCCATCCGTCGGGCGGCGGGTCGGGCAGCGGGAACTCCCTGATCACGTGGTCGATCATGAGCATGACCAGGTCGTCCTTGCCGCCGACGTGCCGGTAGAGGGACATGGTGGCCACGCCGAGGCGGCCCGCGACGCCGCGCATGGTCAGCTCGGCGAGCCCGTCGGCGTCGGCGATCTCGACGGCCGCGGCCACGATGCGGTCGCGGGTCAGGTCGTCGCCGGACGGGACGGGGGCCCGCCGCGCCCTGCCGCCGCGGATCTCGGCCACGATCGTGCCGACGCGCGGCTCGGCGACCACCGCGCCCTCCTGGGCCAGGACCGTGAGCGCCTTGGCGGCCGTGGCGAGCGCGACCTCCCAGTCGCGGGCGAGCTGCCTGGTGGAGGGCACCCGGTCGCCGGGGCGGAGCCGGCCGTCGGCGATGCGCCGCCTGATGTCCTCGACGATGCGCGCGTAGGGCGGAGCGGTCATCACAACCCCTTCTCTGTACTAGTACAGATCGTACCAGCGAACCCTTGTGAGCTGCTGTATGTACGACGTACATTCAGTTCCGCGTACAACGTCAACAGCAAGGGGCGCGTCATGAAGGTTCTGGTCTCGGGAGCGAGCGTCGGCGGGCCCGTCCTGGCTCACTGGCTACGGCGGCGGGGCTTCGAGGTCACGCTGGTCGAGCGCGCGCCGCGCCCGCGCAAGGGCGGCCAGGCCGTCGACCTCCGCGGCGCCGCCCTGGTCGTGGCCGACCGTATGGGCATCCTGGAGCAGGTCAGGGCCGCGCGGACGACCATGCGCGGCATGTCCATGGTCGACGGCGACGGCAACGAGATCATGCGCAGCACCGAGGAGACGATCAGCGGCGGCCGGCTCGACAGCCCGGACGTCGAGATCGCCCGCGACGACCTCACCGCGATCGTCGGCGCCGTCACCGACGCCCCTTGCCGCTACGGCGACTCCATCGCCGCCCTCGTCCAGGACGACGACGGCGTGGACGTGACCTTCGACAGCGGAGTCCGGGAACGCTACGACTACGTGATCGGCGCCGACGGCCTGCACTCCAACGTCAGGCGTCTGGTGTTCGGCCCGGAGCAGCGCTTCCTGCGGCACCTCGGCATGTACGTCTCCATCTACACCGCCGACAACTTCCTCGGCCTGGACCACTGGCAGCTCTGGCACCGCGAGGGGGAGGCCGGGTTCGGCCTGTTCAGCGACCGGGAGCCGGCGGTGATGAAGGTGAACATGGGCTTCGCCGCGGGCCCGATCGACTACGACCACCGCGACGTCGAGCAGCAGAAGCGCCTGGTCCAGGAGCACTGCTCGGGGCTGCGCTGGGAGGCGCCCAAGCTGCTCGCGGCCATGTGGCAGGCCGACGACTTCTACTTCGACGCCATGGCCCAGGTGGAGATGGACCGCTGGTCGCAGGGCCGGGTCGCGCTGATCGGCGACGCCGCCCACTGCCCCTCGCCGCTGTCGGGGCAGGGCACCAGCCTGGCCCTGGTGGGGGCGTATGTTCTGGCCGAGGAGCTGGGCCAGGCCCCCGAGGGGGCGTTCGACCGGTACGAGCGGCGCATGCGGCCCTACGTCGCCCTGAACCAGGCTCTGGCCCTGGAGAACCCGGGCATGGCCGCCTCGCCCGAGAGCGTACGCCGGGCGGCCGACGCCATCACCCTGGATTGACACCCGCAACCGCTACGATGTCCCGCCATGACGGGTTTCAGACTCACATTGGCCGCCCTGGGAGCCACCGCACTGACGTTGCTGGCCACCCCCGCCTCGGCGGAGGCCGGGATCACGGACCAGGTGACGATGACGCTCGCCAAGGACGGCACTCTCCACGTGGTCGAGAAGATCACCGGGGCGTCCGGCGGCCTCAAGCGCACCCTGCTCACCAAGACCCGCTACGACGACGACAACGACCGCGTCTACCGGGTCACCAACGTCAAGGGCGGCAAGCTCGACGGCGACGTCCTGACCGTGACCGGCCAGACCGTCGAGTACGACGTCAAGGGCGCGGTGACCACCTCCGGCGGGGTCGAGGAGCTGCGCTGGTTCGCCGTCAGCGGCTGGAGCGTCCCCGTCACCAAGGCGACCGTCCAGGTCAGCGGGCCCGGCCAGGTGCAGAACCTGTCGTGCTTCGCCGGTGACCTGACCTCGGCGATCGGCTGCACCTCGGCCTCGATGGACCACACCGCCACCCGGGCCGACTTCGAGCAGGACAACCTCGCGGCGGGCCAGGCCCTGACGGTGGTCGTCGGCTACCCCAAGGGCTCCAGCTCCGGGGCGCCCATCCTGGAGCGCCGCTTCTCGCTGGCCTCGGCGTTCACCCTCGACCTGGTCACCGGCGGCGCGCTGGCCGCCCTGCTCGTGCTGCTGCTCGGCGGCGTCGGCCTGCTCTACTGGACGCGCGGCCGGGACGCCCGGGTCGCGGGCCACGAGAAGGGCGGGGTCGATCCCATCCAGAACGGGCACTTCACCCCGCCGGACGGCGTGCGTCCCGGCCAGATCGGCACGCTGGTGGACGAGCAGGCCGACGTGGTCGACGTGACCGCCACGATCGTCGACCTCGCCGTCCGCGGCTACCTGCGGATCGACGAGCAGCCCCGCCAGACCTACGACGCCCCCGACTGGCTGCTGGTCAGGCTGCCGAACGCGCCAGTCAACTCGCTGCTGACGTACGAGCGCGCTTTGTACGACGCGGTCTTCGACGGCCGCGACGCGGTGCTGCTCTCCCAGCTGTCCGGCTCGTTCGCCGGCCATCTGGGCAAGGTGCGCGACGCGCTCTACACCGACGTGGTCGAGCAGGGCTGGTTCGCCCGCCGTCCCGACACCGAGCGCACCCGGTGGACGACGATCGGCGTCGTGCTGATCGGCCTGGGCCTGCTGGCCACGGTCGGGCTGGCCTGGTTCACCACGTACGGGCTGCTGGGGCTGGCCCTGGTCATCGCGGGCGGCGCGCTGGCCGTCGGCGGCCAGTACATGCCGGCCAAGACCGCCAAGGGCTCGGCCGCGCTCGCGCACACGATGGGCTTCCGCGAGTACCTGTTCTCCGGCGACCTCGGCGAGGTGCCCGAGCAGCACCGGGTGGAGCTGTTCTCGCGCTACCTGCCGTACGCGGTGATCTTCGACGGGGTCGAGCACTGGTCGCGGGTGGTGGCCTCGGTGACCGGCAACGGCCACCAGGCCGACAACCTCTACTGGTACCACGGGCCGGCGGAGTGGGACCTGTCCAAGTTCGCCGGGTCGATGCGCACGTTCACCACGACGACCTCGGGGGCCATCTCCGCCAGCCGCCAGTTCCGCACCCTGTAGACACTCCGCGCGGCGGCGGCTCTCGCCCCTCTAGCGGATCCGCAGCTCGCCGACCGGCCGGCCGCCGCCCAGCAGCGCCGGCCTGGCCAGCTCGGCCAGCTCGGGCGCGTCCAGGCCGAGCGAGCGCAGGGCCGCCACGGTGACGGGCACGCGGGCCCGCGACGAGCCGTCCTCGATCTTGATCGTGCCGGCTCGGCCGTCCTCGAACGCGAACGCGTCGAACGCCTCCGCGCCCGCCTTCAGCATCAGCCCGGGGATCGCCCGCATGAGCTTGGCCTCGGGCCGGTCGGTGCCGGAGGTCCACTCGGGGTGGGCGCGCATGGCGTCGAAGATGCGCCGCTCGAACGAGCCCTCCGCGGCCAGCGGAAAGGCCCGGAACGCCTTGGTCACGCCGAGCATCGAGACGAAGAACAGCGGCGCGCCGCAGCCGTCCACGCCGGAGGCGGCCACCCGCTCGCCGGTCAGGTCCTCGACCGTCGCGCGGATCGCGCGCTGGAGCGGGTGCGCGGGCTCCAGATAGGTGGTGAGCGGCCAGTCGTTGAGCACGCAGGTGGCCAGCATGGCGGCGTGCTTGCCGGAGCAGTTCATGTAGACCCGGCCGAACTCGGTCGAGGTGCGCTCGAACGGGTGGTCCTCCGGACACAGCAGGGCGGACTCATCCAGGCCCGCTCCGGCCAGGATGTTCCGCACGCCGTCCACGTGGAACGCCTCACCGGAGTGCGAGGCGCAGGCCAGCGCCAGCAGCTCACCCTCCAACTGGAGGCCGTTGCGCATCATGCCGAGCGCCTGCAGCGGCTTCATCGACGATCGCGGCGAGGCCGGCACGTGCACCGCTCCCCGCGTCTCCACCGGGACGCCCTGCGCGTCCACGGTGAGCATGCGGGCCAGATGGGTGGACTCCACGAACCCCGACCGGACAACCTCGACAACAAGCGACATTACGCGCCCCCTTTCGGCACGAGTCTACGAACAGTTCTTTCTGCGCCAGAATGGGATGCCATGCGAGCAGTCGTACAACGAGTGAGCTCGGCCTCCGTCGAGGTCGAGGGGCAGACGGTCGGCGCCATCGACGAGCCGGGGCTGCTCGTCCTGGTCGGCGTGACGCACACCGACACCCGCGCCGAGGCCGCCAAGCTCGCCGCCAAGCTGTGGGGCCTGCGCGTGCTGCACGGCGAGAAGTCGTGCTCCGACGTCTCCGCCCCGCTCCTGGTGATCAGCCAGTTCACCCTCTACGGCGACGCGCGCAAGGGCCGGCGCCCCACCTGGCAGGCCGCGGCCCCGGGGCCGGTCGCCGAGCCGCTGGTGGAGGCCGTGATCGAGGAGCTGAGGACGCTCGGCGCCCACGTGGAGACCGGCCGCTTCGGCGCCGACATGAAGGTCTCGCTGGTCAACGACGGGCCGATCACGCTCGTCCTCGACATCGACGCCTAGCGGGGTCAGCGGATCCGGCGGCGCAGCGAGGGGTCGATGCTGACGTTGCGACCGGCGTCCGGCGGCACGACGACCTCCTGGGCGGCGGCCACGCCACCGGCCAGCAGCGGCGCGTCGACCGGGACCGTGCGCTTGACCACGGCCAGCGCGATCGGGCCCAGCTCGTGGTGGCGGGCGGCCGAGCCCACGACGCCGATCTCCTGGCTCTCGAAGATCACCGGGTCGCCGTGCGCGGGCAGGGTGTCGACGCTGCCGTCGAGGTGCAGGAACACCAGGCGGCGCGGCGGGTGGCCCAGGTTGTGGACGCGCGCGACCGTCTCCTGGCCGCGGTAGCAGCCCTTGCTCAGGTGCACGGCCGAGCCGATCCAGCCCACCTCGTGGGGGATCGTCTTGTGGTCGGTCTCGAAGCCGAGCCGCGGCCGGTGAGCCTCGATGCGCAGCGCCTCGTACGCCCACAGCCCCGCCAGGGGCCGGCCCAGATGATCGGCCAGCTCAGCCCGCGGCACCAGGAAGTCTTCGGTGGCCGTGGAGAGCACCGCCAGGTCGTCGGCCCGCGACACCTCCACGCGCAGCATGAACCGCATGCGGTCGAGATAGTCGACCAGGCTCTGCGCCGTGCCGGGCTCGACGTGCGCCAGCACGCTCTCGCCGTCGTCGACCAGCGTGAGGTGGTGCAGGACGCGGCCCTGGAGGTCGAGGTCGAGCGTCTGGGTCCACTGGCCGGGCGTCAGCGTGTCGAGCTTCTGCGAGGTCAGGTCGTTGAGCCATTTCAGCCGGTCGACGCCGGAGACGCGGATCACCTCGCGGTTGCTGCGGTCGACGACCGCCTCACCCTTGGCCAGCGCGCGCTGCTCGGCGAACAGGTCGCCATAGTGCGCGGCTACGTCGGCGTCCGGCCCGTCGGCCGCGACGGCGCCGGGGAGATCGAGCAGAGGGCTACGCATGCATCCAAGGCTATCCGCCCCAGCGACGACGCCCGACGCCGGTGCCCGACGCCGGCGCCGCGGGTCAGCGGCAGTTGCGGCAGCGGCCGAACACCGTGAGGTGATGGACGTCGGCCGCGAACCCCAGCTCCTCGTCGAGCCCCTTCACCAGCCCCTCGGCCAGCTCCGGACGCACCTCGAAGACCTCGTCGCAACCCCGGCACACCAGGTGGACGTGGTCGGCCTCGGCCGCCAGGTGGTAGGTCGGCGCGCCGTGACCGAGGTGGGTGTGGGTGACCATGCCGAGCTCTTCGAGCAGTTCGAGCGTGCGGTAGACGGTGGAGATGTTGACCCCGCGCGCCGTCTCGCGCACCTTGGTGCAGATCTCCTCGGGCGTCGCGTGCTCCAGATCCTTGACCGCTTCGAGCACGAGCTGCCGCTGCGGGGTGACCCGGTAGCCCTTGGCGCGGAGTTCCTCGTGCCACTGCGTCTCGGTCATGCCCCCGAGTGTAAAGCGCACGATCGCCTGTTCGCGGCCGTCCGATAATTACTTGCCCCCGGCGCTCGCGACCGCATAGCTTCGTGAGTACGCGGAAAGGAGGTGGTCCGAATAATGGATAGTCATAGTCGGGCTAGCGAGGTGGTTGTCCGCTAGCGCTGCGGACTGTTGTCTCGTGTCGCAAGCGAATCCGAGGCAACCACCGGGGCCCCTGGCAGCCGGAGGGCGGGATGACGCATCCCGGCCATTGGTCCATCCGGCCCGTCTGCTCGGCAGGCGGAGTGTTGCCCGGGGCCCTTCTTTGTTTTCTCCCTCAGTGTTCCCCGTGGGGTTCGATCCCCAGTTCGGCGCAGGCCGCCCGGTAGAGGCGCACGACCGCCTTGCGCACCTGGGCGCGCTCGGTCAGCGTCTCGCCCCACGGCACGCGCACCCGCTCGCCGCCGTCGACCGTGAACTCCATGGCCTCGGCGTCGACGTCGCTGGTCACCGCCGAGGCGGCCTGCGGCCGGCCGCCGAGCCCCCGCACGATGACCAGGGCGTCGCCGGTGTGGTCGTCGTTCATGTGCCGCTTGATCGCCTCGACGGCGTCGGGGGTGAAGGGCGAGGTCATGCTCAGGACACCTTCTTCAGCTCGGCCGACATGTGGTCGGTGAGCGGGTGGCCGACGGCGGCCATCTCGTAGGCCCACATCAGGTTGCCGTTGACCAGGCCGTAGAGGCGGTGGCCCGCGGTGTACTCCTTGGCCGTGGAGGTGCGGGCCACGACGTCGGTGCGCAGCTCGATCTTGTGGAAGACCACCTCGCCGATGTAGATCTCGACGATGCCGGTCGGGTGCGCGAGCACCACCTCGATCTGCCGGTCGGGCTGCGGACGCCAGTAGCCGGACTCGGTGGCCAGCGGCCTGACCCGGTTGCCGTCGTTGTCGAGCAGCCAGGTGCGGCTGACGTAGGTCAGGAACGGCTTGCCGTTGTGGCCGAACTCGATCTCCTGGCCGAAGTTGAAGCTCTCGATCGTCGGATAGCCGCCCACGCCGGCGCCCTCCCAGCGGCCGAGCAGGAACGCGATCTGCTCCAGAGCGGGGTGCACCTCAGGTTCTTCCATGCTCACCAAGCCTAGCGCCGGTGGCTAACCTTCTGGATCGGGGAGACGTTTCGCCGGGGGGAGCCGCGATGCTGGATGCCTGGGCCGTGCCGCCGCACGTCGACGTGCTGTTCGTGGGCGCCCATCCGGACGACGAGTACCAGTCGTTGTCCACGTTCGGGCAGTGGCGCGAACGCCTGGGGCTGACCACCGGGGTCGTGACGGTCACCCGCGGCGAGGGCGGCGGCAACGCCGCCGGGCCGGAGAAGGGCGCGGCGCTCGGCCGGATCAGGGAGGCCGAGGAGCGCGAGGCGGTCGCGCACGCGGGCATCCGCGACGTCTTCTACCTGGACAGACCGGACTTCTGGTACACACTGTCGGCGCCCCTGACCGCCCGCGCGTGGGGGCCCGGCACCCTCCGGCGGCTGGTCGAGACGATCAGGGCGACCAGGCCCTCGACCGTGGTCACGATGGACCCGCGGCCCTTCAACCAGCACGGCGGGCACCAGCTCGCCGCCCGGCTGGCCGTCGAGGCGTTCCGGCTGGCCGCCGACCCCGCCGCGTTCCCGGGGACGGGCGCGCCCTGGCGGGCCACCCGGCTGCTGACCCAGAACTGGGGGCTGCGCGGCCCCGTGGGCCCCGGCTGCGCGACGGCCGGCCTGCGCGACCCGGCCACCGGGCTGCCGCAGCTCGGCGTCTGGGCGGGCGCCTGGTCGCCGCGCCACCGGGCCACGTGGGCCCAGCGGGAGCGCGACGCCGAGCGCGTGTACCGCACGCAGGGGTTCGCCGCGCGGCCGGCGAAGGTGGCCGGGCCGTTCGGGTGCGACTGGTTCTCGGTCGTCTTCGACGGCGGGCGGCCGGTGCCGGCTCCCGTCGTCGAGCAGGCGGGCCTGCGTCCTCTGTACGCCGAGTTCCGCGACTGGGCGCGCGCGACCGGCCTGCCCTGGCTGGCCAACCGGGCGCAGCCCGACTACCCCGAGCCACCGGCCACCACGCTCCCGGTCGCCGGGCGCGCCCCCGTGCTCGACGGCGTCGCCTCCCCCGGCGAGTACACGGGCCCGGCCCTGCACCTCGCCCACTGGGAGGGCGAGCGCTGCCCGGCGGCCGACTGCGCCGCGACCGCCCGGCTGACCCGCCACGGCGCCGACCTCTACGTCCAGGTCGAGGTCACCGACGAGGCACGCGGCGCGGCCCTCGACGCGTGCGAGCGCCACTGGCGCACCGACGCGGTCGAGATCGCCCTCGACCCGCGCGGCGACTCCGACGACACCTCGACCACGTTCAAGCTGGGCGTCCTGCCCTACACCGCCGAGGGCGGCCCGTGCGCGGCCCGCGACGCCGACGCCCGCCAGGGCCCCGCCCCGCGGGTGGGCGTGGCGTCCGCGGTTCACGACGGCGGGTACGGCGTCGAGGTGCGCATCCCGTTCGCGCTGCTGCCCGCCCCGCCCACCGCGCTGAGAGCGAACGTGCTCGTCTACGACTCCGACACCGGGGACAGGACCGGGCAGACGCGCCTGGCCTGGTCGCCGTTCGGCAGCGCCCAGGCCGATCCGTACGTGTGGGGCCGCGTCGGTCGGGGTTAGGGTGACGCCATGGCACGATCTTTGGTGATCAAGGTGACCGCGGGGGCGGACGCCCCTGAGCGGTGCAACCAGGCATTCACGGTGGCGGCGGCCGCGCTCGCGAGCGGCGTGCCGGTCTCCCTCTGGCTGACCGGCGAGTCGTCGTGGTTCGCCCTGCCGGGGCGGGCCAAGGAGTTCTCCCTGCCCCACGCGGCGCCGCTGGCGGACCTGCTGGAGGCCGTCCTGGCGGCCGGCCGGGTGACCCTGTGCACGCAGTGCGCCGCCCGCCGCGACATCACGGTCGACGACGTGATCGAGGGCGTGCGCATCGCCGGCGCGCCCGCGTTCGTGGAGGAGGCGGTCAGCGAGGGCGCCCAGGCCCTGGTCTACTAGGCCGTCAGCCGGACAGGACGGTGTTCAGCCGCTCCTGGCGCAGGGCCTCGTAGCGGGAGTCGTCGAGCGGCGTCAGGTCGCCCACGCGCCACGACAGCAGCAGGTCGGCCAGGGCCGGGTTGCGCGCCAGGGCCGGGCCGTGCAGGTACGTGCCCACCACGTGGCCCGCGTAGCAGCCCTCGAAGCCGTCGCCGTTGCCGACCCCGGCGACCGTCTTCGACAACGGCCGCACGCCCGGGCCGAGGTGCGTGACGCCCATGTGGTTCTCGAAGCCGGTCAGCGTGGGCAGGTTGAGTGCGGCGTCGACCTCGGCGACCAGCTCGCCCACGGCCCGGGCGGGGCCGCGCGAGCTGGCGATGTCGAGCAGGCCGATGCCGTCGACCGGCTGGCCCTCCTCGCCGCCGAACGTGCTGCCCATGATCTGGTAGCCGGCGCACACGGCCAGCATCGCCGCGCCCCGGGCGATGGCCCGCTGGAGGCCGCCGTCGCGGCGCAGGCGCTGGGCGGCCAGGATCTGCGGACGATCCTCGCCGCCGCCGATCAGGTAGATGTCGCCGGTCTCCGGCACGGGGTCGGCCGAGCGGACGTAGACGGTCTCGACCTCGATGCCCCGGCGCTGCGCACGCTGCTCCAGGACGAGCACGTTGCCCTGGTCGCCGTAGGTGCTCAGCAGGTCGGGGTAGATCCAGACGATGCTGAGGGCGCTGTCAGACGGCACGTCCGAACTCCGATCGGATCTGCTGGAAGGCGGTGTAGTTGGCGATCACGTCGACCCGGCCGGGCGGCTGCATGGCCAGCGCCTCGGAGAACGAGCTGCACAACGTGAACGGCACGTCGGCCACGTCGAGCCGGAGCGCCAGGTCGAGCCGCCGCTCACCGGTGACGAAGACCGGACGGCCACGCAGGATGCGGTAGTCGACGTCCCACAACCACGAGGTGTCGCGGCCGTCGGGGCCCTGCGCGTTGACCGAGAGGATGATCGGCAGTTGCGGGTCGGCGACGTCGAAGGCCTCCAGCCAGCCCGCCGGGTTCTTGGCCAGCAGCAGCCGCGCGTGGCGGCCCTCGCGCTCGACCGTGGTGTAGCGGCCGGCCACCGAGGTGACCTCGCGCAGCCGCGGCAGCGCCCGGTCGACGGGCAGCCCGAACGCCTCGGCCACGGCCAGCGCCATCACCGCGTTGGAGCGGTTGGCCAGGCCGGGGAGCTGGATGTCGAGCATCCAGCGCTGCCCGCGCGGGTCGATGGCGACGTCGTCGTCGAGCACCCACTGCGGCTCTGGACGGTGGAAGGTGCACTCACGGCAGGACCAGTCGGCGTCTTTGCGGTCGAGGGGGCCGCCGCACTCGGGGCAGCACCAGGAGTCCTCCTTCCAGCGCTGGCCGCCGGCGACCCAGGTGACCTTGGCGGCGGTGGAGGCCCCCCAGGTGACGAGGGGGTCGTCGCAGTTGGCGATGACGTGGGTGGGCCTGCCCGACAGCGCCCTGCGCCACTTCTGCGCGAGCAGCCAGATCTCGGCCGCGCGGTCCATCTGGTCGCGGCTGAGGTTCATCAGGCAGACGACGCCGGCGCCGGTGGTGTCGAGCACCTCCGGCAGGTACTTCTCGTCGACCTCCAGCACGCCGTAGGGGGCGCCCTTGTGCTGGGAGAGCGCCGAGACGTGCCCGGCCGGCATGTTGGCGCCGAAGGCGTTGGTGGCGACCTCGCCCATCTCCAGCAGCGCGGAGGTGATCAACCTGGTCGTGGTGGTCTTGCCGTTGGTGGCGCTGACCAGGGCCAGCTTGCGGTCGCGGGCCAGCTTGCGCAGGAGGTCGGGTTCGAGCATCAGGCCCACCCTGCCGCCGATCACCGAGCCGTCACCGCGCCCGGTCATCCGCGAGAGCGTGGCAGCGCTGCGTCCCAGGGCGCTGGCGAGCTGAGCCCGCAGAGGAAGCTGGGTCATGCACATGGATCCTAGTCGCCGTTGAGTCCTACTCTGGAGTCGCACACGAAAACGCGGCCCGGTTGGTAGCCCGGGCGAAGCATCACGTATCCGCCCTTCCAGGGATGTCCGGTGTGCCGGAGGCGGCCTGTCCAGGTCGCTTTCCCGGCATGTCTGGTGAAGGGCGGAGAAGATGGTCACGTTGTCGGTCTATTTGGACGGCCCGTTCTGGGTCGGGGTGCTGGAGGTCGCCGAGGGCGGGCGGCTGCGGGCGACCCGGTTCACCCTCGGGTCAGAGCCCACCGATCCCGAGCTGCACGCGTTCCTGATGCGCCATGGCGTTTCGCTGCTGGAGCAGGCCCATGCCGCGCCCGCCGTGGCCGGCGGGGAGCGGGCGCGGCGGGTCAACCCCAAGCGGGCGGCCAAGCTGGCGGCGCGGGCCGCCGCCCAGGTGTCCGTACGGAGCACGGCCGCGCAGGAGGCGATGCGGCTGGAGCTGGAGAGCCGCAAGCAGCAGGCCGCGCAGGGACGGCGGGAACGGCGGCGCGAGCTGGCCGAGCACAAGCGCGAGGTGGCCCGCCGCAAGCGCCTCGAACGCCGCCGCGACCGCTGACCCGTCCCCGGACGGGCGTCAGGCCGAGGGGGCGTCGACGAAGGCGATCTCCGGGGCGCCCCCGTGGTCGAACGGCAGGACGAACCGCTGCGGCCACGACAGCACCCCCTCCAGCCAGCCCGCGCCCATCGTCTGGCCGACGTGCCTGATCCTGGCCGACGCCTCGATGCCGATCGCCACGTTCGTGATGTCGCGCTGCACGCTCTCGTTCTCGTCGTCGCCCAGGATGACCCGCCAGGCCAGGGCCCGGTTGTGGTCCACCTCCATGGACAGCGGGTGGTGGCGCAGGGCCTTGGCGCGGTGGCCGAGCAGCTCGGCGTGCACCAGGTCGGCCGTGCCGTTGCCGTTGGACTGGCGGAACAGGGCGTACTCCATGGGCGGGGCCGGGCTGCGCAGGTTGGGGGCGGGCTGGCCGTACGGGAAGAGCCGGTCGACCTCGTGCAGCCAGCGCACCTGCGGGATCACCCACGACGCGCCCGGACGGTCGCCGCCCGGCTCGGCCCCCGACAGCAGCCGCGCGGCGACCTCGGCGGCCTTCTCGGTGAGCAGCGCCGGGTCGAACCAGCTCCGCAACGACCAGGCCCGCCGCTGGACGGCGCGTTCGACCAGCGTGGCGAGCAGGCACTCGCGGCGGCGGGCGGGCAGCTCGCCCCAGGCGGCCGACAGGGCGCGCGGCACGCCGGGCAGCGGCCGGTTGCTGACGAAGGCGAGCACGACCGTGTCGCACCAGATGCGCAGCCACGCCCAGTCGGGCCCGTCGGCGAGCACGTCGGCCTCTCTGAGCTCCACCAGGGTGCACGCCTGGCCGGTGCGGCACTGCGCCCCGCACGCGGCCGACCTGCGCCCGCGGATGGGCGGCTGGGGGCCCGGCAGCGGCTTCTCCCGCGACTCGCCCAGCGGGACGCGCACCCGCAGCGGCCGGTCCATGCCGTCGGCGAAGACCGCGGCCGAGCCCGGCTGGAGCGAGACGACGTGCCTGGACTGCTCGTCGCTGAGGTTCATGGCCGCGCCGACGAGCTTCCTGTCGTCCTCGGCGGGCAGCCGGTGGACGACCTTCAGCGCGGTGTTCTTCACGACGTCGGAGACGAGCTTGGTCGGGATCTGCTCGGCCACCACGATGCCCTCGCCGTACGCCCTGATCTCGGCGAGCAGGCCGGCCAGCAGCTCCACGGCGTGCGTGGAGGCCCGGCCGTGGCCGCGGTCGCGCAGCAGCCGGTGGGCCTCCTCGATCACGATGACGTGCCGCAGCCCGGCCGACTTCTCCTTCCTGGCCCGCATGCGCAGGTGCTCGACGATCCGGATGATCAGCGTGCCCATGAGGAACGCCTTGTCCTCGTCGTTGGCGACGTCCTCGATGGCCAGGACGACGTTGCGCTCCAGCAGGCCGCCGATGTCGGCCGGGTGGCCGCCCTCGAAGAAGCGCCCGGCCGAGCCGACCCGCAACGACCGCAGCCTGAGCGAGATGAAGCCCTCGACGTCGGCCTGGACCTCGCGGCCGTAGCCGATCTCCTTGATGACGTCCATGGCGTGCTGCTGGAGCTGTTCGAGCGTCGGCACGCTGGGCGGGACGTTCGAGCCGGGCACGGCGCCGCCGGTCACGACGTCCCAGCCGGTGGCCTCGTAGACCCGTTGCAGGGACAGGGACATGATCTGCGGGAACGGCTCCTCGGCGTCGAAGGCGGCCATGAACAGCGCCCTGATCATGTCGATGTGCGCCTGGACGGGGTAGCCGGGCTCGGGTTCGAGCGGGTTGACGCTGAGCGGCACGCCCTCGGGGGCCGACGGGTTGATCACCGTCACCGGGTCGGCGATGCGGCCGGCCATGGCCGCGTACTCGGACTTGGCCGGCTCGATGGCCAGCCACGGGATGCGCGCCTCGCTGAGCTGCTCCAGCAGGTGCCGGACGGTCTGGGACTTGCCCGAGCCGGTCGCGCCGGTGACGAACGCGTGCCTGTTGAGCGTGGCCAGGGGCACCCGGAAGCTGCCCACGCCTCTGTCCTGGCCGTCGAGGATCTCGCCCAGCTCCAGCTCGCCGCCGTCGGCCTCGGACGTCACGTCGAAGAAGCCGGAGTCGAGCACGCGCACGCCGGGCACCTCGCGCCTGGGCAGCCCGGCCAGCGCGGCCAGCGCACCGGCGGTGGCCGCGAAGGGCGCGGCGGCGCCGTCGGCCGGGTCCTGCATGGTGATGGCCAGGGCCTCCGACAGCGCGTAGACCGCGCCGTGCGCGCTGCGCAGCCGGTACGGGTGGTGGCTCATCTCGACCGACCCGACGAGCACGGGCGCGATCTGCCGCAGCTCCTCGGCGGTGGCCCCGCCGGCCAGCACGCGCACGTTCCACAGGCCGGCCTCGCGGAAGGCGTCGAGCTCCTGCATGCGGCGCTCGGCCCGTTCGGCGTCGAACCGGGAACGCTCGGAGGCGTCGCCGTACTGCCGCAGGACGTTGAGCTGGGTGCGCAGGTGCGCCACCTCGGCGTCGAGCAGGTCGGTCGGCTCGGCCACCACCAGCCAGGCGAACGGCCGCGACATGAGCGTGACCAGCGTCGACTCGAACAACGTGGGCCGCTTCAGCTCGTCGGGGTCGGACCCGGCGAACTCGCGTCCCCGCCCGCCCAGTGGCGGGGCCTGGCGGCCGGGGCACGGCGTCCAGACCAGGTCGGCGAGGTCGGCCAGGTACTCCTCGTCCAGCTCGACGCCCCGCGCGCCGCCCGGGAACAGCAGCGGCTGGGGCCCGGTCGGCAGACCGGGCACGTCGGTCGCCCTGCGCGGCTGACGCGGCGGCGAGAGCGGGCCGGCATTGGTGATCAGTTCGAGCGGCGCCCCGGAACCCCGCGACAGCCACCCGATGACGAACGGCCGGTCACGCTGCGCCGCCGACAACACGGCGGGCAGCACGGTGACGAAATCCCATTCCGCCGACGAGCTTCGCGAGGGTGCGGCGATCGACTGGATCCGATACCAGGGCCCGCTCAGCGAGACACTCGGCTGCATCTTCAATTCCCCCACAGTCGGTTCTCAGTAAAATCCCGCTGATCGTCAGCTCCTCACCACGCCCTTGACCAGGTCATTGCCTGCCCTTGCGCCAGTCAAGGCGTGGCGGTGGTGGCCCGAGGTTGGGTGGCGGCTCCTCGCCCTCGTCCTTCGCCTCCAGGGCCAGCACGGCCTCGCGCACCTCCTCCAGGTCGCCGAGCGTGGTCTTGGGGAAGGTGAGGATGGCCGGGTTGGCGTCGGCCAGGCGCACCCGCCTGCCCTCGGCGGTCGCGTCGGTGACGATCACGGACGTCGTGGGGAGCTGCTGGAGCTGGTGCGGCTCGACCAGGAACTCCCGCGACCGGTGGAGCACGCGCTCGGTCTCGGAGATCTTGTCGGCCGTCCGGCCCCACTCGGTGGACTCGGTGATGTCCTCGACCAGGTCGGCGTGGCCGTCGCCGCGGTCGTGGCGGGCGTCGTCCACCTGGGAGATGGTGGAGGTGTAGCCGCCGTCGAGGCCCGGCAGGGCGTCGCTGATCGTCTCGGTGAGCTGGGCCAGCTCCAGCCGGTGCTCGGTGCCGACGTGCTCGCTGGCGACCCGGGCGTCCTCGGCGTTGCCGAGGCGCATGAACGCCACGGCCGCGTGGCCGCGCCCCAGCCGCTCCTTCACGGTGGGGGTCAGGCTCCGGTACGTCAGCACCAGCCCGGTACGCGAGGTCTCGCACGCGTCCATGAGCCGGTCGAGCACGTCGCCGCGGAGCTTGTCGGCGCCGGCCACGATGATCGTGTGGTACCAGGGCCGGTCGGAGGCGGGCGACTGGCGCAGGATGTGGGTGAGCGCGGTGGCCACGTACGTGCCGAGCACCCGGTTGCCGAACACGCCGGCCTGCCGGTCCATGCTCACCACGCGCAGCCGGGCGGGCGGCAGCCGCACCGCCTGGGTGCCGAGCGTCTCCAGCTTGCGCAGCTGCGACTCAAGGGCCCAGGCGCGCTCGATCACCACCCGGTCGCTCACGCCGCGGCCGAACAGCGTGCCGATGCGTTCGAGCTGGGTCGCGGTGATCAGGCCGAAGCGCAGGTCGTCGCGCGGGTCGCCGACCTGCGCCAGGGCCCGCAGGGCGGCGGTGACCTGGCTGATGGTGGCGTTCTCGCCGAGCACTTCGAGCACCCGTTCCAGGATGGCGTTGTCGAAGCTGAGGTCGCGGGTGGTGCGGTGCTCCTCGCTCACGCTCACCACGTGGGCCAGCACGTCGGCGAACGCCTCCGGCTTGAGCGTGGCCCCGAGGTCGAGCTTCGGCAGGTCGACCGGCAGCACCCAGACCAGCGGGTCGTCGCCGCCCTTGCGGGCCAGCTCGATCAGGTCTTTGGCGATCGCGCCCTCCGACAGGTCGAGCACGGTGAGGTGGCCGCCGCTGTAGAGCCGGGTGGCGCCGAGCAGCGTGATCAGCGCCGACCAGCCGGGCAGCGTGCCGCCGGCCACGTCGATGCGGTCGATCTCGTCGGGGACGGCGACGGCGTACCAGGTGAGCTGGCGTTCGTGGCGCTCCTTCGACTCCTGCCAGTCGCGGTAGCGCCGGGCGTGCTCCTCCTGGGCGCGGAACAGCTCCTTGTCACGTTCCTGACGTTGCCGGTCGTCCCTGGCCTGCTGTTCGAGCACTCGGTAGCGGACCGCCCGGTCGCCCTGGAGCAGGGCGTAGGTGCAGATGCCCGCCACGCCGCCGGCCGCGACCAGCCCGAGGAGCGCGAACGACCATCCCAGGTAGCCGCTGACCGCGGCCACGAGGATCAGCGCGGACATGGTCAGGCTGATGGCCCGGATGACGCGTACGGGCCGGTTGAGCATGTCCTCCTGGAGCCGCTCGCGGCGCAGCGCCTCGGCCGCCGCCCGGCCGGACGACTCCGCGTCCGGCGCCGGCTCCTTCTCGGGCGAGGGACGCTTGGGCGGCGGCCCCGGGTCGGGATGCAGCAGGATGTACTGCCACCCCAGGTAGATGCGGTCCGCCTGGAGCTGGGCATGCTCGGGATGCACGTCCGCCACGTGACCCTCCGGCCGCGATATGTCGTTAGTTGCAGGGGCCAGCCCTTTTCCGCTCCGTGACAGCGTATGAGCTTCCACCCCCGTAGCGGCAGGGTTCGCGGCAATTCCCCCCGCCAGAAGGGACCATTGCGGCAGATGGGGCAACCGTGACCTATTACCATCCATACCCATGACGGAACCCTCCGGCGACAGCAGGCCGAGACGCCCGGTGGCGGTGCCCATCCTGGCTCTCGTGGCGGTCACGGCCGTCGGCATCACGGCCTTGCTGGGCGGGCTGAACGAGGCCCCCGACAAGGGCCCCGACCTGCTCGGCCAGGGCGCGACGCTCGACCAGGGCCGTTACTCCACGCGTTTCGTCGAGTCGCGGGTCAGGGTCGAGCGGGCCAAGACGCAGTTCGACGAGGACAAGCGGTTCGTGGAGCTGGTCTTCGAGGTCACCAACAAGGGGGACGAGACCTCCAGTGTCGGTCTGCCCCCCGACCCCGCGCAGCCGGACAAGGCGTGGCTCGGCTCGTCCTTCGCCGACTCGCTGGTCGCCATCAGCCCCAAGTTCTCCAAGGAGTCGGGGCCCTTCGTCTACGCCCTGGACAAGGGCGACGAGACCCGGCAGCTCCACCCCGGCGTGACCAGCCAGGTACTCGTCCGGTACCGGCTCGGCGCCACCGAACGGCCGCCGGACAGGATCACGTTCGACGTGGCCACCTTCGAGTACGTCCCCGGCTTCCAGGACGAGCGGCTGCAGTGGCAGATGGTCGCCAAGGAGAAGGACGACAAGTTCTACCCCGAGGTGAAGGCCCGCGTGACGCTGCCGGTCAAGGCGGGTGAGGGGGCATGACCGCCACCCAGCCGCGTTCCTCCGCCGTCCCCGAGCGCCCCGAGCGGCCCGGCCGCCGCGCCGGACGCGGGCCGGGCGGCGGCTCCAAAGTGCTCAACGCCTGCGCCGGGCTGCTGCTGGCGGCCGCCGCCGTCGGGCTGCAGACGTTCCACCTGACCGCCAACGAGGCGAGCGCCAGGGTGACCTACACGGGCGCCAAGGGCGAGGACGTGGACGCCAGGCGGTTCACCGTCCGGCTCGACTCGTTCCTGGCCGCCAAGACGATCCAGAACAGCGACGAGACCATCACGACGGACAACCTGTTCCTCGTCGTCAACGCCTCGGCCAGGTCGAGCCTCAAGCCGTACCACCTGGGGCAGCCGCAGCTGCTGACCGCGGACGGCAAGAAGTTCCAGGCCACCGACCGCGTGGCGAGCACTCTGACGCTGGCCAACACGTGGGTGCAGCCCGACATCTGGGTCAGCGGGCGGTTCTTCTTCGAAGTTCCTTCATCGGCGCTGCCGGGGGCGCGGGTGGTCTTCGGGCTGCCGGCCGAGATGCTGGTGGAGCCGTTCCAGCCGGAGGTCGAGATCGACCTCGGGCTCGACGAGGAGGCCGCGCGCAAGCTCGCGGCCTCGCCGCAGGCCGTCTACTCCACCGTCAAGAAGTGATCGCACTGTGAGCACGAACGAGCGCGACTGGTTCGCCCCCAGGAACGACCACCACTCCGAGGACCCCGCTCCGGCCCCCTCGGCCTTCCCGCCTCCCCCGGCGCCCGCGACCCCGCCGGGGGCTCCGGCCTTCCCTCCACCCGAGACGGAGCAGCCGCCCGCGGCGGGGCCGATGCCGCCTGCGCCGCAGACGCCGCTGCCCGCCAGGCCACGCCGCCGCCGTACGGGCTCGCCGCGCGACCGCGCCACCCCGCCGCCGGCCCGCCCCACGCCGCCTCCCGGCTACGGCCCCGCCCCCTCGGGCCCCGTTCCCTCCGGCCACGCGACTCCCCCGGCCGGCCCCACGGGGGCGCCTCCCGGTCACGACGCGCGGCCTCCGGGCCGTGGCGGCGCGCAGCAGCCCGGCCCGGGGATGCCCGGCGGGCCCGGTCGAGGGCGGTTCGTGCATCCGGACCAGCAGGTGTGGCCGCCGGCCCCCCGCGAGTCCTCAGGAGGCAGCACCCAGCCGTTGCCCGCCATCCGGCCCGGCATGGCTGTGCCGTCCCCCCAGCGCCCCCCGGCCGCGGCCGCCGTACCGCCCGTGGAGCAGCCGCCGGCGGCCCCGCAGGACACCCGGCCGCCCAGACGGGGCCGGCTGATCCTGGTCGCCGCGGGCGCCGCCGTGGCCTCCGTCCTCGCCATGGGCCTCAACACCTACGACGGCTACCGCTTCTACGACACGACCATCACCGACGGCATCAAGATCAACGAGGTCGCCGTCGCCCCCGGCCAGTCGGGGAAGGTCCACGACATCGAGTGGCGGGCCGCCCTGAAGGCCGTCCAGGCCCCCGAGGGCAGCAAGCACGGCCCCGAGGTCACCTGGCTGAAGGTGGACATCACCCAGAAGCTCCTCGACGAGTCCAGCGCCACCATGACCGCCCCGCCGGACAGGGCCAAGCTGGAGGACCGCGCCGGCCGGACCTGGACGGTGGAGTTCACCCCGGGCGACCGCCCGACGGACCGGCTGGAGCTGGGCAAGGAGTACAAGTTCGAGGGCATGGCGATCGTCCCGGCGCCGGTCGCGGACGAGGTCGAGCTCTCCTTCAGGGTCAGCGACTACCGCTCCGACACCCCGACGGCGGACTACTTCAAACGGGAGAAGGCCGGCAAGCCGGAGGCGGACGTGCTGCGGTTCACACGTCGCTGAGCGGCTCGCCCTTGAGCCGGGCCCGCGTGGCGGCCAGGTCGTACGTGGCCGCCAGCAGCGCCATGGTGAGCACGGTCACGACCAGCCCGCGCACGAACGTCACCGGCCCCTGCTTGTACGCCCACACCCACTCGGCCTGCGAGCCGACGAGCGTCACCACGGCGCGCTCGGCGTACTCGGCGCCCACGGTGAGGGCGACGTAGCTCAGGCACATCATGCCGAACAGCGGCGCGCCGCCCTTGGCGATCATCCGCAGCGAGTTGGCCAGCGGCAGCCAGCGGTCCCGGAAGCCGCCGGTGAGCTGGTCGAACGACCTCTTGGTGAGGTCGTGGCTGTCCTCCAGCCGGTCCACGCCCCGTTCGAACCGGGTGCCTTTGACCAGGCTGCGGGTCTCGTCGGAGTAGGCGCCGAACACCAGCATCGCCACGGTCAGCCAGGCCAGCGGGACGGCGACGCCGCCGATGAAGAACGGCCAGAAGTCGCTCACCGCGTCCGTGACCGTCTTCCACAGCGGCACGCTCTTCTCCGCCTGCTCCAGCAGGTCGTTGGTGCCGGCGACCACGCTGCGGTGCTCCACCCAGTCCGAGCGCAGCCCGGCGATGGCGACGGTGGCGTTCAGGCCGTAGAAGACGAAGGCGAACTCGGAGAAGGCGGCGCCGAAGCCGTACAGCTTGCCCTTGCCCTGCTCCACGAGCTTGGCGAACAGCCACTTCAGGCCGAACAGCACGACCATCGCGCCCAGCGAGACCCGCCAGTCGAGGTCGGTGAGGCCCTTGCCGACGTGGGTCTCCTCGCCGAACCAGGCCGCCGACTGCATGTCGTAGAAGTGGTGGTTCAGGTCCATCTGCTGGAGGGCGCGGGCGTCCTCCACGTGCCAGCCCCACGACAGGTAGAGCACCGCGAAGGCGGGGGCCACCCGGTCCAGCACCCGGAAGAAGCGCTCGTCCTCGACGCCCTCCTCCCGCCTCGCGCGCATCTCCCACAGCGCGCCGCGCAGGGTGTAGAGCATGCCCGTGGTGACCGTCATCACCGCGAGGACGATCAGGGTCAGGAAGGTGACCGTGCCCACCAGCCGGAGCTGTCGCAGGTCGCCGTAGGCGAGCTCGGTGGCGGCGTACAGCAGGACGAAGCGCACGACCTGGCCCGCCGCGTACCAGAGGATCAGCGGCAGCGCGCAGCTCCCCGCGAGGCGCAGCGCGTGCAGGGGCAGCGAGTACGGCGACGGCATCCGCTGAGCCGGCGTAGGCCCAGGTCGGGGCGGCGCCATCACACCTGTCGATCCGGACATCTGCTGAATCGTAGCGGTCTGTCCCTTACGCCGCAGCCGCAACCCGTGGACAGCCTGTGGCCGGCGTGTTTCCAGGCCACTCCTGAGCAGTGGCAAATCCGGGAAACGTTGATTCGGCCCCCGAGAGACGGTCACACCGCACGAGCCTTGCGGCACGATGGCGTCATGGAGCCGCTGCCCGCGTTCGACCAGGACCCCGCCGTCGTCGGTGACCGGCTGCGACGGCTGCGCCAGGCGCGCGGCGTCTCGCTGTCCGAGCTCGCCAAGCGGGCGGGCATCGGGAAGGCCACGCTGTCCGGCGTCGAGACCGGCACCCGCAACCCCACGCTGGAGACGCTCTGGGCGATCACCGCACAGCTCGGCGTGCCCATCGGGGCGATACTCGACTCGCCGCCCGAGCCGCGGACCATGCGCGGCGCCGCCATCGAGGCCGACCTGCTGGAGGTCTTCGAGGACGACAGCGTCACCTACGAGCTCTACCGCGTCCGCGTGCCCCCGGGCGTCACCCAGACCTCGCCCGCCCACCACAAGGGGGTGAGCGAGCACGTCACGGTCTTCACCGGCACGCTCAGCGCCGGCCCGATCCACGAGCCGCTCACGGCCGGGCCGGGCGACCACATCTCCTGGCTCTCCGACGTCCCCCACGGCTACCGCGCGCACGGCCCCGACGTCGTGCGCGCCACCCTCCTGATGCGCTACCCGACCAAGCCCTCCGCCTGAGCGGGCCGGCAGGTGCGGCACGGCCGGTAGCCGGCCGCCCTGGCCTGGGCGACGCTGCGGAAGCCGTGCCGGTGCGCGGGGGTGATCCGGCGGGCGTTGTGGCAGGTCGGGAAGCACACCACGCCGGTGGTGTCGCTGGCCAGGTAGAACACCCGCTCCCCGGCCAGCGCGCGCACCCGGTCCAGGTCGACGCCCTCGGCCAGCAGCAGCCGTTCCTTGGCCGCCGGGCCGAACACGTAGTCGCCGCTCACGCCGTCGGACCTGACGACCCGGTGGCACGGCACGAGCAGCGGCACCGGGTTGGCGCCGAGCGCCGTCCCCACCGCGCGCACGGCCCGCGGCCGCCCGATCTGCTCGGCCACCCACGAGTACGGCCTGACCTCGCCCCTCGGGATCGTCCTGACCGCGTCGAGCACGTCACGCTGGAAGCCGCTGACGCCGCGCAGGTCCAGCGGCACCTTGCCCAGACGGCCGGTGCGCAGCGCGGGAACCAGCCCCGCGGGCGGCCGGTCGGCGGCCAGCAGCGGCCGGCCGAACCGTTTCCGGAACGAAGCGGCGAAGTCGTCGCCGGCGTGCACGTAGGCCACGCCCTGGTCGGTGAAGGCCACCCGCAGCTCGCCGATCGGCGCGGGCACGCTCACCCAGCGGGCGGCGATCCGGTCGAGCAGTCCGGCGGGCGCGTCGGTGGCCAGCGCGGCCAGCCCGGCCAGCAGTGAATCGTCGTTCATCGGGCACCTCCCAGTTCGCGCAGCCGCCGCAGCCCTCGCGACACGTGCGACTTGACCGTGCCCTGCGGAATCCTGAGCACGGTGGCGATCTCGCTGACCGGCAGGTCGACGACGTGCCTGAGCACCACGGCGGCCCGCTGTTCCGCGGGCAGCAGACCGAGCAGCTCCGACAGCTCGTCGCCGGTCTCCCTGCGGACCGTCGCCTCCTCGACGTCCTGGGCGGGGTCGGGCTCGTCCACGGGCTCGTCACGCAGGTCGGGTGGCGGTTTGCGGGATTTGGCCCTGGCGCAGTTGCGCCAGATGTTCATGAGGATCGTCATCAGCCAGGCCCGCGGCTGCAACGCGGCCACGCGGTCGGGCCCGTAGCCCGCCAGTGCCCGGTACGCCCGCAGGAACGCCTCGGCGGTGAGGTCCTCGGCGTCGGCCCAGCGCCCGCTCAGCCGCAGCGCGGTCGAGAAGACCAGGCCGCGGTGGGCGGCGTACAGCTCGGCGAAGCCCTCGTCGAGGTCGTCGAGGAGCGCCTTGCGCACCGGGTCGAGACAGTCGGTTCCACTCACGCCCTCTACAACACCGCCGCGCCGGGTTTCGTTGCGCTCGCCCGGAACGGGAACGGGGCCCGTGTCCGGTGTGGACACGGGCCCCGTCTCGGCGCTGTCTGGGCTCAGACGGCGACCGCGAGCTGGGAGACCTCACCCAGCCGGGCCTCCACCTGAACGTCGCGGGTGACGCCGCCGCCCGCGATGATGCGGACGGTCCAGTCGCCGGGCGCGGCGAAGAAGCGGAAGACGCCGTCGTCGGAGACGACGACCTCACCGGTGAACTCGCCGGAGTGGTCGAGCAGCCGCGCGTAGGCGGTGGTGGCGCCCGTCACCACGCCCTGGATGACGGCCTGGTTGGACAGATCGATCCCGGCCGGCAGCGCGATGGTCTGCTCCGGCGCTCCGCAACCCTGTGCAGTGGTCATCAGCGGGCCTCCCCCAGCTCGATCGGCACGCCCACGAGCGAGCCGTATTCCGTCCACGAACCGTCGTAGTTCTTCACGTTGCCCTGGTCGAGGAGCTCGTGCAGCACGAACCAGGTGTGCGCCGAGCGCTCGCCGATGCGGCAGTAGGCGATGGTGTCCTTGCCGAAGTCGACGCCGGCCTCGCCGTAGAGGGCGCGCAGCGCGTCGTCGGACTTGAAGGTGCCGTCGTCGTTCGCGGCCTTGGACCACGGGATGTTGCGGGCGGTGGGCACATGGCCGCCGCGCTGGGCCTGCTCCTGCGGGAGGTGGGCCGGGGCGAGCAGCTTGCCGGTGAACTCGTCGGGCGAGCGCACGTCGACCAGGTTGAGCTTGCCGATCGCGGAGACCACGTCGTCGCGGAAGGCGCGGATCGCGGTGTCCTGCTCCTGGGCGACGTACTGGGTCTTGGCGCGCTCGGGCACGTCGCGGACCAGCTCGCGGGAGTCGAGCTCCCACTTCTTGCGCCCGCCGTCGAGCAGCTTGACGTCCTGGTGGCCGTAGAGCTTGAAGTACCAGTACGCGTAGGCCGCGAACCAGTTGTTGTTGCCGCCGTAGAGCACGACGGTGTCATCGTTGGAAATGCCGCGGTCCGACAGCAGGGCCTCGAAACCGGTCTTGTCCACGAAGTCGCGGCGGACCGGGTCCTGCAGGTCCTGCCGCCAGTCGACCTTCACGGCGCCACGGATGTGGCCCTTGTCATAGGCGCTGACGTCTTCGTCGACCTCGACGAGTACGACGTTGGGGGTGTCGAGGTTGGCCTCGACCCAGTCGGCGTCCACCAGGGCGGCGGAGCGGCTCATTGGGAAACCTCCATTTTGGCGGCGGGCAGTAGACGGCGAATGAGCAGGTACGTTTCGCAGCCGAGGCAGAATCCGAAGGCTGCGTTGAGGAAGGCGGCGAGGAGAGCCGCGGCCGTGGCCCCGAGGGCCAGCGGCGTGATCCCGGTGACGAACCCGGCCAGCCCCGCGACCGCGAAGAGCAGCCCCACCCCCTGCGCGAACCGCGGCGGGCGGGCGTCTTCTGTCTCCTTCGGAGCGCTCCTGACGAGCGCCTTGAAGAGCATCGTGTACGGCGAGCGGCGCGCGACTCCCAGCGCGAAGACCACCGCCTGGACGGCGAGCAGCCACGCGCTGCCCGTCACGAGGACGAGAGCGAGGACCAAGGTGGTGACGGCCGCGCCGAAGCGCAGCGCTCTGGGATCAGCACGCATCGCAGGATGCTCCTGAAGGGGTCGGATGGGGCGGACCAGATGTCCGCGGTGACCGTCCTCAGGCAGCGCGACAGAGCGCGGTGGCTACGCGGCAGAAATCAACCGCGCGCCGCTTCGTGAGCAGCTCTGTCGACGGGTTCATAGCGACGACCCTACTCGTCGTCTCGCCATCTGTCACATCTCGTCCGAGTTCTGAGACAGTTCGTGAGACGGCCGTGACTCCCCGGAGGGGATCGCGACCGCCAGCGCGGCCAGCACGTCGGCCTTCCGTGGCTGGCCAGAGGCCTTTTTGACCACGTTGCCTGACGGATCCAGCACAAACACGGTGGGCGTGCGCATGACGTCGAACCGCCGCACCAGATCGAGCCGGGACTCGGCGTCGATCTCCACGTGCGCGACCCCGGGCACGAGCGCGCTCACGTCGGCCAGAACCCGCCTGGTCGCCCGGCACGGCTGGCAGAACGCGGTCGAGAACTGCACCAGCGTGGCCCGCTCGCCCATGGCGGCGCCCAGCATGTCCGCGGTCAGCCGTTCCCCGGCCGCCGCGCGCACCCGTCCGTCGCGGCGCAGACGTACCACCCCGATCACCGTGCCGAGCGCCAGCGTCGCCAGCGCGATCCACAGACCCGTCACCTCAGGTGCCAACCACGGGCGGCCGCGATTACTTCCTGGCCGGTCCGGCGACGTCCACCAGGACGCGTCCCCGCCGGTCGACGACCTCGAAGCGATCGATGCGCCGCATGAGCACCGGCGTCGCCATCTGGAAGACGGTCTCCTCGCGGTAGCTCTCGCGACTGACGGTCCAGCTCCCGACGACCTCGCGCCGCCCCCTGTCGTCGTAGACGGCCAGGCTGCAGGCGGTGCCGACCGGCACGTTCCGCACGGTCACCAGCAGCTCGGTGCGCCCGTCGCCGGGCAGCGCGTAGACCGTGGCGTAGTAGTCCTTGGCCCGGTTCTCGCCCTTGAACGCCCGGCCGTCGCCGGTGGTGCTCAGGGCCGTCGTGGGCATCGAGCTCGGCGTCGGCAGGGCCTTCCTGAGCTGGGCGTCGGGCGCGGCGTCGCTGGCGACGAAGCCCTCGGTCTCCGGCGACTTCGCGGCCGCCGAGGACTGGGGGGCGGCCGCCGGCGCGGCCGCGGTCTGCTGCCCGGCGTCCTGCCGGGTGACGGTCCAGACCGTGCCGCCGACGGCGATCACCGCGACGGAGGCGGCCACGGCCAGCATGACCCGGCCACGCCGGTGGCGCCGGGCGCGGGCGTTGAGCAGCCGGTCGAGCACCTGGCGCGGCGGGCTGGCCACCAGCTCGACGTCGCGCTCGGACACCTTGCCGAGGAAGGCGGCGACGCCTTCCAGTTCGAGCAGCTCGGCGCCGCAGGTCTCGCAGGTGGCCAGGTGGTTGTCGATCTCCAGCGCCTCGTCCGGTTCGAGCGCGCCCAAGGCGTGCGCGCCCATCGCGATGCGCACTTCTTCGCAGGTCATCACGGCGCCAGCCCCCGCTCTTCGAGCGCCAGCTTGAGCGCGCGCAGCGCGTAGTAGGTGCGCGACTTGACCGTGCCCGGCGGTATGCCCAGCGTCGCCGACGCCTCCTTCACCGATCGCCCCCGGTAGTAGACCTCCAGCAGCACCTCGCGGTGCTCGGGCCGCAGCGCGGCCAGCGCCTCGGCCACGGCCCACGACTCGACCGCCCGTTCCAGCTCGTCGTCGGCCGGCAGGACCGCGAGGGCCTCGTCGCCGGTCTCCTGCGGCCGGGCCTTCTTGGCGCGGTGCTGGTCGACCACGAGGTTACGCGCCACCGTGAACAGCCAGGCCCGGATGGGACGGCCGGAGAGCGCGTCGGGGTGCCGCCAGGCCCGCAGCAGCGTCTCCTGCACCACGTCCTCCGCTCGTCCGGAATCACCGGTGAGTCGCAGCACGTACCCGTAGAGTGGCCCGGCGTGCTCGTCGAAGAGGGTGCGTACGAGCTCCTCGTCCGCGGTGCCTGCTGCGCTCACGCCCTCATCACGTACGGGGGGCCGCAGCGGTTCAGGCTCATCCACGGATCGGCACGTCAGACGCTTCGGCCGAGAACTCCAATCCGTCGGCCACGTTCTTGACCCCGGTGATCTTCACGTCGAAGGGCAGGCCGCCCTTGAACGGGATCGTGTAGGTGACGAAGTGGGCGAGCTGGTCGGGCACGCCCTGGATCTTCTCCGCCTGGAGCCTGATGGCGCCGTCGGCCACGTCGACCCGCATCTCCGCGGTGAACTGCACCTTCTGCACCCCCACCGTCACCTCTCCCGACGCCACGAGCCGCCGCCCGTTGCCGCTGATCTTGATGCCCCGGGGCGCGTGCTTGTCGATCGTGGCCCGGGTGAGCACGCCGCTCACGGTGACCCGCCCGGCCCGGACGTCGGCACGGTTCTGCAGCACGTCGGACAGCGGGGCGGTCACGTCGTAGGCGACGCCGCGCAGGTTCTGCACCGGCACGCCTCCGTAGGTGAGGGTGCCGAGATCGAACCGTACCTCGGGATAGTGCCCCGAGACGGCCTGAGTGAGAAACGGGATGCCCTCGATCGTCACCTTGGGGGTGCCGCTGAGGTCGGTGGCGGCGGCGATCCGGTTGGACAGGTCACGCTCCACCCCGGCCACCGCGACGCGGTCGACGACGACGAAGAGGACGACCAGCACGATCAGAAAGATGATCAGCTTGCGCATGGGGCTCCCTGTCGTCGGCGGGGGTGTCGAGCCTATCGATCCGGCGGTCTCCTTCCCCACCGGAGCCGTGGATCACCCGCCGGCGAAGGGCGGCAGCACCTCCACCGTGACGCCCTCGCCGAGCACCACCGTGTCGTGGGCGCGCCGGCCCACGGGGGCGCCGTCGACGAGGAACGACGAACGGCCGACCACCCGGGCGAGCTCGGCCCGGTCCTGTGTGATTTTGGTCATCAGTTCGTCAAGAGTCGCCGCTTCGAACGACTCTTCCGCGACTCCGGCGGCCTCCTTGGCCGCCGCCCAATAACGTACTTTTCCTGTGGCCATGCGTTGCCTCACAATCGCCTTCGCTCTATTGTGCGACGCCCTTAACACGCTTGTTTCAAAGGGCCCGCTGTTCACCTGGTGGACGCGCAATGGACGCGACTAAGCCGTGGGATATCCTCGCGTACAGGACCTGGGCGACGTCGCCTCCGGGTCCTTGTGTGTTAGAGGAGGCCGTGATGAGCAACCTGCTGCTGCTGACCAACGCCCTCGAGCCGTCCTCCGAGGTGCTGCCGGCGCTGGGGTTGCTGCTCCATTCCGTGCGGGTCTCGCCGGCCGAGGCGTCGGCGCTCATCGACACGCCGCCCGCCGACGCCGTCGTCGTCGACGCGCGCAAGGAGCTCGTGCAGGCCAAGAGCCTGTGCCGGTTGATCCGCACCACGGGCATCGACTGCCCGCTGCTGGTGGTGGTGACCGAGGGCGGCCTGGCCGCGATGACCGCCGAGTGGGGGGTCGACGACGTGCTGCTGGAGACCGCCGGCCCCGCCGAGGTGGAGGCGCGGCTGCGCATGGCGACCGGGCGCAGGTCGCAGACCGCCGCCGAGGACGTCCCCGACGAGATCCGCAGCGGCGACCTGTCGATCGACGAGGCCACCTACACCGCGCGGCTGCGCGGGAACGTGCTCGACCTGACGTTCAAGGAGTTCGAGCTGCTGAAGTACCTGGCCCAGCATCCCGGCCGGGTCTTCACCCGCGCCCAGCTCCTGCAGGAGGTCTGGGGCTACGACTACTTCGGCGGCACCAGGACGGTCGACGTGCACGTCCGGCGGCTGCGTGCCAAGCTCGGCACCGAGAACGAGTCGCTGATCGGGACCGTCCGCAACGTCGGCTACCGGTTCGTGCCCGACCGGAGCGATTCGGCGCACGTGTGATCCGTTGACCCGTGTTCGCCTGATGTGACACTTTGTCGTTGGGACTGTTTCCAACCTGTCATGTCGAGGACACCGCCGTCCCCAAGATTGGTGGTGGTGGCGGCGTGGGTCTGTTCAGGTCACTTGTCGACGAGGGCGCGAGCCCCCGCCTCTTCCGCCGCGGCGAGCTGATCTGCTCGCCGGTCCGGCCGGTCAACCGTGTCCACCTGATCGACCACGGGTACGCCCGCGAGCACGTCCCCGGCGGCGACCGGGAGGTCGTGCACGACCTGCGCGGCCCCGGCGACCTGGTGGGCGAGCTGGCCTTCTGGAGCCCGGGCGAGCGCGTCAAGGTGGACGCCCTGACCGACGTCCGGGCCTGGCCCATCGACCTGCGGCGGTTACGCGAGCACGCCTCGGCGGGCCCGGCCGTGGCGACCGCGCTCGTCCAGGAGCTGTTCGCCAGGAACCTGGCGGCCCGCAGGCACGAGGCGCTGGCCCGGGCCCCGGTCGCGGCCCGCCTGGCCGTGTGGCTGCTGCACCTGGACGAGCGGTACGAGCTGGCCTCCCCCGCCGCGCCGCCGCTGTCCGGGGACACGCTGGCCGACCTCGTGGGCAGCGCGCCCGACGTCGTGCAGCGGCAGCTCACGCAGTGGGTCAGGCGCGGCTGGCTGGTGCGGCTGGGGTACCGGAGGCTGCGGATCGCCGACCCGGTGGCGCTGCGCGAGGCCGCGGGGGCCTGGGAGCACCTGTCCGAGCCGTGGCGCGGCCGGGTGACGCCGTTCCTGACGCGGCCGGGCGCGCAGGCCGGGCCGCTGCCGGTCGGCGAGCTGCCGAAGCCGCGCCAGCTGCCCGCCGACGTGTCCGACTTCACCGGCCGCCAGCAGAGCCTCGACCTGCTCACGGCCTGGCTGGACCGGCCGCGGCGGACGAACACCATGGTCGTGCAGGGCCTGACCGGCGTGGGCAAGACCGCGCTGGTGACGCACTGGGGCCACCTGCACGCCGACCGGTTCTCCGACGGCCAGATCATGATCGACCTGCGCGGCCACTCGCCGACCCAGCCGCCGATGAGCTCGGCCGAGGCGCTCGGGCAGATCCTGCGCTCGCTCGGCGTCGGCGAGCACATGCCGGCCTCCGACGAGGCCGAGCTGATGCTGCTCTACCGCAGCAGGATCGCCGGGCGCAGGCTGCTGCTCGTCCTGGACAACGCGGCCGACCCGGCCCAGGTGCGGGCGCTGCTGCCGGGCGGCAAGGACTGCGTGGTGCTGGTGACCAGCAGGACGCGGATGGCGCCGTTGCGCGCCACCGGGCACGCCGACCTCATGGACCTGTCGGTGCTCGACCCGGGCAACGCGGTGGCGCTGCTGGTGTCGGTGCTCGGCGAGGGCTCGCCGCGGGCCGCCGACCGGGACGCGCTGGCCGAGCTGGCCCGGGTGTGCTCGTACCATCCGTACGCGTTGCGGATCTCGGCGGCCAAGCTGGCCGAGGACCCGGGGCTGAGCGTGCGGGCGCGGGCGGCGGAGCTGCGTACGCCGGACCGGCCGCTGGCCGGGGACCCGGAGGAGGCGTTCAGGTCGGCGCTGGACCTGGCGTACGAGTCGCTGAGCCCCGCGCAGCGGCGGGCCTTCCGGCACGTCGGGCTGCTTCCCGGGCGGGACTTCGCGCCGGAGGTGCTGGCGGCGGCGCTGGGCGTGCCGGTGGGCGAGGCCGTGGCGGCGGTGGAGGGGCTGCACCGGGCGTACCTGGTCGAGCCGCTGCCCGGGTCGCGGTACCGGGTGCACGACCTGGTCAAGTGGCAGGCCAGAGAGCTGGGCCGGCACGCCGAGGCGGGGGTGCGCGAGGCCAGGGTGCGGCTGCTCGACCACTACCTGGCGGTCGCGACCGGTCCGGACACGCCGCGCGAGTGGTTCGAGGCCGAGCGGCGGTCGCTGGTCTCGGCGGTGCGGCTGGCCGAGGAGAGCGGGGCGTACGGAATGGCCTGGCAGCTCGCCGAGGCGGTGTTCGAGCCGTTCAGGAGGCTGCGGTACTACGAGAACAACCTGGAGGTGCAGCAGGCCGGGCTGACCTCGGCCATCCAGGTGGGCGACCGGCGGGCCGTCGCGCTCATGCGCAGCCACCTCGGCTCGATCCACCGCGACATCGGGCCGTCCACGCTGGCGGCCAGGTTCATCGGCGAGGCGCTGGCCGACTTCACCTCGCTGGGCGACCGCGCGGGGCTGGCCCGCGCGCTCAACGACCTGGCGGAGGTGCACGGCATCGCGGGCAACAGGGACGAGGCGTTGCGCCGCGCGGGCGAGGCGCTGGAGGTGCACCGGGAGATCGGAGACCTGCCCGGCGTGGCGAAGTGCCTGCACACGCTCGCCCGGCTGCACCTGTCGCAGGAGCGCAACGATCTGGCGCTCCGGTACGCCGGCCAGGCGCGGCGCGTACGGGAGGAGCTGGGCGACCGCAGGGGCGCCGCGCAGAGCATGATCATCTCGGCCCGGGTGCGGCGGAGCCTGGGCGAGCCCGACGCGGCGCTGTCGGAGGGCCTGGAGGCGCTGTCGATCTGCCACGAGCTGGGCGACGAGCACGCCGAGGCCGAGACGCTGCTCTGCCTGGCCGAGATCTACGACCAGCTCGGGCTGCAGCAGGACGCCCGCCGCGACGCCGAACGCGCCCTGGCCGGGTACACGGCCACCGGTGACCAGCACGGGTGCGGGCGGGCGCTGTGCGCGCTGGGCCGCATAGCGCGCAACGGCTCGCGCTACGACGAGGCGCTGGCCTGCTACGAGCAGGCGCTCGCGGTGCAGGTCGAGCTCCACCACGAGCAGGGCAAGGCCGAGACGCTCGGCGACATCGGGGTGGTGCACTGGCGGCTGTCGGACTACCTGCGCGCCGACGACTATCTCAACCAGGCGCTCGTCATCAGCCGGGTGATCCGCGACGAGCCCGTCGAGGCCCGCATGCTCAACCGGCTGGCCCGGGTGCGCCGCCGCCAGGGCCTGCCCCAGGTGGCCTTCGTGTACGCGCTGGAGGCGCTGGACCTGGTCCAGGGGCTGGGCAACCGGCGAGCCGAGGCCGACGTGCAGGAGACGCTGACCTACACGTACCTGTCGCTCGGGCGGCACGAGCCGGCGGTGCGGGCGGCGCGGGCCTCGCTGGCGATCCGGGAGGAGACGGGCGACAGCAGGGCCAGCGCGCTGCTGTCGATCGCGCACGCGCTCCACGCGGCGGGCGAGCCCGCGGCGGCCCTGGAGTACGCCATGGAGACCGTCGAGCTGCAGCACGTGACCGGCACCAGGGACCGGTGGGGGGCGGCGCTCACGACGCTGGCCATGGTGCTGCTCGACCTGGACCGGGCCGAGGAGGCGCTGGTGCATGCCAAGCAGGCCAGGGACGTGCACCTGGAGTGCGGGACGCGGCGCGACCTGGGATGCGCGCTGAGGGCGCTCGGCCTGATCACCGCCAGGCTCGGGGACCGCGAGGCGGCCGTGGCCCATCTGGCCGAGGCGGTGCGCACGCTGGACGAGGTGGGGGACGTCTTCGAGGGCCGGCGGGCGGCGCAGGAGCTGCGGGAGCTCTCCTGAAAGACCGCTAAAAGTCGGGAAATCTCGGAAGTGAGGTCGCAGATCTTCTCCGCGCCTTCTCGTTAGCTGGTGCCACCAGCGACGACACGGAGGTGATCCGGATGCTCAAGCACCAGATGCGTCGAGACCTGCAGTCACTCAAGCGACAGGCGCGCAGGGATCGGCGGGTCACGCTCGGCCTGCTGGCCGGGGTGCTGGCGGCCTGGACCCGTCAGCTCTCGCCGGGTGACCCGCCGGCGGGGCCGGGGGTGCTGCTCGCCCTGTCCGTCGGGCTGCTCACCGCGTCGGGGGCGGCCTGGCTGATGGCGGCCTACTTCGCGGCACGGGCGGTCAGGCCGCGGTCCGAACCGGTGGAGGTGCTGGTCTGGGTGGCGCGGGTGAGCAGGAGCAAGGAGTGGGCGTTCTGCTCGCTGGCCGCGTACGTGGCCTGGCACCTGCTCCAGTTCGTCTCCGCGCTGCTCCTGGCCTGAACGGGGGCGCGGCGGGCCGTCACCTTCGCGGTGGCGTCCCGCCGTCTTCGCGCCACGCGCCGACGGCCGCCCTGATCAGCGGCTCGTAGCCGGCTTCGAGGTCGTCGGGCAGCCGGTCGACGGGGAAGAAGCGCAGGTCGCTGTGCTCCTCGCTGACGCGCGGCTCGACCGGCCCGGTGGGGGTGGCGAGCAGGGCGACGACCAGGACCTTGCCGCCGGCGATGTGGAAGATCTCCGCGCCGACGACCCCGCCGACCTCGACGTCGAGGCCGCTCTCCTCCAGGACCTCGCGGCGGACGACCTCGGCGAGGGTGTCGTCGGCCCGGTCGGGCCAGCCGCCGGGCAGCTCCCAGGCGTTCCTGGGGTTCCTGCAGAGCAGGACGCCCTCGTCGGTCAGGACCACGCCCTTGATCGAGGCGTGCATGAAATACCAGCCGGTCTCCGCGTCGATCATGAAGGGATCATGACACGGTCCGCGGGCCTGCGGGCGGGGTCGGGGGAAGGCGGATCGATGCGGGCCGGTGCCGGGGTCAGTGTCGGGTCAGGGGAAGGCGGACCGGTGGGGGCCGGTGCCGGGGTCAGTGTCGGGTCAGGGGAAGGCGGACTGGTGGGGGCCGGTGTCGGGGTCGAACTCGTGGCGGATCCTGGCGCAGTCGTCGAGCAGGGCGCCGTAGAGGGGCCACAGGGGGCCCTTGGGCGGGGAGCCGGCCAGCTCGGCGGCCAGGTGGCGCTGCTGGTGCTCGCCCTCGCGCAGGGCCGCGCACAGGTTCGCCATGTCCCTGGACGCGGCCTTGCCCACCTGGATCAGCCCGAAGTCGCGGAAGATGCGCGACAGCGCGCGCAGCTCGCCGGCCAGGGGCTCGGGCAGGTCGGCGGCCTTCTCGCCGGGCAGGCCGCGGGCGCCGGCGACCAGGTCCACCAGCCCGCGCGCGATGCTCCTGAGCTGGTGCCCGGCGTGGTCGAGGCAGGTCGCGGCCTCGGCCGACTGGCGCAGCCGCCGGTCGTAGCGGCGGCGCCGGCGGAAGGTCAGGCGCACGGACTCGGCCGCCTGGTCGGCGGTGTCCTTGGTCTCCTCCAGGCGCTGGGACAGCTCGCGGGCGCGGTCGAGCCAGTCGCGGGCCATGTCCTCCGTCCAGTGGCCGCTCAGCCCGTCGGCCATGTCCTGGGCCAGGTCGGCCAGCTCGGCCGACATGTCGCACAACTCCCTGGCGGCGTGCTCGACGAAGCGCGGCGGCAGGATGAGCAGGTTCGCCGCGATGCCGATGGCCGCGCCGAGCAGGACGTCGGCCAGGCGCGCAAAGCCGTACGTGCGGCCGAGCGAGAGCACCAGCAGGGCGGTGATCGGGATCTGCACGTTCTGGGCCGGCAGGTTGAGCAGCCGGGTCAGCACGAGTCCGGCCGCCACCAGCAGGCCCAGCGTCAGCGCGTTGACGCCCATCAGCCAGATCACCCCCGACGCCGCCGCCACCCCGACCACGACCGCCCCGACCTGCTGGAACCCGCGGACGACCGTGCTGTAGGCGGTGGCCGAGACCGTGAGCAGCACCCCGATCGGCACCAGCACGGGCAGCGGCACCTTCAACGCGAACGTGGCGAGCCACCACCCGAACACGCAGGCCAGCGTCACCTTGACCGTCTGGGTGAACGCCTCCCGCTCGGCCCCCAGCCACTGCCGGAACCCCTGGGCGCGCAGGCGCGCGAGCCCGGCCGCCGCGCCCGAGAAGATCCGCCCGAGCGGCGCGCCGGCGCTCTGCTGCTTGCGCCCCGGCTCCTTGTCCATACTCCCAGGTCAATGCCCATTCGAGCGGTGAATAGAGGTCGCCGTGCCTGGGTAGCGGCAAGGTTGTGGCGCAGCGGGGCAGCGCGCCCGTCGGAGGTGAAGCATGACCGGCGACCTGGTCGTCCCTGACGCCGCCCGGGGGGTGGTGGTGTTCGCGCACGGCAGCGGCAGCGGCCGGCTCAGCCCGCGCAACCGGTACGTGGCCGAGGTGCTGAACAAGGCCGGCCTGGGGACGCTGCTGTTCGACCTGCTCACGCCCGAGGAGGAGGCCGACCGGGCCAACGTGTTCGACATCGCGCTGCTGGCCGGACGGCTGCTGGAGCGTACGGAGGAGCTGCGCGGGAACGAGGAGGCGGCGGGGCTGCCGATCGGCTACTTCGGCGCGAGCACGGGCGCCGCGGCGGCGCTGTGGGCGGCGGCCGAGCCGGACAACCGGATCGCGGCGATCGTCTCCCGCGGCGGGCGGCCCGACCTGGCCGGGAAGCGGCTGGCCGCGGTGCGCGCGCCCACGCTGCTCATCGTCGGCGGCCGGGACCCGATCGTGATCGACCTGAACGAGGAGGCGCAGCGGCACCTGAGCGCCGAGCACCGCCTGACCGTCGTGCCCGGCGCCACCCACCTGTTCGAGGAGCCGGGCGCGCTGGAGAGCGTCGCCGGACACGCCCGCGACTGGTTCACCACGTACTTCAACGCGCCGTGACCGGTTCCGCCGACTCGTTCAACGCGCCGTGACCGATGCGGCTCTCAACGGCCCGTGATGGGTGCGGCTTTCAACGGCCCGCGATCGGTGCGGCGCCCTTCGCCTCGGCGAGCAGGTGCGCGTAGACCTCGGGGTCGGTGGTCTCGCAGCCCAGGCGGTGGCCGGTCAGCTCGCCGTGGTCGTCGCTCGACCCGGTCACTTCGAGGCCGAGCCCGGCGGCGAGGCTGCGCAGGTGGGCGCGGGCCTCGTCGTCGTGGTCGAGGTGGTCGGCCTCCACGCCGAAGAGCCCTGCCGCGGCCAGCTCGGCGATCCACTCGTCGGGCACCGCCTCGCCGCGCCGGACCGCCTTCGGATGGGCCAGCACGGGCACCCCGCCGGCCGACCGCACCAGGCGCACCGCGCGTACGGGGTCGAGGGCGTAGCGGGTGACGTGCGCGCGGCCGCCGGCGCCGATCCACTCGGGCGTGAACGCCTCCTCCGGCGCGGCCACGGCCCCCGCGACGACCATGGCGCGGGCGATGTGCGGCCGTCCGACCGGGCTGTCGCCGGCCACCGCGGCCACCTGCTCCCAGGTGATCGGCACGCCCAGCTCGACCAGCCGCTCGACGGTCAGCCTGCCGCGTTCCTCGCGGGCCCGGCGGATGCGTTCGCACTCGGCCAGCAGCTCGGGGTCGGCGGGGTCGAAGAGGTAGGCGAGCAGGTGGATGCTCTGCCCGGCCCGCCGGCACGACAGCTCCATGCCCGGCACCAGCGTCAGGCCCTCGGGCAGCGCCTCGACGGCCGCGCGGTGCCCGGCGACGGTGTCGTGGTCGGTCAGCGCGAGCACGTCGAGGCCGCGCTCGTGGGCGCGGCGCACCACGTCGGCCGGCGGCTGCGTGCCGTCGGAGGCGGTGCTGTGGCTGTGCAGGTCGATGCGCATCGCTCGATGGTAGGCGGTCACACCTGCACGGTCGCGAGGATGCGGCCGTCCAGGGTCTCGATGGTGAAGTGGTTGAGGTCGTCCTGGGTCAGGCTGGTGCCGCCGTGCAGCAGCAGGGGGTCGGGGGCGCCCGGGACGCCGTACCCCTTGTCGGGCACGCCCCAGCTCGCCACGGTCTCCGAGCGGCCGTCGTCGCCGAAGGCCACCAGCCGGCACTTCAGCGGCCCCTTGACGCCCTTGAGCTCCAGCGCCACGTGGGTGCCCCAGCCCTTGTCCTCGACGCCCACCACGCCGGACACGCCGGTCGCGGGGTCGTTGACCGGGTAGGTGCGGCCGGTCATGAGCAGGGCGCGGGCGGGGCTGTGCACGCTGTCGGGGTTGGGGCCCGAGGTCGCCGCGTTGACGGCGAGGAAGACGCCGGTCGCGACGAGGAAGCACGCGGCGGCCGACATGAGCCCCCGGTGGAGGGTGCGGCGGCGGCGCTCCACGGCGGCCCGGCGCACCAGCAGCGACTCGACCGGGGAGTCCAGTTCTGCATCGACCGGTCCGGCGCGCAGGTCGTCGGGATCGACGTCGCGCATCAGCTCCCCCATGGCCGCGAACGCGCCGACCTCGCCGGCGCAGCTCGGGCAGCCGTGCAGGTGGCGTTCGAAGGCGTTGCGCTCGTCGTCGTCCAGCAGGCCCAGCGCGTACGCCGCCACGTCCTCGTGGTGCACTTCGTTCACGGGAGCCCCACCCCCCTTTCCTCCAATGCGATGCGTAACGCCCGCATCGCGTAGTACACGCGGGACTTCACCGTGCCCACGGGCACGCCGATCGTCTCCGCGGCCTCCTGCAGTGTGCGATCGCGCAGGAAGGTCTCCGTGAGCACCTGGCGGTGCGCCGGCGACAACGAGAGCATGGCGTCGGTCACCACGATCTCGCGCAGCAGGCGGTCGTCCTCGGCGGCCACGGCGTTCGCCCGTTCCGGGACCTCCTCCACGGTGTCGAGGGGACGCGTGCCGGCCCGGCGCCGGTCGTCGATCACGACCCGGCGGGCCACGGTGGCCAGCCAGGGCATCAACGAGCCGTTGTCGGTCCGCAGGTCCCCCAGGTTGCGCCAGGCGCGTACCAGCGTCTCCTGGACGACGTCCTCCGCCCAGCGCCGGTCGCCGCCCGTCAGCCGCACGGCGAAGGCCATCAGCGGGGACCCGTATTCGCGGTACAGGGCCCGCACCATGGCCTCGTCGGTCACACGATGATTCACGCGGCGACTCCTCGCGCTGCGTACATCATGAAATGTCGCCCGGATAACTACTGATATTGAATTATTGCCCTAGCACGGGCGAGGAACAAGGTACGGGATTTGCATCAATCCCCCCACCTGTTGATTCATCGATAAAAAGCTGATCATTCCCCCGATGACGCACGCCCGTGCCGACCCGCCGCTCGCGGCCGCGCCTCCAAACGTGCCTCCGTACGTGCCTCCGGACGTGCCGGCTCGTGCGGACCGGCCCAGGCCTCGGCCTCGCGCAGCAGGTCGCGAACCGAGGCGTGCCGGGCGGAGGCCGCGTGCCCGAGCAGGACGCGCACCAGCTCGATCGCCGTCGGCCGGGCGGCCGGGTCCGGCCGGCGGCACCGGTCGACCAGGCCGCGCAGCGGGGGCGGCAGCCGGCCGAGATCGTCGCCGCCCCCGGCATGCCCGGCGGCGGCGAAGACGATCACGTCGGCCCACTCGCGCACGTCGGCCGGCGGCAGGTCGCTGCTCCGCGGGCCGGGCGCGAACGACGCCTCGCCGAGCGGCCCGACCAGCACGTTGTGCGGCCCGAGCCGCAGCCCCGCGATCCCGGTCAGATGCAGCCTGGCCATGGTGGCGGCCGTGCCCAGCGCGAGCCGGTGCAGCGCCTCCCCCTCGTACGGCCCCGCCGCCGCGACCACGTCGGCCAGCGGCTCACCCATGCCCAGGTAGTCGCGCGGCCGAAGGGCCAGCCCGCCACCCCATCCCTGACTGTCCATCGCCGTCCTCCGGCTCGGTGCCCGTCGTCAGGGTGTACGCCGTTCCGCGCGGGCCGGGTTCAACGGCTCCCATGCGGAAAACTCATGGAACGGCCGTGAAGCGCCGAGCCGGGCCAGGAGGGGCCGCGTCCTGGGACGAGGCGGACCGGCGGCGGTTCGGCGCCTGCCTCGGCCGCCTGGCCGACGACGTGGGCGCCTGACATTTCGGTCGCAAATTTAGATGAGATCAGCTCATGTTCGGTCTTGCCGGGACCCTTCCGGCGGTGGATGCTTGCGGCGACCCCGGTACCGCAGCCTGGGAGGTGGTCCCGTGTTCCACCGTCTCATCCGCCGGGCGGCCGCAGCCGTCCTTCTCCTGACCGGCGCGCTGGTCGCGCCGTCCGTCCCGACCACCGCCGCGCACGCCGCCGCCGCCGTGAGCGGCTTCGTGGACGGCCACAGCCACCTGTTCTCGTACGAGACGTTCGGCGGCATGCTCATGTGCGGCAAGCCGTTCGACCCCGACGGCATCGAGCACGCGCTGACCGACTGCCCCGACCACTACCCGAACGGCGAGCTGGCCTGGTACGAGAACTTCACCAGGACCGGCAAGCCCACCGGCACCCACGACCCGGTGGGCTGGCCGACCTTCCGCGACTGGCCGGCCAACGACTCGCTGACCCACCAGCAGGCGTACTACACCTGGGTCGAGCGCGCCTGGCGCGGCGGGCTGCGGGTGCTGGTCAACGACCTGGTGGCCAACCGGCAGCTGTGCGCGATCTACCCGCTGAAGAAGTACTCCTGCGACGAGATGACGTCCATCCGCCTGCAGGCCCAGCGGGCCCGCGAGCTGCAGGACCACATCGACGCCGAGTCGGGCGGCCCCGGGCGCGGCTGGTTCCGCCTCGTGAACGACCCCGCCGAGGCCAGGAGCGTGGCCGCGGCCGGCAAGCTGGCCGTCGTCCTCGGGATCGAGACGTCGGAGCCGTTCGGCTGCCGGCAGATCCTCGGCATCCCGCAGTGCACGAAGTCCCAGATCGACCGGGGCCTGGACGAGATGTACGCGCTCGGCGTGCGCAGCATGTTCGTCTGCCACAAGTACGACAACGCGCTGTGCGGCGTGCGCTTCGACTCCGGCACCCAGGGCGCGATCGTCAACGTCGGCAACCTGCTGTCCACCGGCTCGTTCTGGCAGGCCCGCACCTGCACAGGACCCGAGCACGACAACACCATCGACCCGGCCGGCGTGCTGCCCGACCAGATCGCGCGGCTGCTGCCGCCGGGCGTCTCGCTGCCGCTGTACCCGCCGGCGCCCCACTGCAACACCCGGGGGCTGACCTCGCTCGGCACGTACATGGTCCAGGGGCTGATCCGGCGCGGCATGATGGTGGAGATCGACCACATGAGCGTGAAGGCCGCGGCCCAGACGCTCGGCCTGCTGGAGGCGGCCCGCTACCCCGGCGTGATTTCCTCCCACAGCTGGGCCGACCCCGGCTTCTTCAGCCGGATCTACGCCCTCGGCGGCATGATCACCCAGTACGGCCACAACTCCCCGGACTTCGTCGCGGAGTGGCGGCGCACCGCGCCGCTGCGGCAGCAGTACAACGTGCCCGGATACGGCTACGGCCTTGACGTCAACGGCATGGGCCGCCTGCCCGCCCCGCGCGCGGGCAACGCCGCGAACCCGGTGACGTACCCGTTCACGTCCTTCGACGGGAGCGTGCGCCTCGACCGCCAGCGCACCGGGCAGCGGGTCTGGGACGTCAACGTCGACGGCGTGGCCAACTACGGCCTGGTCCCCGACTGGATCGAGGACATGCGCCTGCTCGCCGGTCAGGACATCGTCCGTGACCTGGCGAGCGGCGCGGAATCGTACCTGCGGACCTGGGAGGCGACCGCCGCGCGGCGACTGCCGTGAGGCGGGCGTCCCCGTCGTTCACGCGACCGGCTGGACGGACCGCGAGGTCCGCCGGCCGGTGGCGAGGTTGAGCAGCAGCGAGGCCGCGGTCAGCGCCACGCCGAACCACACGACGCTGGTCACGCCGACGTTGTCGGCGAACAGCCCGCCGAAGAGCGCGCCGAGCGCGATGGAGGTGTTGTACGCCATCGTGTTGAGCGACATGGCCGCCTCGAAGGTCTCCGGCGCGGCGGCGAGCGTCATGTTGACCTGGGCGAGCTGCACCACCCCGAACGACAGCCCCCAGACGACCAGCGCCACGATCGCCCCCGTGGCGCTGCCGCCGAGCGCGAGCAGCAGCAGCATGGCCGTCACGAGCCCCGCGGCGCCGACGACGAAGCTGCCCCGCAGGCTCCGGCTCACGGTGTGCCCGGCGACGAAGTTGCCGATCGCGCCGGCCACCCCGAACACCATCAGCACCCCGGTCACCAGCAGCGGCGAGGCGCCCGCGTTGGCCTCCAGGAAGGGCCGGACGAAGGTGTAGGCCCCGAAGTGGCCGAGCACGAAGAGCACCACCGTGAACAGCACCATGCGCAGCGGCACGTTCCGCAGCGGGAGCCCGAACACCTCGCGGACCGAGACGGCGTTCGCCGACGGCAGCGACGGGATCGCGGAGGCGACCGCCAGGAACACCAGCCCGCTCAGCCCGCTCCAGATGAGGAACGTGGTGCGCCAGTCGGTGAGGCTCTCCAGGAAGGTGCCGAGCGGGATGCCGACCACGGTGGCGACCGAGATGCCGGACATCACGATGGCGGCGGCCCGGTTGGCGTGCCGTTCCTCGACCAGCCGCATCGCCATGCTCACGCCGATGGCCCAGAACACGCCGCTGGCGAAGCCCAGCAGGAGCCGCGTCGACAAGATCACCGTGTAGCTCGGCGCGATGCCGGTCACCAGGTTGCCCACGGCCAGCACCGCCAGCAGGACCGACAACAGCACCCGCCGGTTGACCCGCCTCGACCACGCCACGATGAACGGCACGCCCAGCCCGGCCGAAACGCCCTGCAACGTCACCATCAACCCGGCCGCGCCCACGGAGATGCCCAGATCCTCGCTGAGCGGGGTCAGCAGCCCCACCGGCATCAACTCGGTCGTGAGGAAGACGAAGAGGCTGGCCGTGATCGCGGCGACCCCCGCCCACGCCCGGAAGGCGGAGCGCGTCGCCTGCGGAGAAAGAGTTTGCGTCATGCGCCCAGCCTGCCGACACTCCATCGATGAGTCCAACACATAGTTTTCATCGCGATCGATCGTCTGACACGATTGATCCATGGAGCTTCAGCAGCTGCGGTACGTCCTCGCCGTCGCCGAGACCAGCAACTTCACCCGGGCCGCCGAGCGCTGCCGGGTCGTGCAGTCGGCGCTCAGCCACCAGATCGCCGCCCTGGAGCGGGAGCTGGGCGCCCGGCTGTTCGAGCGCACCAGCCGCCGCGTGCGGCTGACCGCGGCCGGGGAGGCGTTCCTGCCTGCGGCCCGCGACTGCCTGGAGGCCGCCGACCGGGTGCGGACCGACGTCGCGGCGGCCAGCGGGGAGATCCGCGGGCGGCTCGCCGTCGGCTCGATCCCGACGGTCTCCGCCGTGGATCTGCCGGTCGTGCTGAAGGAGTTCCGCCGCCGGCACCCGCGGGTGCGCATCACGCTGGTCTCCGCCGGCAGCGAAGACCTGATCGAACGCGTCCGGCGCGGCGAGACGGACGTCGCCTTCCTCGGCCTGCCGACCCGCGCGGAGCCGAAGGCCGTCCGGAGCCGCCCGCTGGCCCGGGGCGAGCTGGTCGCCGTCGTCGCCCCGGACCACCCCCTCGCGGGCGGCGAGAGCGACCTGCGGGGCCTCGCCGACGAGCCGTTCATCGACTTCCGCGCCGGTCATGCCGGGCGCATCCAGTCGGACGTGGCGTTCGCGGCGGCCGGCGTCCACCGCGAGGTCGCCTTCGAGGTCACCTCCGCCGAGTTCATGGTCGATCTCGTCCGGCATGGCCTCGGCGTGGGCCTGCTCCCCGCCGCCTACGCCCCCCGCTTCCCGAACCTCGGCCTCGTCCGGCTCCGCGACGCCCCGGCCCGGGTGGAGCACCTGATCTGGGGCGCTCACCCGTCCGCGGCGGCCACGGCGTTCCTCGGTCTGATCGGCCCGCCGTCCGGCGGCGGCGGGAGCGGGGTCAGCCGCGCAGCAGCGGCTGGCCCGGGAGCTTGACCTTGGTCTTCATCAGGCTGGGCGCGCCGTTGCCGCCGATGTTGACGAAGTAGAGCGCCTTGCCGTCGAAGGCCAGGCTGGCCGGGCTGTCCAGCTTGTCGGCCAGCACCTCCACGCCGCCGCCGGTGCGGACGATGCTGAGGGTGTTGCCCGTGTAGCTCGGCACGTAGAGCTGTCCGCGCACGTCGAAGGCCACGCCGTCGGCCCCGGCCAGCTTGGCGTCCTTGACGTACACGGTCGGCACGCCCGCCTTGCCGCCCTTGCCGTACGGGACGCGGACGATCTGCCCTTCGTCCGACACGGCCACGTAGAACGCGCCCGAACGCCAGGCGATGCCGTTCGCCCCGGTGCCGTCCGAGCCGACGAACAGGGACGACTTGGCCCAGACCGCCGCCTTGCCGTCGGTCACGCGGTAGACGACGCTGTTCGTGGTGTCGGTGACGTAGAGCGCGTGGTCGGGGCCGAAGGCCAGGCCGTTGGCGAAGCCGATCGGCAGCGCGGCGTAGAGCTTGGCCTCGCCGTAGGAGGTGATCCGCCAGATGCCGTTGGTGGCGGCCGCACCGGAGTTGAGCGCGGCGTAGACGTTGCCCTGGCGGTCGGTGGCCAGGCCGTTCAGCTTGCCCTCGCCGATGGGCAGGGCGGCCAGCAGGCTGTCGGTGCCGGTGCTGTCGACCTTCCTGATCTCGCCCTTGGTCAGCAGGCCGACGTAGATCGTGCCGTCCGGGGCGACGGTGACGCCCTCGGTGAGGTCGCTGTACGGCTGCACGACGATCGGGCGCAGCGCGGCGGCCTGGGCCGGCGTGGCGACCAGCGTCAGCAGCGCGGCGGTGGAGAGGAAGAGGGGGATGCGCTTCATGGCTGTGATCCTGACGCCGCAAGATCGCCATGACGTCACCGCCACTTCCGCGAATCATCATGCGATCGGCACACCATGCGCGCCGGGGCTCTCCTCGCTCCCCTGGTGGTCGGTGAGGTCGCGCAGGCGCCGGATCGGCGAGGCCAGCAGGACCAGCGGCACGCAGACGGCCGCGACGACGAAGATCAACAGAGTCGCCCGCGCGCCGAGCAGCCCGGCGATCACCCCCGCGACCAGCCCGCCGACCGGGATCGCGCCCCAGGAGACGAAGCGGACCGTGGCCATCACCCGGGACAGCAGCTCGGGCGGGCTGGCGAGCTGCCGGTACGTCCGGGTCACCACGCTGAGCACCACCACCCCGGCGGCGAACACCACGTTGCCGACGGCGAACGCGGCGAAGCCCTGCCAGCCGTCGCCGAGCGGGATGACCAGCGCCCCGGCCACCACGACGAAGCCCGCGCCGACCAGCGTACGGGCGGTGCCGAACCGGGCCGTGAGCCGGCTGGTCGCCGCCGCGCCGATCAGCGTGCCGACGCCCTCCACCGCCAGCAGCAGGCCGACCAGGCCGGGCTCGGCGTGCAGCTCGCGGACCAGGTAGAGCGCGTAGAGCGCGTGCTGCGCCCCGCAGACCGTGTTCACCGCGGTGGCGGCCCACATGCACGGCCCCATGACCGGGTGACGCACGACGAACCGCCGCCCTTCGCGGATCATCTCGCGCATCGGCGGCCGGCGGTCGGGGGTCTCGGGGCGGCGTTCGGGCAGGGTCCGCAGCAGCAGGGCCGAGACCAGGTAGCTGACGGCGTCCACGAGCAGGGTGGGCACCGCCCCGAGCACCTGGACGACGAGCCCCCCGACCGACGGCCCGCCGAGCTGGGTGGTGGCGTGGGTGCCGGAGATCAGGCTGTTGCGGGACTGCAACTGCTCCCTGCTCACGATCGACGGCAGGAAGGTCGCGTTGGCGACGTCGAAGAGCACGTTCGCGAAGCTGGTCACCAGGGCCACGATCACCAGCTGGGCGACGGTCAGCTCGTCCAGCCACCAGGCCACCGGGATGGACACGATCGCCGCCGCGCGCGCCAGGTCGGCGGCGACCTGCACCGTCCGCATCGGGAGCCGCTGCACGATCACCCCGGCGGGCAGGCCGATCACGATCCAGGCGACGTAGGCGGCGGCGGCGATCACGCCCATCTCGAACGCGGAGGCGTCGAGCACGGTCAGGGCGGTCAGCGGTAACGCCACCGCGCCGACCGCCGAGCCGACCGCGCTGGTCGTGCCGGCTGTCCACCACCGCCAGAAGACGGCCGCGCCACCTCCGCCGTCGATCCCCATCCCGCACCTCCGCCAAGTAAGTTCCAGAATGGAACGCACTATACTGGAGCCCGTGAAGCGCGCCGATCTCCCCGACTCCGACTGCGGCATCGCGCAAGCCCTCGGCGTGATCGGCGACTGGTGGACGTTCCTGGTCGTACGCGACATCGCGGGCGGCACCACCCGCTTCGACGGCCTCCAGCGCGAGCTCGGCGTCAGCCGCCGGGCCCTGGCCGAACGCCTGGCCAAGCTGGTCGAACACGGCGTGCTCGAACGGCGGCCCTACTCCACCCGCCCGCCGCGCCACGACTACGTGCTGACGGCGAAGGGCGAAGGTCTGCTGCCGGCGCTCATCGCCCTCCAGGACTGGGGCGTGCGGCACGTGATGGGCGACGGCGCCCTGACCGCCACCAGCGAGAACGGCTCCGCCGAGAGCCGTCGCGTGCACGAGCTGGTCGACCGGAAGATCCCCGGCGTCCTGCTGGAACGCCACGACGGCGAGCTGACCGCGCCCAATGAGCCCGGCCTCTGGACGGTGCTCTACTTCTTCCCCGGCGCGTTCGCCCCGGACGCCCAGGACTACCCGCCCGGCTGGGCCGACATCCCCGGCACGACGGGCTGCACCCTGGAGGCTCTCACCTACGCGTCACGGTTCGCCGACTTCGAGGCGGCGGGCGCCACGATCCGCGGCGTGAGCACCCAGCGCCCCGACCAGCTGGCCGCGTTCGTCACGCACGCGAAACTGCCCTTTCCCCTGCTGTCCGACCAGAACGACAGGCTCGCCGCCGGGTTGCTGCTGCCGACCTTCCGGACGGCCGGCGTCGACCGCTTCAAGCGCCTCACCCTGCTGGTCGACCCCGGCGCGGTCGTCCGGGCCGTGCAGTTCCCGATCACCGATCCGGCCGGTTCGGTGGACGAGATGCTCGCCCTCGTCCGCGACCGCTGACCGCCGGCCTGCGGCAGGATGGCGCCATGCTGGAGATCGACTTCCTGACCGAACCCGACCGCGCCCGCTGGGAAGTGCTGGCCCGCGGGCAGGACGCCTACTTCGACACCGAACGCGACGACGACGCCTACGAACGCACCTGGCGGCGCCTGATCGACGACGAGCAGACCCGCGGGATCACCGCCCGCCTGGACGGCGAAATGGTGGGCATCGCGCACTACCTGTTCCACGCCAGCGTCTGGTACGCCGGGAGGTGCTACATGGCCGACCTGTTCGTGGACGCCGCGTTCCGGCGGCGGGGCATCGCGACGGCGGTGATCGAGTGGGTGGCCCGCGACGCCGAGGACCACGGCTACCCCAGCCTCTACTGGAACACCCTCGAAGACGCCCAGGCCCGCGCCCTGTACGACAGGATCGGCAGGTTCCACGAGGGCCTCATCCTCTACACCTACCGCCGCGACACCGCCCGGTAGGGGCCGTCACCCGCCGCCGTACAGCGTTGTGAGCTGCGCGGCCAGCTTCGTCAGCTCCTGCTGGACGGACTCCGGGCCCTCCACGACGACGAGGTCGCCCCAGCCCGCGAGCTGGCGGGCGATGTCCAGCGCGGTGGGCGCGGTGAGCGTGACGCGCACTCGCTCCCCGTGGGAGATCACCTCGCAGTGGCGGCCGAAGCGGTCGCGCAGGACGCGCAGGTAGCGGGGCTCGATGGTCGCGGTGGCCGTGGTCGTCGCGCGGCGGGCCTCCATCGCGGTGACGACCTCGTCCCAGGCCGCCGCGAGGTCGAAGTCCGCCGGGCGTTCGGCCGGGTCGTCGGTGACCTCGGCGTCGGTGACCCGGTCGACGCGGAAGGTCCGCTGTCCGTCGGGGGTGCCGGCGATCAGGTACCAGGTGTCGTCCTTGTCGACGAGGCCGTACGGCGCGACGACGCGCTCCCGTCCTGAGTAGGTGAGGCGGACCTTCCGGCGCCGGACCACCGCGTCCTCCAGCAGGTTGACGAGCGCGGGCCGGGCACGGCGGTGCTCGCCCCAGCGGGCCGGATCGACCACGACGGCGTCCGCCGCCGCCTCGGCCTCCTGGCGGAACGTCGAGGGCAGGGCGCGTACGAGCTTGCGCAGCGCCGCCTTGGCCTCGGGCGCGATCGCCGCGGCCGGGCCGAGCAGCAGGAACAGCGCCCTGGCCTCGGAGGCCTTGAGCCCGGACAGGTCGGTGCGGGCGCCGCCGAGCAGGGCCCATCCGCCGCCGCGCCCGGCCTGCGGATAGACGGGGATGCCCGCCGCCGACAGGGCCTCCAGGTCACGGCGCGCCGTGGCCACCGAGACCTCCATCTCGGCGGCGATGTCCGCCGCCGTCACCCGTCCGCGCGACTGCATCAGCAGCAGGACGGCCACCAGTCGATCCGCTCTCACGTCTTCGACGATGCCAGAAAAAGTGCTCATTCGATGAGCACTTTGCCTGGCAGCATCGATCTCACAAGCCACCGCAACGAAAGGCGCGAGGACATGCTCCGCGGACTCACCACCATCAGCTTCTACGCCCACGACGTCGCCGCCGCCCGCGACTGGTACGCCGACCTCCTCGGCATCCCCGCCTACTTCCAGCGCCCCGAGCAGGGCGACCCCGTCTACGTGGAGTTCCGCGTCGGCGACTACCAGCACGAACTCGGCATCATCGACGCCCGCTTCGCCCCGCAGAGCTGGAGCGCCGAAGACGGCGGCGCCATCGTCTACTGGGCCGTCGACGACCTGGAAGCCACTTGGCAGCGGCTGCTGGAGATGGGCGCCACCCCCTACGACAAGCCCACCGAACGCGGCCCCGGCTTCACCACCGCCTCGGTCCGCGACCCCTTCGGCAACATCCTCGGCATCATGATCAACCACCACTACCTGAACGTCCTCGCGAGCCGGAAGGGCTGACCACGATGACCGACGACGCCCTGCGCCTGGACGACGCCGCCGCCTGGAGGTCCTGGCTCACCGAGCACCACGAGACGGCCGCCGACGTCTGGCTGCTGATCGCCAAGAAGAACAGCGCCGCGACCACCGTCACTCTCGACGAGGCCCTGGACGAAGCCCTGTGCCACGGCTGGATCGACAGCCACCGCAGGGCCTTCGACGGCGACCACTACCTCCAGCGCTACTCGCCGCGCGCCCGCCGGAGCCCCTGGTCCCGCATCAACGTCGCCAAGGCCGAGGCGCTGACGGCGGCCGGCCGGATGCGCCCGGCGGGCCACGCCGCGATCGAGGCCGCCAAGACCACCGGCCGCTGGCCCGCCTGACGCCTTCCCACTCGGCAGGGACGCTCCGGCCCCCCGTGACGTGCGCCTTTCACGGGGCTCGAAGCCGTGTCAGAACGATGTCAGGGCCGTGTCGGGTCGCCCGGCCACGATTGCCGACATGGACACAGCAACGCGGCCCCCGGCCGGCGCCCACCCGACAGGCTTCGTCGCGAAGCTCCTCGCGGACCGTCACTCCGTCCCGCTCTCCATCGCACTGCACCTGGCGCCCGGCGCGGCCATCGTGGCCGTGTACGCGTTCGTCGCCGCCCCGCTGGTGCGGGCGATGGGCGCGCCGATCTTCGCGGCCTGGGCCATGGCCCTCGCGATCGTGCTCTTCCCGCTCCAGCTGTTCCTGCTGTGGCTGGGCAGGAAGCAGACCGGCCGCTTCACGATGAAGGGCGTCGTCCGCTACCGCGACAAGCCGCTCACGCGCCGCACGGTCATGTGGCTCGGGGGCGCGTGCCTGGTGTGGATGACCGTCGTCTCGCTCGCGCTGACCCCGCTGGACAACCTCGTCTACGACTGGTTCTTCACCTGGGTGGACTACCAGGGCGCCGGCCCCGACGGCACCACCTACCTCCAGGGCTACCCGCACGCGGTCGTGCTCACCACACTGATCGTCTGCGGGCCGTTCACCGGCTTCACCCTGCCGCTCATCGAGGAGTACTACTTCCGCGGCTTCCTGCTGCCCCGCCTGCCGCAGCTCGGCAAGTGGGCCCCGATCTTCAACACCCTCCTGTTCTCCGTGTACCACTTCTGGGCCCCCTGGACGGTCCTGTCGAAGCTCGTCTTCCTCTACCCCGGCGTCTGGCTGGCCTGGAAGAAGCAGGACATCCGCATCTCGATCACCATGCACCCCGGCACGACGCTCCTGATGACCGTCGTCGGAATCGTCGCCCTCGCCTCCGGCGCCGCCTCGATGTGAGCCGCCCCCTCCCCCGGAACGACGAAGGCCACGACCCCGCACAACGCTGCGGGGCCGTGGCCGTACGGTTTTCCCTACCGGATGAGCACGCTGGTGCCGAATATCTCCTGGCCGTCGTTCGGCTGCACCGCCCCGGTCACCGGCCCCTGGCAGTCCGGCCGGAGGAACACGATGGCCACCTCGTCGGTCCGGTTGTAGACGAAGGGGTTCGCGCTGTCGGAGGTGTAGCAGCCGCTGGGGTCGTCGTACTGCGCCCGGTTGATGTAGAGGGTGCCGGTCGCGGCCGAGGCGGGGGTCGCCAGGCTCAGGAGGAGTGCGGCGGCGGTGGCGAGGCCGGTCAGGCTGGTCGTGGTACGGAGCATGAGCGCGTTCCTGTCCCTTGAGGTACGGCGCCGTGGCGCCGGCGTCCTCGCCATCATTCACTTTTTGTAGTCTCTTGACTACTGTCCGTGACGACAGTGATCGGTGGCGCTCGACGAGCGGCTACTCGGGACGCAGCAGCTGCTCGCGCCTGGTCAGCAGCCGCGACTGCTCGGCCAGCAACTGGCCGCGCCGCCCCTTCAGATGCGCCCTGGTCTCGCGCACCCACTGCGCCAGCCTCTGCACCTCGGCCCTGGTCTTCTCGATGCGCTGATGCTTGAGCACGTCGCTGATGATGTTGTCGAAGAAGGCGTCCACGAACCACCGCGTGTCCACCTTGGGCATCACCGGCCGGGACGCGATCCCAGTGTCGGCCAGCTCGCGGGAGAAGACGTCCAGGGCCCGCTGGGCGTGCCAGGCGGCCTTGTCGGCGCTGGTCAGCCTGTCGTGCTCGAAGGCGTCGGCGATCAGGCCGCCGCCGAACACGTCGAAGGTGGAGGCCGTCCTGGCGGAGTCGAGCAGGCGCAGCACCACGGCCAGCGCCTCGTGCGCGCCCTGCCCCGCCTGGTGGGCCTCGTCGCACTCACGCACCTCGGCGCTCAGCCGGTCGAGCGCGGCGCCGAGATCGGCCAGCTCCCGCGCCCGCGGATCGCCGCTCCGGACGATCTGCTCCTTCTCGACCAGCAGCCGCGCGTACTCGCGGGAGGCGGGGTCGAGCACGGCCAGCTCAGCGTCGGCCGCCGCCACGTCGGCTTCGAGTTGCGCGAGCCGGGCGCGGTGACCGTCCACGCGTTCCCTGGCCACCACCACCTCGGCGCGCTCGCGTGCCAGCCGCTCCTCCCGGTTGCCCAGCAGGCGGGACAGGACGGCGGACAGCCCGCCCTCCAGCCGGGCGACGTCGCGCTCCTCATCGGCCAGCTCGGACTCCAGGCCCTTCAGGGTGTCGCGGACGTCCGCGATCTGCTGCGCGGCGCTCCCGCGCAGCCGCCGGACGTGTTCGGCGCGGTGCATCCTGGCGAACGCCTCGCGCAGCCGTTCGTCAAGTTCCGGGGAGAGGGTCACACAATGACGACGAACGACCCGGACCAGACGTTCCGCTTGACCTTGACGCGGCGTCAAACTGTTCAATGAGGGCATGCGGATCGGCGAGTTGGCCGCGCTGGTCGGGGTTTCCACCCGTACCGTGCGCTACTACCACCACCTGGGAATCCTGCCCGAGCCTGAACGGCTTCCCAACGGCTACCGGGAGTACCGGCTGCGCGACGCCGTACGGCTGGCGCGGGTGCGGCATCTGGCCGGGCTCGGGTTGTCGCTGGAGGAGTTGCGGGACGCGCTGGCCGACGACCGGGGCGTGGACTTCCGGGAGGCGTTGCAGGAGCTGGACGCCGACCTGGCCAGGCAGCAGGAGGCCATCGCGGCGCGGCGGGCCCGGCTGGCGGCGTTGCTCGCGCAGCCCGGCCTGAGCCCGGAGTCGATGATGTCCCCCGACGCGGCGGCCGTGCTGCGTGACCTGGGCGGCGGCGGGTCGGCCTTCGGGGCGTTCGATCACGAGCTGCTGACCCTGGCCACCATGTTGTCCGACGAGGAGGGCCAGGCGGGCCTGGCCGAGCGGATGCGCCCGATGACCGAGCCGGGCGCGCTCGCCGCCGGGCACGAGCTGTACCGGCGGCTCGACGAGCTGGCGGACGCGCAGGCCGGGGACGAGCGGATCGGGCCGCTCGCCGCGGACATGGCCGCCCACATACCGGACGAGCTGGCCGGGATGGTGCCCTCCGGCCCGGGGGCCGACCTGTCCTGGATGGAGACGATGGTCGGCGAGTTGTCGCCCGCGCAGGCGGAGGTGCTCCGGCTGCTGTTCACCGAGCTCACGGGGACCGGGTCCAAGGAGGGGGCGGGATGACGGGCGTGGTGCGCGCGGTCCTCAGGTTCGAGCTGGCGGGGCTGACCAGCGTGGCCCTGTGGGCGGCCCGGCGGCGGCACGGCGTCCCGGCGGGGGCGACCGCCGTGTCGTACGCCAAGGAGCAGGCGTTCACCCTGGGCCTGTTCATGTTCGCGATGGTCGTCGAGACGGCGGTCGTGGACCTGCTGCTGGTGGTGAACGACGTGCCGACGGCGATCCGCGTGCCGGTGCTGGTCGGCGACCTGTACAGCCTGCTGTTCGTGGTCTTCATGGCCGCCGCCTCCGTCACCAGGCCGCACGTGGTCACCGAGGACGAGCTGCGCGTCCGGTACGCCGCCTACTTCGACCTGCGCGTGCCGCGCGACCTCATCGCCTCCGTCCGGACCGTCCAGAACTACAACGAGGCGCGGCTGATCAGCGTGGACGGCGGCCGGCTGGGCGTCGCGGTCGCGTCCAGGACGAACGTGACGGTGGAGCTGACCGGGCCGGTCGTCGCGGTGCGGCCGCTCGGCGGGCGGGCCGAGGTCACCTCGATCCGCTTCTTCGCCGACGACCCCGCCGCCGCGGTCGCCGCCCTGCGCTCCCCGAGCCGTACCCGCTGAAGGATCCCGGGCGGGCGGCGACCCGCCCGGGATCGCCTGCTCAGCGTGCCGACTGCGAAGTGAGCGCGGTCTTCGCGGCGGCGGCGGTCCGCGGCGGGATGCCGTTCAGGTTGAAGGCGAACCTGGCCGTGGAGTCGGCCACCGCGTCGGCGTCCACGTCGAGCGCGGTCGCGTTGATGTTGGCGATCGTGTCGCACGCCTGGTGGTAGCAGGAGTCGTAGGGCTGGCCCGCGACGCCGCCGAACAGCGCGGCCTCCTCCGCCGTCTTGATGCCCTCGGCGCCGGTGAAGATGCCGCCCGCGGGGATGCCGACCGCGATGAACGGCCCGTAGTCGGAGCGTCCGTCGAAGTCGGTGCCCACGGTGGGCAGGTGGCGGGAGGCGTAGAAGTCGGCGAGCTGCCGCTCGATCTGCGCCGATCCGGGCGGACCGGCCGGCGAGCCCTGGCCGTCGGAGTCGTCGCCGTCGTACAGCTTGTACGCGTAGTTGGGCGAGGCGACCATGTCGAAGTTCAGGTAGACCCTGATCCGGTCGCGCTGGGCCTGGGACAGCTTCTCGACGTACTGGTCGGAGCCGAGCAGGCCGATCTCCTCGGCGGCCCAGAACGCGAAGCGCACCTTGTTCTTGACCGGGAAGAGCGCCATCTCCTCGGCCACTTCGAGGATGGTCGCGCTGCCCGAGCCGTTGTCGTTGATGCCGGGGCCGACGGTCACGCTGTCGAGGTGCCCGCCGACCATGACGACGTTGCGCGGGTCGCCGAACCGGGACTCGGCGATCACGTTGTCGTTGGTGCCCAGGACGAGGTTGGCGTCGACCTTGAGCCGCACGGTCGGCGAGCCGGTGGCCAGCTCGTTGCCGACGGCGAAGTCGGCGAAGACCATGGGCACGTTCGCCCGCCACTCGCCGATGTCCAGCGGGAACGCGTCGGTCCGGCCCGGCTGGCCCTCGTTGAACACGATGATCCCGGACGCGCCGGCCCGGCCCGCGTTGCGGATCTTCTGGGCGAACGCGCAGGTGCCGCGCTGGATGAGCGCGATGCGCCCGGCGACGAACCCGGCGAAGTCCGACTCCTCGCAGCCGCTGGTCGAGGTGGGCGTCGGGGTCGGGGGCAGGGTCAGGTCCACGCCCTGGACCTGCGCGGTCACGTCCCCGGCGGGTGACGGCTGGAAGGAGTAGAAGTCCTCGTTCGGCACGTACGACTTGGCGTCCGGCGCGGTCCGGTCGAGCGTGGGCGGGCTGTTCTCGGTCCAGCTCTCGACGAAGTTGATCGGCTGGAACGTGACCTTGTAACCGGCCTTGCGCAGCTTGCCCGCCACGTAGTCGCGGGAGGCGTTGTAGCCGGGCGTGCCGGCGGCGCGGGTGCCGCCGTTGGCGTTGGCGATGGATTGGAGTGCTTCCAGGTGCTTCTTCACGTTCTCGCCCTTGACCTGCTTCACCAGCAGCTTGGCGAAGACGTCGTCGAGCGGGCCCGCGCTCGCCGGGACCGCCATGGCGACGGGTAAGGCGAGAGCGGCGACCAAAGCGATGATGATTCTGCGCATGCAGGCTCCCCTAGGAGTGAGATGCGGAGAAATCCCCCGAGCCGCAATGATTCGCAAGGTAGCCCGTCGAGGCAGCCCTGAGAAGGTCTACCGGCCTACGCCAATGCGTCAATATCCGGACACTACGATGACTCGGCACGCCGGGCGCGGGCGCGACGCTTGCCCTCGTGCATCGCCTGGACGCGGGCCACCGGGATGGTGTGTCCCTCCGCGACCAGGTCGGCGGGCAGCTCGCGCGGCTCCGGCATGAGCTCGGCCCACGGGTCCCGCCCGCCGAGCAGCCCGGCGGCGTTGTGGATGGTGAAGTCGGCGGGCACGACCCGGTCGAGCTCGTCCCAGGGGACGGGGAACGAGACCGGCACGCCCGGCCGCACCCGCGGGCTGTAGGCCGACACGACCGTCGCGCCGCCGGCCCTGGTGGAGTCGATGAACACCTTGCCCGCGCGGTCCTCCCTGATGAAGGCCGTCGTGGCCAGCGCCGGGTCGAGCCGCTCGGCGCGGGCGGCCAGGGCCCGGGTGGCCGCGGCCAGGTCGTCCATGGCGGTGCCCGGCGGGACGGGGACGAACACGTGCACGCCCTTGGCCCCGCTGGTCTTGACCGCGCCCGCCAGCCCGGCGTCGGCAAGCGCCTGGCGGACGAGGTGGGCGGCTCGCACGGCGAGCGGGAAGGAGTCGTCGCCCTCGGGCGGGTCGAGGTCGAGGATCATGTGCGTGGGCCGGCCGTCCAGGAACAGCGCCGGGTGGTACTCGACGGCCCGCTGGTTGGCGAACCAGAGCAGGGTGCGCCGGTCGTCGCACAGCGCGTACGACACCTGCCTGCGGGACGCCTCGGCCCACACACTGACCGTCCTGATCCAGGAAGGGGCGTATTTGGGCAGGTTCTTCTGCATGAAGGGTTCCTGGCCCGGCCGTACCCGCAGCACCGACAGCGCGCGCCCGCGCAGCGCCGGGACGATGCGGTCGGCGACCGCGTCGAGGTAGTCGACCAGGTCGCGCTTGGTGGCGCCGGACCCGTCGAACAGCGGCTGGTCGAGGTTGGTCAGGGCGACGTCATCGGCGGTCACCCGCCCCACGATGCCCACTGGCCCGCGCCCGGGTCAACCACCGCTCAACCACGGCCGGACCGGGCGAGTTCCCGCGAGGAGCCGATCTCCTCCCGCAGCCGGGCGACCACGCGGCCGGTGTCGGAGTCCGGGTCGGCCGCGTACATGACGATCGCCAGGTCGGGCTGGCCGGGCACGGCCAGGGTCTCGTACCCGAACTCCAGCTCGCCCAGCTCGGGATGGCGCAGGCGCTTGGTCCCGTACGTCTTCTCGGCGACCCCGTGCTCGGCCCACAGGCGGACGAAGTCGGGGTCGGCCGACAGCTCGGCGACCAGCTCGGCCAGCAGCGGGTCCTCCGGGTGACGCCCGGCGTACAGCCGCAGGTACGCGACCGTGTCGGCGGCCACCTCGGCCCAGTCGGGGTAGAGGGTGCGCGTGTGCGGCGCCAGGAACACCTGGAGGAGCTGGTTGCGCCGGCCGTCCGGGACGCCGGCGAAGCCGCTGACGCGGTCGGCCAGCGCGTTCCAGGCCAGCACGTCCATCCGGGGCCCGAGGACGAACGCGGGCATGCCGTCGGCCAGGTCGAGCAGCCTGCTCAGTCCGGGCCGCAGGACGGGCCGGCTCACGTGCCTGGCCGGCCGGAGCAGGTCGCGCAGGTGGGCGCGTTCGGTGTCGTCCATGCGCAGGACCCGGGCGACGGCGTCGAGCACGGCGTCGGAGACGTTCTGGACGCGTTCCTGCTCCAGGCGGATGTAGTAGTCGACGCTCACGCCGGCGAGCAGCGCGACCTCCTCGCGCCGCAGGCCGCTGACCCGCCGCCGCCCCGACGTGGGCAGCCCGGCGTCCGCCGGATGGATCCGGGCCCGACGAGAACGGAGAAACTGCCCCAAATCACCTTCCACCGCTTCAGGGTAGTACCGCCGTTACCAGGAAAAGCCGTGCGCTGGGTAAGTCCGTGCGGCTCGGCCAGGGTGAGAGCCATGACGAACTACGAGAACCTCTCGGGCCGCATCGCCGTCGTGACCGGAGCCGCCAGCGGCATGGGCGAGGCCACGGCCCGCCTGCTGGCCGCCAACGGCGCCAAGGTGGCCCTGCTCGCCCGCCGCGCCGACCGGCTCGCCGAGCTGGCCGCCAAGATCGACGCCGACGGCGGCACCGCGCTGCCCGTCACCGTGGACGTCACCGACGACGCGAGCGTGGCCGCCGCCGTGGAGGTCGTCCACACCGGGCTGGGCCGGGCCGACCTGGTCGTCAATGCGGCCGGCGTGATGCTGCCCAACCCCGTCCAGGACGGCCGCCTCGACGAGTGGACGCGCATGCTGGACACCAACGTCGCCGGCGTGCTCCGCGTCACCGGCGCCTTCGCCGCCGACCTGCTGGCCGCCGCCGACGCCGGGCGGACGGCCGACCTGGTGAACATCTCCTCGATCGGCGCGCACGTCACGTTCCCCAACTACGCGGTCTACGGCGCGACCAAGGCGGCGCTGACCCACCTGTCGGCCTCGCTGCGCCCGGAGTTCGGCCCGCGGGGCGTGCGCGTGACCAACCTCGAACCCGGCCTGACCGCGACCGAGCTCGGCGACCACATCGACAACGCCGAGCTGGGCGCGCAGCTCGCCGGGATGTTCGAGGCGTTCACCCCGCTGACCGCCGACGAGATCGCCGACCTGATCGGCTACACGGTCAGCCGGGCCCGGCACGTCAACCTGCGCCAGGTGGTCGTGCTGCCGACCGCCCAGGCATAGGCGGGAAGCCCGCGCGCGTCCGGCGTGTTGACGCCTGCATGGACGATCGTTTCGCGGATCAGCGCGTGATCAGGCAGCTGCTGCACGAGGCCGGGACGTGGGTGTTCGTGGGGCTCGGCGACGACCCGCAGCGCACGGCCTACGACCAGGCCCAGCGCATCCAGGCGCGGGGCAAGAAGATCATCCCGGTCCATCCGGCGGGCCGGCCGGTGCTGGGCGAGCCGGGCTACACGTCGCTGGCCGAGGTGCCGGTCAAGCCTGACGTGGTGGCGGTCTACCGGCGTTCGGAGTTCGCCGGCCAGGTCGTGGACGAGGCCATCGCGGCCGGCGCGAAAGCGGTGTGGCTGCCCATCGGCGTGATCGACGAGGCGGCCGCCCAGCGCGCCCTCGACGCCGGGCTCGACGTCGTCATGGACCGCTGCCCCGCGGTGGAATGGGCGTTGCGCCGCAATCCCTGATCGCGAGGTACGGTGCGGTGAGGGAGGGCGGATCCATGGAAGACGACCACATCACCACGATCGGCACGTGCTTCGCGTGCAAGCGCACGTTCCCCTACACCACCGCGAACGTCACCATGATCACCATCGACCCGGAGACCGGCCTGCCTCCGGACCGGACGGTGCTCGGCACCCAGCGTGAGCCGGCCCCGGAGGCCCTGGCCCGGTCGGTGCCCGAGCCCGTCTGCCCCGACTGCCTGACCAGGGCGCGCGAGTTCAAGGAGCGCATGAGCTCCCCCGCGCCGTTCGAGACCTGGCGCCGGCCCGAGCCGAACTGACCTCATCCGGCCGGCGGCCGGACGCTCCCGGCGCAGAGCTCCTGGTAGGCCAGCGCCAGCAGGGTCACCACCGCCGTGCCCGCGGCGGGCCCCACGACGAGCGCCGCCGACAGCTCGCCCGCGTGCCAGCCCGCCGCCGTGATCGCCGCCGACGTCAGCACCGTGACGCCGAACGTCGCCGCCCACAGCGGCAGCAGCCGCAGGTAGGCGAACACCAGCGGGAACGCCGCCCACACGAACGGCGCCGCCGCCACCGCGAGCACGGCCCAGCACGCGGTCACCAGCCCCAGCCACGCCCGCCCGAGCATCGGCCGCGGCGGACCGCCCTGGATCACCTGACCCAGGCCGTAGAGCAGCCCGAGCAGCACGCCCCCGGCGGCCTCGGCGAACCGCTCCTCGCCCAGCACGGCCAGCACGGCGATCACCAGCGACGCCCAGAAGGCGCCGTGGACGGACCACCTGAGCAACCGCAATACGGAAGACATCCACGGAAAGTCCATAACTGTTCACCAACAGTAACGGAAGCGTCCCGGTCCTGAGAAGGTCAGCGGCGGCGCAGGGTGAGCACGAAGTACAACACCCCGGCCAGCAGCAGCGCGATGACCACGCCGATGTTGGCCGCCCCGAACGTGCTGTTCCGCAGCTCGTCGCTCATCAGGAACCCGACGACCGCCGCGATGTGCTCATCGGCGGACGTGATCAGGCCGACGCCCACGACCGAGGCGACCACCAGGGAGACCAGCCCGGCCGGGTTGAGGGCGGGCGCGCCGGGGCGCAGCAGGCGCTCGTCGTAGGCGCGGCCGCCGTCCCGCAGCCGCCACATGTCCACCAGGAAGATCGCCACCCAGGCGGCCATCACCACGCCGATGATCGCCAGGAACGCCTGGAAGGTGCCGAAGAAGTTGTCGGAGACGAACAGCAGGTAGTAGCCGCCGAGCACCATGAGGAGCCCGTCGATCAGCACCGCCAGGTGCCGTCTGACCGGCACGCCGAGGGCCAGCATCGACAACCCCGACGAGTAGATGTCCATGATGGCCCCGGCCAGGAAGCCGCCGATCGCGGTCAGCAGGTACGGCAGCAGGAACCAGGTCGGCAACGCCGCCGCCAGCGCGCCCACCGGGTCGCCGCCCGCCGCCTCGGCCAGCTTCGGGTCGCCGCCCGCCAGCAGCACGCCGAACACCAGCAGCACCATCGGCGGCAGCGCGCCGCCCAGCGTCGTCCACAGGGCCACCGACCTGGGCCGGGAGCCGGCGGGCAGGTAACGGGAGTAGTCGGCGCCGCAGTTGACCCAGCCGAGGCCGAGCAGGGTCATGGAGAGGATGACGCCGCCCACCCAGCCGCCGGGGCCCGCCGTCGTCTCCAGCGAGCCGCCCAGCCTGGGCAGCATGAGGATCAGGTAGACGACGGTCAGCACGACGAACGCGTACGTCAGGTAACGCTGGACGACCATGATCATGGCGTGGCCGTACACGCCGACGGCGATCACGACCAGCGCCGCGACGGCGAAGCAGCCGGCGGTGGCGGTCGTCTCGGGGATCCCGGGCGCCACGCGGCGCAGGATGGCGGCCCCGCTCTGCGCGGAGAGCGTGACGAGCACGATCTCCCAGCCCACGTTCGACACGTACGACAACACCGCGGGCAGCTTGTTGCCCTGGTATCCGAAGGGCGCCCGGCCCAGCGTCATCGTCGGCACGCCGGACCGGCTGCCCGCGACGGCGACCAGGCCGACCAGCAGGAACGACAACGCGTACCCGACCGCGCCGGTCACGACGGCGGGGACGACGCCGAGGCCGAGTCCGACGACGTACACGCCGAACGCCACCCCGAACAGGGACAGGTTCGCCCCCGCCCAGGGCCAGAACAGGTCGGACGGTCTTCCCCGCCGCTCGCTGTCGGGGACGGCGTTGATGCCGTTCCGCTCCACGGCCATCGTGTCCATGATCACTTGCTCCTTCGCGGGGGCCCGGCAAAGAAATCATTGTCCGCCTAGGACGATATTTCCCACCCTGGGGGGAATCATGATCGCTGCCGCTGTTCCGCAGAGAGGTCGCGATGCAGGCACCCGGTTCCGACACGCGCAGGCGGGCGCTGGGCGTGTGCCTGGTCGCGGCGTTCATGTCGGGCCTGGACGTGAGCATCGTCAACGTCGCCCTGCCCTCCATCCGCGCGGGCCTGCACGCCTCGGACGACGGCCTGCAGTGGACGCTGTCCGGCTACGCGCTCACGTTCGGCCTGCTGCTGGTCCCGGCCGGGCGGATGGGCGACGCCAGGAGCCGCAGGACGCTGTTCATGTGGGGCGTGGTGCTGTTCACGGCGGCCAGCGCGGCCTGCGGCTTCGCCTGGAGCATGCCGGTGCTGATCGCGGCCCGGCTCGTGCAGGGCATGGCGGCCGGGATGCTGAACCCGCAGGTGTCCGGCCTGATCCAGCAGATGTTCCTGGGCCACGAACGCGGCCGGGCCTTCGGCGCGCTCGGCGCGACCATCGGCGTGTCCACCGCCGCCGGGCCGCTGATCGGCGGCGCGCTGGTCACCGGGTTCGGGGCCGCGCAGGGCTGGCGGTGGGTGTTCCTGGTGAACCTGCCCATCGGGATCGCGCTGCTGCCGCTGGCCTGGAAGTGGCTGCCCGAGCCCGTCCCCGGGCCGGTGCGCACCGGGCGGCGGGAGAGCATGGACCCGGTCGGCGTGCTGCTGCTCGGCGTGGGCGTGGCGACGCTGCTGCTGCCGTTCATCCAGCAGCACCAGTGGAAGGGCGAGGCCAAGTGGCTGCTCGTGCCGGCCGCGCTGCTCGTGCTGGCCGGGTTCGTGCTCTGGGAACGGCTGTACCCCAGGGAGCCGCTGGTGGACCTGTCGCTGTTCGCCAGGCGGTCCTACAGTCTCGGGTCGGCCATCGCCCTGTTCTACTTCGCCGGGTTCACCGGGATCTTCTTCGCCTTCACCCTGTACCTGCAGAGCGGCGAGGGCTACAGCGCGTTGCTGGCCGGGTTGTCGATCACGCCGTTCGCGCTGGGGTCGGCCGGGTCGTCGGTGGTGGGCGGCAGGCTCGTGGGCCGGGCGGGCAGGAAGCTGGTCGCGGTGGGGCTCGGGACGGTGATCGCGGGCCTGCTGGCGACCATGGTGGCGACGTTGCTGGTGCCGGGGGCCGGCGTGGGCGCCGCGACCGCGCTGCCGCTGCTGGTCGCGGGCATCGGCAGCGGCCTGGTGATCTCGCCCAACCAGGCGATCACGTTGTCGGAGGTGCCGCCCGCGGGCGGCGGGAGCGCCGCCGGGGTGCTGCAGACCGGGCAGCGGCTCGGGTCGGCGATCGGCATCGCGGCGGCGGGCTCGGCGTTCTTCGGCTCGCTGCCGCAGGGCTGGCCGACGGCCTTCCGGCACGGCCTGTGGGTGGTGCTGGGGTTCGTGGTCATGGCGCTGGCCGCCGCCCTCTACGACCTCTTCCGCTCCCGCGCCGCCCACTGACCGGGCCGCTGCCGGGCGGCTACAGGTCGGCGGGGTCCGGATCGTCCTCGTCGCCGTACTCGGCGGGGGTGAGCGGGCCGCGCGTCCTCGCCGGCTCGCGGTCGGGGACGCGGACCCGCCGGACGGGCTCGGGCTCCCCCGGCACCCGGGCGGTCAGCCCGGGGGCGAGCAGCTCGACGTCGGCGTGCTCGGGAGTGCGCCGGGCCCGCCAGGACGCCGCCAGGGCCAGGGCGAGCAGCAGCTCCCCGGCGCCCCCGCCGTAGAACATGATCTCCGCCGCGCCCCTGAGCTGGTCGGACGGCACCGGCAGGTCCAGCCATCCGGCGTACATCACCTGGGACAGCCCCGCGTGCACCGCGACCGCCACCCCGACCACGGCCAGCCGCACCGGCACCGGCGGGCGGCGCGGCGCGGGGTCGGGCCCGGCGACGACCCAGGCGAACAGGTAACCGGTCAGCAGGAGGTACGCGTGCACCGCCGGCGCGGGGACGAGCCCGTACAGGGGCGTGCAGGACAGGGCCGCCATGCCGCCGGCGCTGAGCGCCAGCGCGGTCCACGGGTTGGCCGGCAGGTGGACGGCGGGCCCGCGGAGCGCCAGGGTCAGGCGGCGGGCCTGCGCGACCGGCAGCGAGCGCAGCAGCAGCGTCACCGGCGCGCCCAGGGCCAGGAACAGGGGCGCCGCGATGCCGATCAGCAGGTGCTGCACCACGTGGCCGCGGAAGTCGGTCGCGGCCAGCGCTGCGACGGGGTCGGTGAGCGCCACGGTCACCAGCGCGCAGCCGCCCGCGAAGCTCGCGGTACGCCACCGGCTCCACGCCGTCCGCCCGGCCAGCACCACGTACGTCACCAGCACGACGAGCGCCGGCGCGGCCCAGAACCCGCTCAGGTGGTGATGATGCGGCACAGATCGATCACCTCGCCCATGTGTCGCGGCAGCCGCCCGGCGAGGACCGGCGGCCTGCCCGTGGCGCCTCCCACGTGATCCACTATTCGAGCGCCACGCCGGGCCGGCCCGGCGGGACACCCCTCTTTGCGGGCCGCTTGCCGAATCTCGATCCGGGCTTTTCCCCGTTCAGGTCTCCATGGGTAGGTCTCAGGGGATGGCGAAAAGGCTCTTTCCCCGCTCGATCCGCGGGCGCCTGACCACGCTCGCGACATTGGTGGCGGCAGTGGTCCTGGCCGTCACGGGCGCGCTCGCCCTCACCCTCGGGCCGGACAACCTGCACGGGCTGGTGGAGACCCGGGTGGAGCTGGCCGTCCGCAGGGTGGCCAGCGAGGCCCGCGCCGGGCAGCTGCCCGCGTCGCTGGAGGCTCCGGCCCGCGTGCAGCTCCTGCAGGTGGTCGACGCCGACGGACGCGTGCTGGCCACCAGCCCCGGCCTGCACCACGGCCAGCGGCTGTCCGGCATGCGGGTGGACAAGCCGGAGACCCTCTACAGCGCCGAGAGCACGCTCACCGGCCTCAGGGACGAGAAGGAGGCCCAGTACCTGATCATGGCGATGAAGGTGCGCACCCCCGACGGCCGGCTCGTCACGGTGTACGGCGCCTCCTCCCTCAGCGACGTCAACCGGGCGCTGTCCTGGCTGAACGCCACGGTGTTCCTCGGCACGCCCATCGCCCTGGTGATCGTCGCCGGCATCACCTGGGTCGTGGTCGCCTCCGCGCTGCGCCCGGTCGAGCGCATCCGCGCCGAGCTCGCCGAGATCACCGGCCGCGACCTGAGCCGGCGCGTGCCCGTCCCCGAGACCGGTGACGAGATCACCGACCTGGCCACCACCACCAACCACACCCTGGACCGCCTCGAACGCTCGGCCGAGACCCAGCGCCGCTTCGTCGCCGACGCCTCCCACGAGCTGCGCAGCCCCATCTCCGCCCTGCGCACCCAGCTGGAGGTCGCCAACGCCTACCCCGACGAGACCGACTGGCCCGCCACCGGCGCCCGCGCCCTGGCCGCCGCCGAACGCCTCACCGGGATCATCGACGAGCTGCTCCTGCTGGCCCGCCTGGACGCCGGCGCCATCCCCGACCGCCGCGTCGTCGACATGTGCCGCCTGGCCGAGGAGCAGGTGCGCCGCCGCGAGGGCGGCAAGATCCCCATCGTCGTGGACGTGTGCGCCCACGCGCCCGTCCTCGGCTCGCCCGTCCAGCTCGACCGGCTGCTGACGAACCTGCTGGACAACGCCACCCGGCACGCCGCGCACCGGATCGACCTCAAGGTGTGGGTGGAGGGCGACCACGTCTACGTCTCGGTCACCGACGACGGCGACGGCATCCCGCCCGCCGACCGCGAGCGCGTCTTCGAACGCTTCACCCGGCTGGAGGACGCCCGCCGGAAGGAGAAGGGCGGCAGCGGGCTGGGCCTGCCGCTGTCCCGCGAGATCTGCGCCTCGCACGGCGGCACACTGAAGGTCGCCGACCACGAACCGGGCGCCCGCCTGGTGGCCTGCCTGCCGCTGTACCGCGAACAGGAACGCCCCGCCGACTCACCGCACCGGTCCTGACGTCCGGCTCACCGCATCGGGTCCTGGCGTCCGGACGCACGCCGTCGCGCTCTGTCCGGACAGACGCCGTCGTGCTCTGTCCGGAAGAGCCGGAGGCCCGCACGGCGGGACCTCCGGCCCGGAGATCACTTGATCATCGTGATGCGGTTGGCCGCCGACGGGCTGATCGGCGAGTGCGCGGTCAGGTACGCCGTGAACGCGTCGAGATCGACCGGTCCGCTCCACGTGTCCGTGCTCTGCGTGAACACCGAGAAGCCGTCACCGCCGCCCATCAGGAAGTTGTTCGCGGCGATCTTGATCGACTGCGTGTCCGTGACGGGGGCGCCGTTGAGCTTGACGTCCGACACGCGCGACCCCACCGGCTTGGTGGTGTCGAAGGTGTAGGTCAGCGACGACGACACCTGGAGCAGCCGGTGGTTGATCGCGCCCGTCGCCGGGTTGGGCGTCCAGACCTGCTGCTCCAGCAGCGCCTTGAGCTGCGCGCCCGTGTACGTGCGCACCTGCACGATGTTGCTGAACGGCTGGACGGCGAACGCCTCGCCGTAGGTGACGACGCCGTCGCCCTCGGACCCCGACTGCGCGTACGTCAGCGAGGTGCGGATGCCGCCCGGGTTCATCAGCGCGATCTCGGCGCCCGCCGGCTTGGCCGCCTCCAGCTGGGAGTCGGCGATGAGGTCGCCGAGCGGCGTCTCCGGCCTGGTGGTCGCGGCCGAGGTGTTGGTGACGACGTTGGTGATGTCACCGGTGATCGAGCCGATCTTGCGGTTGGCCACTTCGGCGCTGCGCGTCCGCCACGTCTGAACTTGCGCCTCGACCTCCGGGTCCGGGGTGACCGTACGGGCGACGACCTTGTTGTCCGCGGTGACCGAGGAGCGGACCACGTCCCGGGTGCGCTTGTCGACCCGCAGGTCGATCTGGGTCAGCACGCGGCCGAACGACGAGCCCTGCGTGTAGTAGCGGTCCTGGCCCGCCGGGTCCTTGGTCTTGCAGATGTAGGCCTGGTGCGAGTGGCCGCTGATGACCAGGTCGATCTGCGGGTTCAGCTCCCTGGCGATACGCGAGCCGGCGTTGGCGGTGTTCGCCGAGCACGCGTCCGGGCTCTGGTTCGGGGTGGTCGAGTCGCCCTCGTGCATCAGGACGACCTGCGCCTTGACGCCCCTGCGCGCCAGATAGGCCGAGGCCCGGTTCGCCGCGGCGACCTCCTCGGTGAACTGCAGGCCCTTGATGCCCTCGGCGGTGACGATGGTCGGCGTGGTCGCCGTCACCAGGCCGATGAAGCCCACCTGCACGCCGTTGATCTTCTTGACGTAGAACGGCGGCAGGGCGTACTGGCCGGAGCCCTCCTTGAGGACGTTGGCGGCGAGGAAGTCGAAGTCCGTGCCCTTCCACTGGCCGGCGGGCGAGCAGCCGTCCACCGGGTGGCAGCCGCCGTTCATGAGGCGCTGCAGCTCGGCGTACCCCTCGTCGAACTCGTGGTTGCCGGCCGCGGTGGCGTTGAGGCCGAGCGAGCCGAGCACCTCCAGGGTGGGCTCGTCGTGGTAGGCGGCCGAGATGAGCGGGGACGCGCCGATCAGGTCGCCCGCCGCCACGAGCAGCGTGTTCTCGGTACGCGCCTGCTTGACGTACGTCGCCAGGTACGACGCGCCGCCGGCGATCGAGTACTTGCCGCCGGGCAGCCCGGTCAGCGAGCCGTCGGCGTCGACGAGGGGGCCGTCCGGGTCGAGGATGCGGCTGGAGGAGCCCGACGGCGGTTCGAGGTTGCCGTGCAGGTCGTTGATGCTCAGCAGGCGGACCGGGACGGTCGGCCCGCCGTGGCCGGTTCCGCGATCGGCCGAGCCGCTGGTCGCGGCGACCGCGGGCGCCATGGCCAGGGCGATCCCGGCCGCGGTGGCGGCGCCGGCCGTGCACAGCCGGAGGAGGGTGCGTGACGTCATGAGAGGGACGTTACGACGTCTCCCTATGCAACGAATGTCGCAAAGGTAACGATTGACCGGGGCAGCCCATGGCATTGTTCGCCATTGGTACGCCTAGAGTTCCTTATGTGGGTGCACATGTGAAGATCTGCGAACGGCTCGACGACGACGAGGTCTCCCAGGTTCTCCGCATCGTCGAGGCGGCGACCGAGACGGACGGGGTCCGCCCGCTCAACGAGCACGTGATGCTCCATCTCCGGTACGGCGGCGACCCCCGTGCCCGCTCATTGCTGCTGCACGCCGACGACGGCGCGCCCGCGGGCTACGCGCACGTCGACCCGACCGACGAGGTCGAGGGGCCGAGCGCGGAACTGGTCATCCATCCCGCCTACCGGCGACAGGGCCACGGGACGCGGCTGCTGCGGGCCGTGCTGGAGCTGACCGGCGGCAGGGTGCGGCTGTGGGCGCACGGCGACCACGCCGGCGCCGGGGCGCTGGCCGCGTCGTTCGGCTTCGACCGGGTGCGCTCGCTGTGGCAGATGCGCCGCTCGCTGTTCGCCCCGCTGCCGCCCTACACGCTTCCGGAAGGTGTGGAGCTGCGCACGTTCGTCCCGGGTCAGGACGAGGAGGCGTGGCTCAAGGTGAACTCCGCCGCCTTCGCCCACCACCCCGAGCAGGGCGCCTGGACGCTCGACGACCTGCACCGGCGCGAGCGCGAGCCCTGGTTCGACCCCGAGGGCTTCTTCCTGGCCGTCCGCGGCGACCGACTCGCCGGCTTCCACTGGACCAAGGTCCACGGCTCGTCCGAGCACGGCCACGAGCCGCTCGGCGAGGTCTACGTCGTGGGCGTCGACCCCTCCCAGCAGGGCACCGGCCTGGGCCGGGCGCTCACCCTGGCCGGACTGACCCACCTGCGCTCGCGCGGCCTCGCCCACGCGATGCTCTACGTGGACGAGGCCAACACGGCCGCGATCAGGCTGTACGAGTCCCTGGGCTTCGCCCGCTGGGACGTGGACGTGATGTACGCCGGCGGATAGCTCCCGGCAGAGGTACGCCGGCGGACAGCCCCCGGCAGAGGTACGCCGACGGATAGCCCCCGGCTGATGTACGCCGGCGGAAAGCCACCGGCGCCCCACTCCACCGTCAGGCCCTACTCACCATCAGGCCCTACTCCACCATCAGGTGGAGGACGCCGTAGGCCAGCGCCGCCACGAGGGCCGCCGCCGGGATGGTGAGCACCCAGGCGGTCACGATGTTGCCGGCCACGCCCCACCGCACGGCGCTCAGCCGCTTGGTCGCGCCGACGCCCATGATCGCCGTGGTGATGGTGTGGGTGGTGGAGATCGGCGCGCCGAACCCGATCGCGGCTCCGTACAGGACGGTGGCCGCGGCCGACTCGGCGGCGAACCCCTGGGGCGGGTCGAGCGCGATGATCCGCCGGCCGAGCGTGCGCATGATGCGCCACCCGCCGGCGTACGTGCCGAGCGAGATCGCACCGGCGGCGCTCAGGATGACCCACTGCGGGATCCCCTCGCCGGGGCTGGCGTACCCGCCGACCGTGAGCGCCAGGAAGATGACGCCCATCGTCTTCTGCGCGTCCTGCAGGCCGTGCCCGAGCGCCATGGCGGCGGCCGAGACGGTCTGCGCGTAGCGGAAGCCGCGGTTGGTCCTGCCCGGCTGGCTGTTGCGGAAGATCCAGTAAATTGCGATCATGATCAGCGCGGCGAGGCTGAACCCGATCAGCGGCGACAGGATCATCGGGATGACGACCTTCTCGACGACGCCGTCCCAGTGCACCACGCTGGCCGAGGCCAGCGCGGAGCCCACCAGGCCGCCGATGAGCGCGTGACTGGAGGAGGAGGGCAGCCCGAAGTACCAGGTGATCAGGTTCCAGACGATCGCGCCGATGAGCGCCGCGGCCACGACGACCAGGCCGTGCGGACCGTTGGGAGCGTCGATGATCCCTTTTCCGACGGTCTGGGCCACCTGAGTGCCCAGGTGGGCGCCGATGAAGTTCATCGCCGCGGCCATGAACAGCGCGGCCCTGGGGGTGAGCGCCCGGGTCGAGACGGAGGTCGCGATGGCGTTCGCCGCGTCGTGGAACCCGTTGGTGTAGTCGAAGGCCAGGGAGATGACGACCACGCCGATGACGAGGGCGAGCGTGAGGTCCACTGGGCCTAGCTTTCCTTGACCGCGATCGACTCGACGGTGTTGGCCACGTGCTCGAAGGCGTCGGCGGCCTCCTCCAGGGCGTCGACGACCTCCTTCATCTTCATGACGGTGAGCGCGTCGTACTCGCCGCTGAACAGCTTGGCCAGCAGCCTGCGGTAGACCTGGTCACCCTGGTTCTCCAGGCGGTTGACCTCGATCCAGTACTCGTTGAGGTTCTTCATGGAACGCAGCCGGGGCATCGCCTCGGCGGTCAGCTCGGCGGCGCGTTCCAGGACCTCGACCTGCCGGACCACGTCTTTGGGGAGATGGTCGATCTGGTAGAGGACGATGAGGTCGGAGGCGGCCTCCATCGCGTCCATCACGTCGTCGAGGTTGGAGGCGAGGCGGTAGATGTCCTCACGGTCGAACGGAGTGATGAAGCTCTCGTTGAGCCGGTTCATGATCGCATGGGTGCGTTCGTCACCGGCGTGCTCGCAGGCGCGCATCTTCTCGGCCAGGGCTTCCCTGTCCGATCCGTCACTGATGATCTCGACCAGCAGACGGGATGCCGTGACCAGGTTGTTCGCGGAGTCGGCGAACAGGTCGTAGTAGCTGTCCTCACGTGGCGTGAGACGCAGGCGCACGTCGTTCTCCAGATGTGCGGGGATGGTCCGTGGAAGAGGGTACGGGTTACCAGGCGAAATGCGAACTTCATGTCCCCTTCGCCTTCTGGCTACCCTGCGTATGTTGTGCGACACCGGCGTCCGGAGTAGTTTGGCCGCTTTTTGCAGGGAAATCCGGCCGGTGACGTGGCCTGTTGTGGGGTGTGCGGAGGGCTCATCCTTCCGCGACGTTCGCTAAATGTTCACCTGTTGTTCACTCAAATCTTCGTCCGGTGGAAGTTCCTGAACGACCGGGACGGAGTCGGGCCCCGCTGCCCCTGATACCGGGACCCGTACTTGGCCGATCCGTACGGGTGCTCGGCGGGCGAGCTGAGCCGGAACACGCACAACTGCCCGATCTTCATGCCCGGCCACAGCTTGATGGGCAAGGTCGCCACGTTGGACAGCTCAAGCGTGACGTGCCCGCTGAAACCCGGATCGATGAACCCGGCGGTGGAGTGCGTCAGCAGGCCCAGCCGTCCGAGCGAGCTCTTCCCCTCCAGCCGCGAGGCCAGGTCGTCCGGGAGCGTGATCACCTCATAGGTGGAGGCCAGCACGAACTCCCCCGGATGCAGGATGAACGGCTCGTCACCGGCCGGCTCGACCATCCGCGTGAGATCCGGCTGCTCCACGGAGGGGTCGATATGGGGGTACTTGTGGTTCTCGAAGACACGGAAGTAGCGGTCGAGCCGTACGTCGATGCTGGACGGCTGGATCATGTCCTGGTGGAAGGGGTCTAGGGCGAGCCGGCCGGAGTCGATCTCAGCAAGGATGTCACGGTCAGATAGCAACACGGTGAGCCAACTTACCGTCCCGGCCGGAAAAGGTGGGGCGTTGGGTTTGCTGTTGGGGGGCAAGTTTCCGCTACAGTGGGGACGCGTACTTCGGTTCGTGCGGGTGTAGTTCAATGGCAGAACATCAGCTTCCCAAGCTGACAGCGCGGGTTCGATTCCCGTCACCCGCTCCAACTCCTCAGCACTCCGCCTCTTTGAGGGCTCCCCGAGCAGACGCCACCCACCCGTTGCCTGGTTACCCGGTGGGCCTGCCGATGCCCACCCCTGACCGGCCTCGCTTCGCTCGGACTGCCTTCCTGAGGCTTCGCCAGATGGCGGGGGGCTACCGCCCCTCGAACTCCCCGCCGCGCGGCCTGCGTCTTCGCTTCCTCCACGAGCTTGCTCAGAGGTTGACGATGTGCCCGGCATGCTCTGTCGCAAGGCCTAGTCGATCAATGCTTTTAGTCCGCGATGGTGGCCTGACTGCGCAGTGACCAGTCAGGCGCACCAAGCAGAGGAAGTCTCAGAGTCGGGACTCCGACGCACCCGATCAGGACCCACGGAAGCTACGCCCTGATCGGAAAAACGCGCACGAATGCTTGCATCCTGTAACCCGGATCCCGCCCACGGCCATCTCACCTGTGCATGGCCGTCGCGTACATCTGAGGAGGGCCTTCGCCCGAGTACCGGTTCAGCTCTCCTCCTGGATGACCGGTTCCACCCAGCGGGTGGAAGCCGCCGCAGGGGTGGCAGCCGGATCCGTCATGGCCACCAGCTCCCGCCGACTGGGAGTACTGGGGTTCCTGAGGAGATGCCCGCAGGGCCTCCGCACACCGCAGCTGGCCGAACGAAGGAGCGGCGGCCTGTCCGGCAGCAAGAAACGACTCGAAGAGGAGAACGCCCAGGTACGGCAATGGGTGGAGCGCCTGGGCAACGCGACATCGACAGGCCCCCAAGTAGCTTGGCGTCCGTGGAGGAAGAACATCCGGGCCAACAGCCCGTGCAGTGGCCAGAGCGACGCAAGGACGTGCTCGAATCACTGCGAGCCCTGAGTGACCGCGACTACCAGGACCAACACTGGCGATCCGGGAAAGGACGGCCGGACCTCACCGCTGCCGTGCACCGGCTCATCGACGACACCTCCATCGACCAACACGGCGCACGAGCCCTGATCCCCCATCTCTTCTTCGATCAACGAGAAGCAGACCTCGTGCAGACGGTGGTCGACGCCCTCTTGCACGTACTCGATGACCTCGGCCCAACCGCTCCGGACAACGCGTATCTCGACCATCCTGAATGGACCAACGTCCTGAACTCGGCTGGCGCCGCCTACCTCGCCTTGTTCTCCGACAAGCACGGCTCAAGACGAAACTCTGCGCAACGCCCTTGCACATAGGAGCGTCAGGCGGGGAAGGTGCGCGCGGGCCGCAACAAATCTATAGTGGCGGAGCTTCACACCCTACGTACTGAGGTCTTCACGTGGCCCAACTGATCGGAATGCTGTATCAGACCATCCCCCTAACGCTGGGTGGAGTCATCTTCGTGGCCTTGTTCTTGGCGTTTCGACGCACGCAGCGGCACTCCCACTATCTCCTGTGGCCAGCAGCCGCCTGGCTCCTGGCTGCGTTGGACGAGTGGTACATGAATACTTACCAGCCAGAGATGAACATTCGAATCGACGCTCTACCCTGCTTGGCGCTGATGGCCATCACCACATTGACTTGCGTTCCGATGGCCTTTCTTCGTCGGCGGGCGTAGTCAAATCACACCGCAAGCCCGGCAGGGCAGGATCGATAAGCGGGCGGACAAACACACAGGCGGTGAAACGGGTTGATGATCGAGAACTATCGGGAGCTGTTCTCCGCGCTCCACAAGCGGCCACTCATGTATCTGCCTCGGGCGGACTTCACCAGCGTCGTTGCGTTCATCGAAGGCTGTGATCACGGAAACGCGGGCATCCTGCTCACCGGCTTCCGGGAATGGCTGGTGACCCGTGTCGGGTGTGGGGACAACCTGGTCTGGTGGAGTCTCGTCCTGCGCCTGACCGAGCCGGAGGGCCCGAAGAGCGTGCGCGACATGGACCCCGACGCCGACGCCCGCGCCGTCGAGGTACTGCTGCAATGCCTGGATGACTTTCTGGCATTGCGCCAGAAGCACGACGGACTGCGCAAGATCTACGCCGCTCACCAGGCATGGCTCGACGCTCGCGAGCTCGACCACTGCCTTGCATCGGGAGCAGCGGCGTGCCCGGCCGTGGATTGGCCGAGGCCGCCGACCGAATGATGGGCCCTGGTTTCGGGGACAAGGAAAGATCACGACTTTGATCGCGTGCCAGATCCGTGCCAGAACGGCCAGGGAGCCGCGGTCATTCACGGGAACTCACGGCTGCTCGACCCACTCTGGCCTGCACCCCCGTTTACTCAGCACAGCAAGATCAGTAGATGGTTCCCAAGCTGACAGCGCGGGTTCGGTCTCCGTCACCCGCTCCACATGCCCCAGGTCACGGAGTGAATCCCGACCCGGACCTTGATCATTTCTAGAGCCATCAGCCGAACTTGCTCAGTCCTGCGGCTTGCGCCAGATGATGCAGTAGCGCAACAGAAGGCGACGGAGAGACTGGTAGCCAGGCAACATCTCGGCGGACAACGCTCGGCACGGTCCGTCGCAGTTCGCGGGCGACCATGCCCTCGCCGCAACCTACGTCGAGGGCGCGCTGGTGACCATCAGGGATCGCGCGCAGGATGCGGGGATAATAGATGTTGTGGTTCCAACGTCCACGGTCATGTGTCGATCCTGCCGGACAGCCGTTGACGGATCCCTCTAAGAACCCCTGGCCAAGTGAAGCGCGTGGCGATCCATCTCATGTCGTCACGTACTGAAGTGGGAATCCGACGACCAAGTACGCCAGTGGCGCGAGGGCCAGGGCCGTCAGCAGGGTCGGCATCCGCTCTCTTTGCCGGCGTGCCATCACCAGCGGTACAAGGACCAGGACGGCCAGACAGGCCCATGCCTGCGGGGCGTAATGCAGGACGAAGCCATAGAGGATGCTTTCCATCCCGAAGACACCTCCCAGCGCGGCGAGCCCTATGACACGGTTACGGATGGTGCGTCCGTTCCACCACCACAGCCCAGCCACGCCGAACAACGGGCCGCTGATGACCGCCATCACAAGCCACACCAGCGGATAGGTGAGGCTGCCCATGCCGTCACGGCCGAACTCCGCGTACCCGTAATACCCAACGACCAGGCCGATCGAGGCACACAGGCCGGCGACGGCGGCTGACCGCGCTGACGCCCAGCCGGCAAGCAGGGCGCCGACGACGAACGCTGGGACACACCAGACAGCACCGGAGTTGGCGACCTGGTTCCAGGCGCCTGGAAGCCAGCCCTGAGCAAGATTGGTGACAACACCGAATCCCAGACCTGCCAGCAGTGCGGATGCGCACCAGACGCCGAGCTTTGCGATCGGCCCGAAGCGGCTGCTCATCAGGAAGATCCCCCCTGTCTTCCCTCGCTGGACACCGGCGGGTCGCAACTCTATATGCAAGCCATACATGCTGTGCCTAGTTGGTGATCACGTCGTCACCGCAAGATCCCTCACTGACAAACCAGCACGATGTACTCACAGGCAACCGCCCCTTAGCGGCGCTGTCGATCGCGCCATTGGGGAAGTGGTCGCGATCACTGCGTGCCAGATGCATGCCAGAACGGACGGTGATCAACGGTGAGTCGCAGGGACTCCCGGCCACTCGACCAGCCTTGACCTGCTCCCCATTTCCCCAGCTCAGGACGGCAAGATCAGTAGCCCATTCCCAAGCTGACAGCTCGGGTTCGATTCCGGGGGTGTTCCCGGTGTGACGAAGGTCTTGGAAGTGACAGCCGCTGAGCTTGGCCCCCTTGGGGCCGACGAAGACGTGCCCGTCGTCGGACTGCTCGGCGTAGGTCTCCATGTGTGCGCGAGGGCCTGCACCGCAGGTCAGAGATTGTTGGACAGCAGGACGAGTGACGCCCTATGAACCGTCGGCACTCCGATTTTGGGAGCCAACAGGCCGTACGGCTCCGGACCGAGTTGGATTGATCTGAACAGGCGACTCGGTCACGACCTGCACGGCGAACTGGCTTGAACGGCCCTGGACATCGTTTGGGAACCTTTCGATCAAATGTCGCGGGTCGCGTCGCTATCTGATCGCTGCGTGACGCAGATCACATCGCCTGACACGAACTCGTGCCGCCCCCTCGGGCGAAAGCTGGTGAACCACCGCTCAGGGGATTGGAGCACCATGTGACCGATGACGAATCCGGTAGGGCTGTCGACGCCGAGCTGATACGGCGGTCGGAGCACGACCCGGAGTCCTTCGCCGACCTGTTCGACAGGCACGCGCCCGCGTTACGGCGTTACGTTGCCCGGCGGCTGGGCCCCTCTCTTGCCGACGACATCGTCTCCGACGCCTTTCTGACCGCATTTCGGCGCCGTGGCCGCTATGACATGAGCCATCCTGACGCACGGCCTTGGCTGTACGGCATCACCGCTCGGCTCATCAGCCGACACAGACGCGTGGAGGTTCGGTTCTACCGGGCGCTGGTCCGCAGCGGCATCGACGAGGTCGTCGAGCCCTACGCCGAGCGTGTCGATGACCGGGTCGCCGCACAGCAGGCCGGTCTGGCGGCTGCGCTGGCAAAGCTGTCACCCGGTGATCGGGAGGTGCTGTTACTCGTGGCCTGGGCCGACATGTCATATCAGGACGTGGCCCGTGCACTGGACATCCCGATCGGCACTGTCAGATCCCGCCTGAACCGAGCCAGGACGAGGACACGTCAGGCGCTCGGCGGATCCGACCCCGCGATGACCCGAGAGGAGTCTTTCGATGGATGACCTGCGATCGTTGCACGAGTGGCGTGCCGAGGTCCCCGAGCCCGGCCATGGGTGGATCATCTCGGAGCGCCGGCGGCTGCTGAAGCGGATACGGGGGCGCAGGCGATCAGTGGGGCGCCGCCTGCTTGCGATCGGGGCGCTGGGGGCCGCCGCCTCGGTCGCCGTGGCCGGCCTATGGCCGCAACCGCCCGCTCAGGGGCCGGCGGCTACACCCTCAGTGGTTCGGCTCGACTCCAACGTGGTGCTGGTCCGCGCCGCCGATGTGGCGAGCAGGCGTAGGAGCGCCCAGGTGCCGCTGCCGACGCAGTGGCACTACACCAAGACTCTGGACAAGCAGCCGAACTCAGAGACGACCAAGACCCAGGAACAATGGCTGCGCTATGACGGCAGGCAGGCCGCCTCCTTCGGCGAGGACGGCCAGCTCACCGTCGGTAAGGAACACAACCCGCTGGATCCCGGCGATGACGACCTGTCGCCGCAGCAGTACGACGCCAAGCTGCGCAAGCTGCCCACTGACCCGAGGAAGCTGCTGGTCAAGATCACAGGTGATCGTCACTGGATCGAGGGAGCCCGCGAGGAGGGAGTGCCCAAGAGCGTCGAACCCGCCGACGCCCGCGCTTATCGCGTGATCATGCTCTACCTGAGCAGGTACGGCACGATGCCACCACGGCTGGAGGCGGCCATGTTCCGCGCTCTGGCGCTCATTCCCGGCGTCCGGATCGAGCAAGGCGTGAGCGACGCCGCCGGTCGCAGTGGGCTGGGCGTCTGGCTGGAGCGCGCCGGCGATGCGCGGCCCTTCCGCCGATACGAGATCCTGGATCCGGCCACCTATCGCTACCTGGGAACTCGGACGGTCTGGCTGCGCGATGCGTTCATGCCTGGCAGCAGCGAGCCCGCCACCCGCAAGGGAGCGGTGTGGAGCACGGCTTTGCTGACGTCGTTGATCGTGGAACGTCCCGGTCAGCGGGGCTGAGCGCTCACCCGTGGGTGGGAAGCACGCAAGGATGAGGCGGACTTGGGGCCTGTTCGTCGTGCGCGGCCGCATAAGCCTGGACGGCATGCAGAGGGGCGCCAGGCTTGGCGTAATAGCGTCGTCGCGGGTTCCCAGGCTGATGATCAAGGCTACTGGCGTACAGGATTTCGGGCCTGAGCATGCGGATCGGAAGCGGCTTGGTCCGATCGCGTGTGTGTTCCACCGCAGGCCACGAAGCATCGCACCGCCAGAGTCCGCTCCGCCTTCATCCGCTTGTTGCGGGAGCCACGTTGGGAGCCCCCGGGGTGGACGATCATGAACTGAGCCGAACGAACCTGAACAGTGGGGCGACTGCCAGCCAGCGCGGCGAACGATCCCGAGTGGCCTTGAATATCGTTCGGGGACCTACGGATCAGAGAGTGCGTGCCCGATGCGTGCCCGTACGGTCGGCGATCACCGGGGAGTCACGGGGACTCACGGGGATTGGACCGACATCCGCCCAGGTCAGCGTTCTCACACCTCAGAGAGCATGATCTTGAAAGACTTCCCGAGCTGATGGCACGGACTCGACGTCTCAATCCATCCAGTGGAACCAGGCATCGAACACGCTGTACGGCGGACTGCCGAGAATTGTTTCGGGCCGAAGCTCGGCCTCTAACGGCAAGCTGAGGACCTGAGAATCGAGCAGGGCGATATCGTGTCGATCGAGCACCTGGCGAATCTGCCGATACTCCTCCTCCCATCCCGGAAGAGCAGTATCTGTGACCAGCGACAGCTCCGGCATGCCGCGACTACCGACCCTGCCTGGCCCCGAAGTTTGGATGTCAGGCTTGAAAAGTGCTGCCAGTGGAGCGAGCCGGGACAGCACAAGGGGCAACCCCTCAACGTTCGTCCAGCCGTTCTCGGAATGGCGCATCGATCCGTCGCGCTTGGTGATGAAGACATCAACGAAGGAGGCATATCCAGAGCCGTAATGCCGGAACTCGGCATGATGAACGCTCAACGTCGGCATCCGGTTGAGATCAGCGACAATCCACCGGAGAAGCCCGTCAACAGCGGTAGCCCCGACGGCCCTTGCTCCAATGCCACTGAGCGTAAGTTGATCAAGCCCTGAGCTGGGCCTGCGTGACTCTCCCGGCCGGTGAACGGGGTGCGGGGACGTGGAGCACGCCTG